>JASHTF010000249.1 GCA_030040715.1 Gammaproteobacteria bacterium | reverse complement strand
GATGGGCGCGATGCATGAGTTTCTGCAGCAGCTCGAGGGCGCTGCGCTTGCGGCTCGGTACCGCGATCTGGATGCGCTCTGGGACGGGCGCGCCGCAGGGCTCAATAGGCGCCTGCAGGCCGAAGGGCTGAACGTGCGGGTCGCAAACCTGTCCACGATCTGGACGGTCTGCTACCCGCAGCCGTCGCGCTACAACTGGATGTTGCAGTACTACCTGCGCGCGCACGGACTCGCGCTCAGCTGGGTCGGCACCGGGCGGCTCATCTTCAGCCTGGACTACAGCGACGCGGATTTCGCCGAAGTCACCGAGCGCTTCATCGCCGCCGCCCGGCAGATGCACCAGGATGGCTGGTGGCGGCCGGGCGACGCCAGGTCCAACGAGTCGATCAAGCGTCAGCTGCTCCGGGAGATGGTTCGTGCGCGCCTACGCCTCCCATGGGGTCGATCAGCTCGCCCCGCAGTAAGTGCCACGGTGCTCGGTAATAAAGCATGATGTCGTGAAATGGATCGGTGATGATCTTGGTCAGCCAGACCAGGCCGGTCTGCACGTTCTGGATGATGCACAACTGCACGGTGCGGAACAGCAGCGCCCCGAACCCGAGACACAGCCAGATCTCCCCGACGTGACGCACAAACTCGGCGCGGGTCGCGTGCGCGGGAAATAGCCCGAACAGCGACGGATTCACCCACAGCAGCAGCGGCGTCAGCGCCCACAGCGACAGCAGCACGGTCTTGCGCTGCAGGTTGTAGCCGACCTTGATGGCTTCCTTGTGCTGGTGCGTGGCCTGATTGACCTGGTCGTAGCCCTTGGGCTCGAACACGAAATGCCCGAGCTGGCGGCTGATCATCGCCACCAGCCAGCCGATCAAGGCGGCCGCGACCGGGTCCTTGAACATCGCCCCATAGGCCGCGAGGAAGCTCAGCGCACTGAGCAGGTGCAGCGACTGGTTAATGCGGCTGTGATGGTAGTAGCGATGGTCGTCCCATCTCTGGATCTTCAGCGCCTGCAAGAAGCTTCGCTTCATCGTGATTCCTTACTCATCGCCACGTGAGCATGGCGGATAAGCGAATATAGCGATTTCGTTGCAGAATTATTAAGAGATGCCTCTCGTGGAACAAACAGTTCACATTTTGCGCTGATCGGCCTGGCTACGCCCAGGGCGTAACAAAACTGTTTCTCCATCGTCATCAGATCGCCACGCCGCGCTGCCACCATCGCCGCGGTGCTGGCGGTCCCGATATCGGAGGAGGCACGGCCACTTGACGAGAATCATGATCGTGACGGACGCCTGGTATCCGCTGACCAACGGCGTCGTCACCACTCTCGCGCACACCGCTTCCTGGCTCGGTCGTTTCGGTCACGAAGTGCGCGTCATCAGTCCGCTGGAATTTGACACCGTCTCTTGCCCGACCTATCCGGAAATCAAGCTCGCCTTGTTTCCGGGCAAGTCCTTGGCGCGCCAGATTGCGGCGTTTCAACCGCAGGCACTGCACATCGCGACCGAAGGGCCGCTCGGCTGGAGCGCACGCGGTTGTTGCATCCGCAACGGCCTGCGCTTCACCACCTCCTATCACACGCAGTTTCCGCAGTATCTGCGCTCGCGCTTGCCGATCCCGCTGGCCGCATCCTACTGGGCGGTACGGCGCTTCCATGACGCGGCCCTGCACTGCATGGTCAGCACGCCCACGGTGGAGCGGGAGCTCGCCGCTCGCGGCCTGAGAAACCTGGTGCGGTGGCGCCGCGGCGTCGATACCGAGCTGTTTCGCCCGCGCTCCAAGCAATTCCTCGACCTGCCGCGTCCGCTGGCGGCCTATGTCGGGCGATTGGCGGTCGAGAAGAACGTGGACGCCTTCCTGCAGATGCCGTGGAGCGGATCAAAGCTCATCATCGGTGATGGACCCGAGCGCGCGCGACTCGAGAGGCAGTTCCCGCGGGAGCGCTTCGTCGGCTACCAGTTCGGCGAGCAGCTGGCGGCACACCTCGCAGCCGCTGACATCCTGGTATTCCCGAGTCGTACCGATACCTTCGGCCTCGTGAACCTCGAAGCCATGGCGTGCGGCGTGCCGGTGGCTGCCTTCCCCGTGACCGGTCCGATCGATGTGATCGAAGACGGAGTAACCGGAGCATTGGACAGCGATCTGGCGCGCGCCGCGCTGCGCGCGCTCACGATTGATCCGGCGCGGTGCCGCGAGCGTGCTCGACGTTCCGGTTGGGACGCCTGCACGCGCGAGTTCGAGGGCCACTTGGTCGAGTGCCAGCCTCACGCCGCTGCAATGCACGCCGGCGGCGCACACGTCATGGCCAACGCTGCCGGGGCACAGATCCCGCGCCGACTCGTGGCGCAAAGGGTCGCGCGCTGAGTTGAGCCCGATCGCGGTCGTCACCGGCACCACGCACGGCATCGGCCGCGTCACCGCGATCGAGCTCGCGCGCGCCGGCTACACGGTCGCGATGCTCTGCCGCAATGTCGAGGCCGGCGCGGCGCTGCAGGTACACATTGCCGCACTCGTGCCGCACGCCTGCGTACGCGTCATTCATTGCGATCTGGCCTCGTTGCGATCGGTGCGGGTGTGTGCGCAGACGCTACGGGCGCAGTTCGACCGCATTGCATTGCTGATCAATAACGCCGGTATGGTAAGTGCACGGCGGCGCATGTCCGTGGACGGCTTCGAGCTCACGTTCGCAACCAACCATCTGGGGCCCTTTTTGCTGTCGAGGCTGTTGTCGGACCGCATGGCGGCGCGCGCCCGCATCATCAACGTGGCTTCGCGGGCACACCTGCGCGGCAAACTTGATCTCGAGCGCGTCCGTGACGCGCGCGCACGTTATAGCGGCATCGAGGCCTACGCCAGCTCCAAGCTGGCGAACGTGCTGTTTACTTTTGCGCTGGCCCGGCGGCTGGCCGGTCGCGACATCACGGCCAATTGCCTGCATCCGGGGGTCGTGGCGACGCATCTGTTGCCTGCGTGGCTACGGCTGGTGAAGCCGCTCATCAGTCGCGTGATGTTCGATGTCGAGCGCGGCGCGCGCACTACCCTTTATCTGGCGCTTGCCGAGCAGGTCGGCACGATCAGCGGCTGCTATTTCGACGAGCACCAGCGGGTGCAGGCGGCCTCGCCGTTAGCGAACGACGTCGAGCTACAGGAGTCTCTATGGAGAGCGAGCGAACGCTGGACGTCCGCGGGAAGTTAGCGAGTGAGCCGCCGGGCGGCAGCGCCGCCCGGCACGCGATCTTCGGCTACCATCGATACGGGTGTACGACCACCACCGGTGCCGGCGCGACTACGAATGCGCGCGGATGATAGTAGCCGGCCGGCGCTACCACACACCCCGACAGTGCCAGGGCGCTGATTGGAATCAAACTCAGCAGCAGACGTCTCATGGCATACCTCCTTCTAACGTCTTTGCTGCTATCAACGCACGATTGCCCGTCCGCGCTGACCCGGACGCAAAGCCGAGCACGATGAGGCTCCGGTTCAGTCGCCGTTCAGCGCCCGCGTCCGTCGATGGACGCGTTATGCCCGGTTGCGGTGCATGCGCGCCGTTACGGTAGCTACGAACCGCGCTTCGGATAGGCGCGAGCCGGATAGGGTTTTCGATCGTGCGTGGCGCGTGCGGACTGAGCGGGGCCACGCTCGCGATCAGCTCCCAACGCGCCTGACCGATCCGAACGTGCAGCGCCGCTTTCTGCCCAGCGCCCCGAGGCGTAGGCGAGTGAGATGCTGACCCAGACGCCGACACTGAAGTACAGTGACATCCAAATGATCTCGCCCTTCCAATCCTCCCAGCGATAGGACACCACCCGGTGATGCACGATGTCGAGCAACCCCCGCGCGATGCTGAGATCGTGATGCCCCTGCGCTAGATCGGTGAGCCAGCGCGACCAGTACATCGGCAGGTCGTACAGGAACATGAACGCCACGTAGGCTGCGCCGGCGACGCACCAGGCAACCATGAGGCGGCGTCGCGCCCCCGTGTAGCGCGCTTGCACCAGCGACAGGCCGATGACCGCGACAGCCGCCGAGCTCCCCCAGAGAATCGCCTCGAGTATCTGGCCGACATTGGATGTCGTCAGTACGGAATACCAGTAGCACAGCTCGGCGGCCACGATGAGCGGCACGATCGCCTGGGCCATGATTGCTACCGTGGCTCTGCCGGCCGCCACCGCTGACTGTCGCAACATCAGTGCCCACTGGGTGACGAAGCTCAGCTCGGCCACCATTGCCACGCAGCGTCCGAGCAGGACGCTCGACAGCCAGGAGTCGACCAGGCCGACGCGCCCGATATCGTAGACCGGAACAAAGGAGCGCAACGCGCAACCGAACACGTACACGGCCGATAGCAGCAACTGTCTGCGCCAGGCGCGATGGGACTCCGCGGACAGGGTGTCGTCCCTGCGGCGCACGACGGCCGCGGTCGCGAACGTCCACGTCACGACGTTGCAAGCCGCGATCGCACGCAGGAAGTCCCACCAGTGCGTAATGTTGAAGGAGGGCATGTGCTCGAGTGTCGAGGGCGGGCGGCCAGGCCGGCGCTAGGTCTCCGCATCCGGCTGCGCCGCCGGCTCGGCCTGGCGAAACGCCTCGAGACTCATGCAGTGCGCGTAGATGCGGCGGATGGTAGGAAAGGGGTCGAGCGAGCACTGCAGGCGCAGCGCATTGAAGGTCTGTGGTATCAGACAGCAGTCGGCCATACCCACGGCGTCGCCATAGCAGTACCGGCCGCTGTAGCCGCCGCTGCTCAGTCGTCGCTCGAGCGCCTCGAAGCCGAGCGCGATCCAGTGACGTGCCCACTCATCACGCGCCGGCTGGTCGATGCCGAGCGGGGACTTGAGATAGCGCAGCACGCGGGCGTTGTTCAGGGGATGGATGTCGCAGGCGATGCTGAGCGCGAGCGCACGCACTTCGGCGCGCGCCGCCGCAGCCGTGGGCAGCAGCGGCGGTGTCGGGTGGGTCTCTTCCAGATACTCGATGATGGCGAGCGACTGCGTCAGCCGCAGCGAATCCAACTCGAGCACCGGGATCAGCTGCGACGGATTGCGCTCGATGAAGCTCGCGCTATGTTGGTCGCCGCGCAGCAGATGAACCGGAACCGATTCATAGGGCAGACCCTTGAGGTTCAGCGCGATGCGGGTGCGAAACGCCGCCGAGCTTCGAAAGTAGGTATATAGCCGCATCGCCTCATCGACCTCCGCTGGTTGGGCTGTAAGAGTAGATCATGCCTCGGCCGGCAGCACCCGGCCGATGGCTTCGCCGAAGCCGATGCGCGGCAGCCCGGGTCGCGTGCACCAGGCCCGCAGGCTGACGCGATCGCCGTCCTCGAGAAATCGCCGCTGCTCGCCGCTGGCAAGCGTCAGCGGCTGCTTGCCGCCGTGCGTCAGCTCCAGCAGCGATCCGGCCTGCTCCGGCTGCGGGCCCGACTGGGTGCCGGTTCCGAGCAGGTCACCGGTGCGTAGATTGCAGCCGTTGAGCGTGTGATGCGTGACCATCTGCGCGATGGTCCAGTAGGCATGCTTGAAGTTGCTGCGCGACACAGGCTCGGGCTCCTCGCCACGGGCGTGCATGAGGTTACTCTGCAGGCGCACCTCGAGCTCGATATCGATCGCGCCCGCGGCGCGCACGTCCGCCGAGTCGAGGTATGCGAGCGGTGCCGGGTCCTGCGCCGGGCGCTCCCAGGGAACACGGTAGGGGGCCAGCGCATCGAGCGTCACGATCCAGGGCGAGATCGTGGTGGCGAAATTTTTGCCCTGGAAAGGGCCGAGGGGCTGGGCCTCCCACGCCTGCAGGTCGCGCGCCGACCAGTCGTTGAGCAGACACAGGCCGAACACATGCCGCTCCGCCGCGGCCAGCGGGATGCGGTGGCCGGGTGGATTGCCGGGACCGATGAATACGCCGAGCTCCAGCTCGTAGTCGAGCCGCTGGCTTGGTCCGACGGTCGGCGCAGGCTCGCCCCGCAACGCCTGACCGTAGGGGCGCGGAAACTGCTGGCCGGAGACGCCGATGGAGGAGCTGCGCCCGTGATACGCGACCGGTAGCCAGCGGTAGTTGGGCAGCAGTGGCTGATCGGGGCGAAACAATCGGCCGACCGCGGTGGCGTGATAGATCGAGCTGTAGAAATCCGTGTAATCGCCGATGTGCGCCGGCAGCCCGTATTCGGCCTGCGACTGCGCCACCAGACAGCCTCGCAGTGCCATCTCCTGCGCCGACCCGAGTCGCAGCAGGCGCGACAGCGCCAGACGCAGGGCGCTCCAGGCGTGTGCGCCTGCGGCCATGAAGCCGTTCAGCGGTGCCACGGCCGCGGCCTCTGCGGCCTGGAACGCCGCCGGAGCAACGCCGCCGGCGCCGAATACCCCGGTCCGAACGGCGGCGCTCAGGTCGAGTATCTGATCGCCGATCGCGACGCCACCGCGAAAACTCTCGTCACTGCCCGCGCGGCGAAACACGCCGAACGGTAGGTTCTGGAGCGGGAAGTCGGTCGCGGGCGTGTTGGCGGATTCCAGCCAGCTGCCTAGCCGCGGATCATGCGTCTCATCGAGCATCATCTCAGCGTTGGCGCGGGTTGAAGTGTTTCTCGAGACCTTGCCAGCAGCCCGCGTAATCCGCCTGCAGCAGCGGCGTCGCCAGGGCGTAGCGACTCGGACGCAGTACGTAGCGCGTCTCGAACATGAAGGCCATCGTATCGAGTACGCGCTCGGGGCGGGTGGTATCGGCGCGGCTGGCGCTCTCGAAGGTCGCCGCATCAGGGCCGTGAGCGCTCATGCAATTGTGCAGCGATGCTCCGCCCGGCACAAACCCGCTCGCCTTGGCGTCATACACGCCCCGGATCAGACCCATGAACTCACTGGCGATATTGCGGTGGAACCAGGGCGGGCGAAACGTGTGCTCCATCGCCAGCCAGCGGGGCGGGAAGATCACGAAGTCGACGTTATCGACGCCGGGTGTATCGCTGGTGGATTGCAGCACCAGGAAAATCGACGGATCCGGGTGATCGAAGCTGATCGAGCCGATGGTATTGAAGGCTCTCAGGTCGTATTTGTACGGTGCATAGTTACCGCGCCAAGCGACCACATCGAACGGCGAGTGATCGATCGTGGTGGACCACAACCGGCCGCAGAACTTGACCAGCAGCTGATGCTCGGCGGCGACCTCCTCGTACCAAGCGGTGGGAGTGCGAAAATCACGCTCGCACGCGAGCCCATTCGATCCGATTGGTCCGAGGTCCGGCAACCGCAACAATGCACCGAAGTTCTCACATACATAGCCGCGGGCCTCGCCATCCGGTAGCTCGATGCGAAAGCGCACGCCGCGCGGAACCACCGCGATCTCCAGCGGCTCGATGGTGAGCCGTCCGAGCTCGGTCGTGAGCAGCAGTCGCCCGAGCTGCGGCACGATCAGCAGCTCGCCGTCCGCGTCGTAGAACACGCGCCGCGTCATCGAGCGATTGGCGCCATACATATGGATCGCAGCCCCGGTCTGGGTGCGCGCGTCCCCGTTGCCGGCAAACAGCACCAGCCCGTCGATGAAGTCGGTCGGCGCGCGCGGCAACGGCAGCGGATCCCAGCGCAGCCGATTCGGCGGCGTCG
>JASHTF010000248.1 GCA_030040715.1 Gammaproteobacteria bacterium | reverse complement strand
GCATTCCCGTGCCGTTGTATCACTGCTTCGGCATGGTGATGGGTGTGCTCGGTTGCACCACCCACGGTGCGGCGATGGTCTTTCCAAGCGAAGGATTCGATCCGACCGCGGTCCTCCAGGCGGTCCAGCGTGAGCGCTGCACGGCGCTGTACGGCGTACCGACGATGTTCATCGCTGAGCTGGATCATCCCCAATTCGGCGCCTACGACCTCGGCTCGCTGCGCACCGGCGTCATGGCGGGCGCCCTCTGCCCGATCGAGATCATGAGGCGCGTCGTGGTGCAGATGCACATGCGCGAAGTCACGATCTGCTATGGCATGACCGAAACCAGCCCGGTCAGCTTTCAGAGCCGCTGCGACGATCCACTCGAGCTTCGCGTGGCGACTGTCGGCAGGATTCATCCGCATCTTGAAGTGAAAATCATCGATGCCGATGGACGGGTCGTGCCGGTCGGTGCGCGCGGCGAGCTGCTCACGCGCGGTTACAGCGTCATGCGCGGCTATTGGGATGATCCGCAGCGGACGGCTGAGGCCATCGACCCGCAAGGCTGGATGCACACCGGCGATCTGGCTGCCTTGGACGCGGCGGGGTATTGCAGCATCGTCGGACGGGTCAAGGATTTGATCATCCGAGGCGGCGAAAACGTCTCGCCGCGCGAGATCGAGGATTTTCTCTATCGACATCCCAAAATCCAGGACGCCCAGATCTTCGGCGTGCCCGATCAACGTTTGGGAGAAATTGTCGTCGCCTGGATCAAGCTCAAGCCAGGAATGGAATGTACGGTCGATGAGGTGCTGGAGTATTGCCGCAGCAACATCGCTCACTACAAGGTGCCGCACCACGTCCGCTTCGTCACCGAATTCCCCATGACCGTGACGGGCAAGATTCAGAAATTCGTCATGCGACGGGCGATGATCGAGGAGCTCGACCTGCGCCGGGACCACGAAGTGAAACCCTCAGCACCGACGGACGTCGTCGGGTAGCGAATCGCCAGCGAGTCGGAATACCGTCCTGCATCGCGGGGCATGTGCGCTCCTTCGAGCCAGAATCGGTCTGATCCGCCCGCCGGTCGATGTTCGCACCGCGGCCGGCTTGCTCACGAGCGCGCGAACCGCTACCGTTACCGTATCACCTGGGGGAGGGATTAACTTGCGTGTCACGACCGGACTGCTCCTGCTCGCGTTCTCAATGAGTGCATTTTCGCAGCCGGCAACGCCCCCTGCGACCAATGGCGGCTCTACCGCCTCCACTACGCAGAGCACTCAGGCGTCATCCGATACCAGCCTGCAGGAGGTCGAGGTCACGGCCACGCGCCAGGTCGAGGCCGAGAGCAAGGTGCCGATCAGCCTGAGCGTCTACACCGACGAGGCGCTCCAGGTGCGTGGATTTCGCGACGCCAGCGACATGATGCTGATGACGCCCGGAATTTACTATCAGCCGTCGGGATTTCTCGACTCCAACTCGGTCTCGATTCGCGGTATCACCTCGGGCGCCGGCCAGAGCACGGTCGGCATTTATATCGACGATACGCCGATCCAGATCCAAAGCCTCGGCTACGATCCGGCCAGCACGTTCCCCAAACTGTTCGATCTCGACCGCGTCGAGGTGCTGCGCGGACCCCAGGGTACGCTGTTCGGCGCCAGCTCCGAGGGCGGTACGCTGCGCTTCATCACCCCCCAGCCCTCCTTGACGCAGTGGAGCTCCTACGAGCGGGTCGAATTCGGACAGATCGACGATTACGGTCAGAATTACGAGGTTGGTGCTGCAGTGGGCGGCCCGATCATCGATGACACGCTCGGTTTCCGTTTCAGCGCCTACTATCGTCATGATGGCGGCTGGATCGACCGCTACAACGAGCTCAGCGATCAGGAACTCGAGTCGAACTCCAACTACTCGAATGACTACGTGCTGCGCGGCGCTCTGGCGTGGGCGCCGATCGAGCATCTGGTCATCACTCCGTCGATCATGTATCAGCGCACCAATCTGAATGACCAGGACGCCTATTGGGAGCAGATCTCCAACCCGAGCCAGAACATATACCGCAGCATGGATCCACTGCCCTCACCTGAGCCCGACTACTTCTTCCTGCCCGCGGTGAAGATCGACTACACCAATCCGTATTTTGAGGTCGTTTCCAATACCTCCTACTTCAACCGAATCGACTACCCGACGGCTGATTACTCGCTGAATGATCCGAGCATTTTCGCCGGCACTGGCATTTATCCCGGCATCCCGAACTATCGAGCCTACTCGCAATACCTGGACGCCTTTCATACCATCGTCGAGGACGCGCGGATTCAATCCGATCCGAATGCGAAGCTCAAATGGACCTTCGGCGTCTACTACAACGACACCAAGGATGTGGCCGATGAGTTCATCACTGACCTGGACTTCGCGCAGCTGATCTACGACCTGGACGGCGGTGGCACGCTGCAGCAGGACACCGGCGTGCCGCTGCTCGACAATCGCTATATCTATATGCAGTACTTCTATGCGCAGAATCGCGAGCTCGCCAGCTACGGTGAGCTTGGCTATGAGGTCCTACCCGGTGTGCGCGTGACGGTAGGTACGCGGGTGTCGCGGATATTGCTGTGGAATTCGAATTACGTGACCGGTGCCTTCAACTTCGGCACCGATCAGGGCATCGTCAGCAGCACCGAGCACGCAGTGACACCGAAGTACAACATCAGCTGGCAGATCGACGATGCCAGCATGGTCTATGCGACCGCCGACAAGGGCTTCCGACCCGGCGGAGCCAATGTCGCCATCAACAGCGCCGCCTGCCTCCCGGAATTGCATTCGGAAGGATTTGCCACTGCACCCATAACCTACAATCCCGACTCTCTCTGGAACTATGAGGTCGGCACCAAGAATCGGCTCCTCGGCGGCAGCATGGAGGTCGAGGGGAGCCTGTTCCACATCAACTGGACCAACATTCAGCAGCAGATCTATTTGGCCGACTGCGGCCTGGAATTCAATTCCAATCTCGGCCAGGCGGTCAGCAAGGGTTTTGATTTCACGCTCAATCAGCGCGTCGGCTCATTCCTGTACCTCGCGCAGATCGGCTACACCGACGCCTACTTTTCCAAGACTCTGGATATCAATCCGGGGTCGCTACCGCTGGTCCGAACCGGCGACGCGCTGCAGGAGAAGCCTTGGACGATATCGATCGGCGCGCAATACAACTTCGATATCTTGCAGCACGGCTCGTTCGCCCGGGTCGATTGGGCAGACCAGAGCGGATTCAGAGCACTGCCGATCAACGATCCGGCCACCTCGACCTTCAGCCTCAACGAGAGAATCATCACCTCCTACAGCTACTTCAACCTGCGTGTCGGCACCAACATCGGCCACATGCAGCTGTCGGCGTTCGCCAACAACATGTTCAACGACCGTCCGGTCCTCAGCGGCTACACCGAAGGCGGCTTGTCGTATTTCGAGGATGTGACGCTGGCGCCGCGAACCATCGGAATCACCGCGGAGTTTCGCTACTGAGTCGCGGAAGCGGACTTCGCGGGCGGGGACTCGCAGGTCACCATCAGCAGGCGCGTGAACAAATACATGCGGGACGCGACGCTGCTGAGGTCGATCCATTCGTGATCGGTGTGCAAGCCTTCACCGACGAAACCGAGGCCATCGAGCGCCGGGGTACCCTGCGACATCGCGACGGCGGATTCAGACGCACCGCCATTGCCTGACAGCGTGATGCTCTTGCCGAGCTCCGCGTAGATCGCCTGCGCCCGTCGGCCGAGGGCGTCAATCTGGGGATTTTCGATCAAGGGGGGGTAGGCGTCGCCCTCCGAGCTAACCGTGATGGTCGTGTCCGGTATCAGCTTC
>JASHTF010000247.1 GCA_030040715.1 Gammaproteobacteria bacterium | reverse complement strand
GCAAAAATTCTCGCCGCGTGTCCCGGCGCCAAGGCTGTCATCACGACAGCTGACGATGAATGGCTGGGTTTCCAAGCCGATGGAAGCTTTGCAGCGATTTGAATCGGGCATATCGGACGTTAGGCTCGTCTGGGAAAGTGAATGGAAATGACGCCAGTAGTCAGAGAGGCGAGGCGCTGTGGTACTTGCACGCTCTGCTGCAAGCTGTTGTCGGTAGAGGAACTCCGCAAACCGAACGGCAAATGGTGTCCGCACTGCGTCAAGGGGCGCGGTTGTGCGATCTATGCTGACCGGCCGAATGAGTGCCGTCGGTTCCAGTGCGGATATCTGCTGTGGCCCGCGCTCGGCGAGCATTGGCTTCCAGCCCGCAGCAAACTGGTTGTCGCGTTCAAGCCGGATGGCATGGAAATAGTCGTTCACGTCGATCCCGGTGTTCCCAATGCGTGGCGGGCCGAGCCCTACTACTCGGAAATCCGCAGCTTGGCCGGTCAGGCCGCGAGGACGCCCTACACGATATTTGTGCAGATCGGACGAAGGGTCATCGTGGTCTTCCCGGACCGGGAGGTGGATCTCGGCGTCGTGGCGGAGGATGAGAGGATTGCCATACGCGAAGAGGCGGGTCCGGGAACCAGCAGGCGCGGCGCGGTGAAGCTGAGGGCGGACGATCCCCGGATCGTTTGACGTTCGATCCGAACGCCGGCACCACGGTACCAATTTTGGCGCCGCCCTAATTCGCAGGTTTCATGGCATCTCGGATGATTGCTGGCTAAGCGCCTTGGGCGCTTGCAGTCGCTTGCGTTGCGGTCGATACTAAACCTCTGTCGCTCCTGAGCGTCAGGACCTTAGAAGATAAAACGAGGCGTCACCATTGTGGACATTCTCGCATTCACGAAAGTGATTTCGCGCCGCTCGCTCTTGAAGGGCGCTCCGTTGGCCGCCGCCACAGCCGTCTCACTCGGCTGCCTGACGCCGGGCGAAGCTGCGGAGCAGCAGCCAAAACTGTCGCAAGCCCTGTCAAAATATCAGGGCACGCCCAAAAACGGGCAGCAGTGCTCTAACTGCTCGCACTTCGTTGCGCCAGCCTCATGCGCAATAGTCGTCGATCCCGTCGTCCCGCAGGGCTGGTGCCAGTTCTACGTCGCAAAGCCCTAATCGAAAGCCAAGGCGGAAAGTAGCGTGCCAGTTCCGAACCACCCGCGCGACGCTGGACGCTCACGATGAAAACCTACCCAAACAAGATTGCGCTTATTGCAACTTTGCTGGCGATGCTCTTTTGGAGCTACGCCTTCTCCGACACCAAATCTGCGGCCTCAATTCCGTCGGTCGATTTGATTCAGCCGGCTGACCTTGCTTCGACAATCAGGAATGCATCGGGCTCGAAGCCACTGATTCTGCAGGTCGGGTTTCGGAAGTTGTACGATCAGGCGCATATTCCAGGCGCGGAATACGCTGGCCCGGCTCGCGAGGCCGACGGCTTGCGTGTCTTGCGCGAGCGCGTGGCGAGGTTACCGAAAGAAGTTGCGATCGTCATCTACTGCGGCTGCTGTCCATGGAGCCGTTGTCCGAACATCGCGGCGGCCTACGATACGCTGCATGCTCTCGGCTTCAGCAATTTGAAAGTGCTCTACATTGCCGACAACTTCGGCAGCGATTGGGTTGACAAAGGCTATCCAACAGCCACGGGCAAGTGACCGCGTCCATGTTCAGGTTCTTGCGATGCGCGGTTGTCATCGCGTCACTCGCGCTGCTGAGCGGCCCGAGCGCCGCAAAGAACCTGATGGAAACCGCCCCCGATTTCTCTCGCACTGATCTGGCCGGCAATCCTGTCCATCTCATCGACTATCGAGGTAAGTTAGTGTTACTTAGCTTCTGGGCGACCTGGTGTGCTCCGTGTCGCGAAGAGATGCCGCAATTCTCGCAGTGGCAACACAAGTACGGCGCGCGAGGGTTCCAAGTCATTGGTGTCTCAATGGACGATAATGTGGAGTCTGCTCAAGAGTTCCTCAAGCAGCACCCGGTTTCGTATCCGATAGTCATGGGAGACGCGAGGCTCGGCCAGAGCTTTGGCGGGGTCCTCGGATTGCCGACAAGTTATCTCATCGATGCCGGGGGGCGCATCGTTGCCCGCTATCAGGGCGAAAGCGACCTCAAGAAAATGGGAGCGCAAATCCGGACGCTGCTCTCGGGTATGACCCACTAAAGTCGCTGCCCACGGAAGGCAGCCTCACAACTAAACCACCTGCAGCGATGGCATCAGACTTTCGCGCCGGAAGTACGGTTTGCCGCGTTATAGCAGTGCTGTCGGGCGCGCATCCATCGCGGACTCGCGGCGCTTGCTGAGCCCTTCGTCATCAGCGGCGCGAGGGGATTCAGCTACTACAACTGTGACTCCTCTATTGGGGGGTTAAAGACACTCGCTGTAACCGCGTCAACATGCTCTGGTACTTCTGGTCTGCCTCCTCGACTCGCGTCTTGAGCAGAGGCAACTGCTTCGGGAACTCTGCCAGCAAGATCTTGCACGTCTCCCAGCACTCGAGGTCACCCTCGATCTGGTCCGGCGCGTTGAGCAAACCGTTCAGCACTTCCTCCTGCTCCTTGATGAGTTGAGCAGCGTGATCCCGGTCCCAGAAGGGCTGTCCGTTCACGATCACATAGATCGGCGCGGTGTGCGCGACCGTCATATTGTTCTCGTCCTGGCGTGATCCGAACGCTCGCACCGCGATCCACATGCTGCGGTCGGCCTTCAGCGTGGTATCGAGACTCACGTGATCCTGGCCGAACGCCTCTACCGTCTTCGCAACCGCTCCCTCGACTATCAGATCGATACGGTCGAGCTTGTCCACATCCGGATTCAGGCGCGCGCTCGCGGTCACGTGTAGCTCGGTTCCGGCTCGAACTGGCATCTCGTCGCCCATTTCATGCCCGTTGATCTTGAACTCGAGAAAGGGACCGTTCGTCACGTACGCATGGCCGGCATGAAAAGACGAGTACCACGCGTCCAGATCAGAGGATCCAGGCGCCACCTTGACGTATGTGCGCACGACTCCGGGCAAATCCGAATAGGGGAAATCGGATCCCGCCGAAGGCGTCAACTTGAAGCCCAAGTTCAGGAACTGGTACCACAGATCGGTGAGCAGACGCCCCTTTTGCAGTACTTCGACGAAATCCACCAAGCCGTCGGGCACGTCGAGCGCCATGCCGCGCCGCACGTTGAACCATCCGCCATTGAGATGAGCGTAGCCGGAGACCCCACCCTGCAGGTGAGAGGCTACAAATACGCGGTTGTAGAGAAAGTAGGTATCACGACTCTGGTGGATGGGCGACTTCAAATCTTCATGAATCGTGTGACCAAGCTCCTCGGTACGCGGATCTTCCTGGCCCGAGACGACGGCGTAGCCGTTCTTCTGGAAGCGGCCTGGCTTACCCCAGACCGGCTGCTCGAAGTAAATACCCGCGATATTCCCCATCTGCAGCAGGTTACCAACGTGGACATCCTCTGCCGCGACCTGAGTCCAGACGTTCGGATCTTCGACGGCGTCTCGAGCAAGATGAATGTGATCGTCACCTGAGATCCACCCCTCGGCCGGTAGGTCGGCGTAGCGCTTGAGCGCGATGGCGACGTCAGTCGTGTTGCCCTGGCGCACCGTGAAGGCTCCGTAGTAGTCGCGATACTCCGGACCGCGACTGATTGCCAGCTCATAAGTACCCACCGGCAGGTCAGCTTGGTAGGTCCCCGAGGTGTAGAACGCCTGGCGGTTGCTCGACGGCCAGAACGGTCTCGGATCCAGAGGCAGCAGTCGCACCTTGTCGGCGAAGCGCTCCACCAGGATCGCATCGGCCGAAGGCATGGGGCTCCTGCCGGTAGAGTCGTAGATACCCACCCGGGCCGGAATGGAGCGGCCCGACGCCTGGTCGCTGACCTCCAGGTGAAGTTTTCCGAAGGCGGTGGCGGCCGTCGTCCTGAAGCTGCGTGCGATCTGTACATCACAGAGCGCCATGCCTTCGTTGCTGCCGATCGCCACATCGACGCCCGCCGTGCCGGCGCCGTTAAAGCGAGCCCGATCGAGCGTGACCGAGATGGTGCGGAAAGCTGCGCCGGGCTCAGGTTCAATCTCCAGTCGCCCCTCTCCGGTATCGCCGTTTTTATCCCAGGCCACGACGATCATGTTCTTCGTCAGCGACGGCGCGTAGGTCAACGTCAGGGTCACGGGCTCGTCGATGTCATTCGCATACTTCTTGTCAACCTGCAGCGCAATCTGGATTCCCACCGCGCATGTGCGGCCTTCGACCGTTTGCATTACCGTGTGGCCGTATCTGAAGTTGGCGCCCAACTCCGACGTGTTCATGTCGAGAACCTTGGAAAAATGCTCGAGATGCCACGGCAGCGGTGCGACGTAGCGGGCCTCAACGTTGTGAGCGCTGGCAGGGCTGCCAATCAGATAGCCCACAGCGCAGCAGACAAGACCGGTGACGTGCCCCAATGGGTTTTGAGTACCCTTCATTTGTAGATCTCCTCTGAGTTCTGCGCAGAGTTCCCGCACGGGGAGCGCCAGTCTGGTCGCCTCAAATCTGAAATGTGCCGCTTCCTAAGACCGGTTGCATGCAAAAACCGGGTACTCCGAAACCCGAGATTGGCGCCGGCCGGATACGAGAGGCGATTTTTTTCGAAGCCGGGCAATGAGTTCCTGCGATTGCGCGGCAGGGGTGCGCGCGCTCGTGCTGCAGCGCAACTCGGGCGACGACGAAGACAGCGTTGGCTGCGGTTTTTGCGACCATCTTGCCGCCACACGGGTGGTACCCGATTTTCGCCTCTGATCAGTCATACAGTCATACGGACAAAGACGCCGTCGAGCGCAAGGCCCGACGGCAGACACTGCGATGCGTCACGGGACTGCCTGGTCGGGGCTCTAGGCACTTCAAACATAGCAACAGGAAGTATGAAGAAGCGAACTCCGACCCGTACGTCAGTCCTCGGGCTCGCCCTGAGTGTCGCCATGAGCTCCGGCGCGGCTTCGCTGAAGCCCATCCCGACACCACCCCCTCAGGAAGTGACCTCATCTTTTACCGCGGTGCGCGGTGACCGTGCGAACGGATGGTTGGGACAAACGCGTTCCGAGGTTCTGGGTCTGCACGGGATGGTGGCGACCAGTCAGCCGCTGGCGGCACAAGCGGGCCTCAGGATCTTGCAGCAGGGTGGCAACGCCTTCGACGCCGCCGTGGCGACCGCGGCCGTGATCAACGTCGTCGAGCCGGAGGCGACGGGCATTGGCGGCGACATGTTCATGATCGCTTGGTCTGCCAGGGACAAGAAGCTCGTCGCTCTGAATGGTAGCGGCCGTTCCCCGGCCGGTATGACGGTCGATTACTTCAAAAAGAAGGGCCTCGCCGCCATACCCTTCATCGGCATCGACTCGGCCGTCATTCCGGGGGCGGTGGACGGGTGGGACCAGTTGCTCAAAGCCTACGGCACTATGAGCTTCAAGCAGGTTCTGGAGCCCGCAGCTCAGCTGGCGGAGGAGGGATTTGGGGTTTCGGAGCGCATCGGCAACGACTGGCAGCTGCGTGTGCAGACCCTCACCACCGATGCGGACTCGGCCCGGGTATACCTGCCGGGCGGCAGGGCACCACGGCCTTATACCATCTTTCGCAACCCCGATCTGGCGCACGCCCTTCGCGTGCTGCAGCAAAAGGGTCGCGATGGCTTTTACAAGGGCGAGATCGCCGACGCCATTGTCGCCAAATCCAGGAAACTGGGCGGCATCATCACGTTGGAGGATCTGGCGGCGACTCATGCGACCTGGGAGACGCCGATCTCGACCTCCTACCACGGCTATGACGTCTATGAGCTTCCCCCCAATACGCAGGGTTTCGCGGTGCTCGAGATGCTGAACATTCTCGACGTCTGCGCAGCGCGGATGGGCTTCGATATCAAGGCCGTAGGGCCGCGCTCACCGAAGTACTGGCATCTGCTCATAGAGGCGAAGAAGCTGGCCTATGCTGACTTGCAGCGCTACGACGGCGACCCCGCTTTCTCGCACGTCCCGGTCGACCGGTTGATTTCCAAAGCCTACGCCGCCGAGCAGTGCGCGAGAATCAACCCTAGCCACGCCGCGACGCCAGAACCGACACCCATGCCAACGGGCGGAACGGTCTACATTGCCACGGCCGACGAGGACGGCAACATGGTGTCGTTCATCTATAGCGTCTACTCCTATTTCGGGGCGGACGTGACAATTCCAGGCTACGGCTTTCTGTTGAACGATCGAGGATCGCAGTTCAATCTCGACCCAGAGAGCCCCAACGTCATCGCACCGCGCAAGCGGCCGTTCCAGACGCTCATTCCCGGGTTCATTATGAAGGGCGGTCAGCCTGTTACGGCTTTCGGTCTCATGGGTGGCGACCAACAGGCACAAGGCCATGCGCAGGTGCTGGTGAATATGATCGACTTTGGGGCCAATATCCAAGCGGCGAGCGATGCGGCGCGCTTCAATCACAGTCAACGCACTAATAAGCTACACCTGGAAACGCAGCTGTATGACCTTATCGGCGCAGACCTGAGGGCGCTTGGGCACGACGTGGCACCTGCGAGCGGTGCCGGCATGGGCGGATACCAGGCCATCAGCCGTGATCCCAAGACTGGCCTGCTTCATGGCGCGTCCGATCACCGCAAGGACGGGGCGGCAGTGGGCTGGTGAAGTGCTCAGCTTGATCCACTCGCCCGTAGTAGGAGGAGCATCGATATGAAGACGATGAAGGGAACCTCGATCCTGTGCTGGACGCTGCTTGCATCCGCGGCCCTCGTGCGAGCGCCTGTGACGTTGGGCGCCGGCCCGCCGCCGCCCGTCGCAGGCCGGGCGGCTTCGGGACCACCGGCCATTACGGTCAATTCGACCGAGGACGAGATCCGCAACGCCGTCGCCGTGGTACGAGCGGGCAGAAAGCTCACCCCGGCCAGATGGCCAAATAACGCCCGCGTTGTCGTCTGCTTTACCGTGGACGTCGACAACGAAAGCCTCGACCGGAACAATCCGCTGCCGGTGCCGCTCTCGAACGGCGAGTACGGGGCGATAACCGCTCTTCCGCGCATACTCGCGATGCTCGACCGGGAGCAGGTCCCTGCCACTTTTTTCATTCCGGCCATGAGCGCGATTCTCCATCCGGAAATGATCCCAGCAATTCAAAAGTCCGGGAGAAATGAGATCGGTCTGCACGGCTGGGTGCACGAATATTGGCCGCGTGACACCGTCGACCCGGCGGTCGAGGAGCAGGTCATCAACAAAACCATCGCCTACCTGACACGGATCACCGGCAAACGTCCCATCGGGGTACGCGCGCCGAGCTCGGCTCTCACCGTGAATTCGATCGCGATCCTCAAAAAGGAAGGGTTCCTGTACGACAGCAGTATGGAAGCGAGGGATGAGCCCTACGAGATCAACTCCTATGGCAAACCAACCGGCATGATTGAAATACCGATGATGAATATCTTGAACGACTTCCGATACTATGGCGGAGATACCGACGGTTTTCTGATGTCGCCCGACCTGCTCTATCAGATCTATAAAGCAGAATTCGATGGGGCCTATGCCGAGGGCAGCATGGTGAGCGTGATGCTACACCCGCACGTTTCCGGCCATCGTTCTCGTATCGCGCAGGTCGAGAAATTCATTGACTACATGAAGTCTAAACCGGGGGTGTGGTTCGCAACGATGGGCGAAGTGGCGAGCTACGTGAAGAGGAATAGCGGGCAGGACCCGTGAGCGCAGAAGTCAGCGGTTTGGCTTTCACGTGCCGTAGATCGATTTGGCTTCGATGCGTCGTCGATACAGCAGCGGCTCGGTATAGCCATTGGGCTGCTGGCGCCCCTTGAAGATGAGGTCGCAGGCAGCCTGGAAGGCGATGCTGGCGGCAAGATCCCCCGCCATGGGCCGGTAGGCGGGATCGGAGGCATTCTGTCGATCGACCATCGCCGCCATGCGTTCCAGGGTCGATCGGACCT
>JASHTF010000246.1 GCA_030040715.1 Gammaproteobacteria bacterium | reverse complement strand
TTAAAGGGTGGAGCGGGAGGCGCGGGGGTGTCGAACGCCGGGACGATCGGAACGCTGACCAACAGCGGCACGATCAGCGGCGCGCGCGGCGGGTACGGCAGCAGCGCTGGAGGGGCGGGCGGCGCGGGCGCTGCGAACGCGAGCACGATCACGGCGCTGACCAACAGCGGCACGATCATCGGCGGTACCGGCGCCGTCGGCGGTGTCGCAGGCGGCGCGGGCGGCGCGGGTGTGTTGAATTCCGGCACGATCACGACGCTGGCCAACAGCAACACGATCGTCGGCGGTGGCGGCGGGGTCGGCGGTGTCGCAGGCGGCGCGGGCGGGACGGGTGTGTCGAACGCCGTCACCATCACGACGCTGACCAATAGCGGCACGATCGTCGGCGGTGCCGGCGGGTTCGGCGGTCTCGTGGGCGGCGCGGGCGGGGCGGGTGTGTCGAATGCCGGGATGATCGGGACGCTGACCAACAATGGCGCGATCAGCGGCGATACCGGCGGGATCGGCGGTTTCTCGGGCGGCCCGGACGGCGCAGGCCTCTACAACAGCGGCAACATCGGTGCGCTCAACAACTCGGGCATGATCGGCGGCCCCAGCTATGCCATCTACAGCACCGGCTCGATCGGCCCGATCACCAACAGAGGACAAATCATTGGCAACGTCGAGATCGACAACCAGGCGAGCGTCACCGTGCATGGCGGCTCCGGCGCGAGCTTCGGGTCCTGGTCGGGCGGCACGATTACGATCGGCAACGGGAATCTGATTTTCGCCGGCGGCAATACGGCGCTCGGCGACGATATCAGTGTCAACGGCGGCGCGGGGACGGTGACGAACGGCGGGGTACTGCAGCTCGCCGCGCCCGAGAGCATCACGGGTAATTTCGGACAAACCTCCTCCGGCGTGCTCGACTTCGTGCTCGAGGGCTTGGGCCAATACGGCTCGCTCAGCGTCACGGGTCTGGCCGCGCTCGATGGGGGGCTCGCGCTCGACCTGACGGGGGGCTTCAAGCTCGCGGCCGGCGACAGTTTCGATGTGGTCAACGTCGCTAGCTTCACAGCCGAGGATTTGAGCACGCTGTCGTTGGATGCGGTCGACTGCTCCGACGAGGGCGGTGACCTATGGCACTGCGCGGATCTCAGCGCGCTGGATCTGACCGAGGTGATCAGCGCTGACTCCATCGACATCGACGTCGTGACCGCCAGCGGCTCCTCTGCCGCGGTCCCGGAGCCGGGGACCTGGGCGCTGCTCGTCGGAGGCCTCCTCGGGCTGACCGGAATCAGGTTGAAGAGTCGAAGGAAGTCCTCTCGAATCTCCTGGTGAACTGCAGATAGCGATTCCAGACGAGATCGACATGATCGGCAGGTGTGTATTCGCCGGCATCGGTGCTCAGCGCCGCAGGCGCTGATAGCCGAGATACGCTCCCGTCACGCACACGACTGTTACCCCAGACAGCAAGATCCACACCAGCAGGTCCCACTGGGGGCGCCCGCGCAGCCAGGCTGAGAAGTCCAGTCGGTGCAGTCCTTGGTACCACCAGCGGTAGCCTCGATTACCGCCATCCATCTCGGCGAGTAACTCGCCTGATACCGTATCCACGTAGTAGCGAGTACCCGAGGCGTGTACAGGGGCTAACCTATAGACTGGCAATCGCACGGGGCTGCTATCGTGGCTGAAGTAGTAGTTGTCTCCCTCGCTTAACCATTGCAATTGCAGCGGGACCAGCGTCTGCGCAGATGCGTGCTCGGTAGGTGGGATTGTGCGCGCGCTTAAAGTTCTCGCGATGAGCGAGAGTTGTGAGTCATCCAGTGGATCATCCGTGCCGTTGGCATCCAATCGTCGACGTTTGTCGTAAGCGTAGCTCGTGACGAGATAGAGTCGCCCGTGCAGCGGGGCGCTTTGCACTGCGACGACCCCAGTCGGGTGGGCTGCCGCCAAGGCTTGTACGGCGCTCTTCACCTGCAGCCCGCTGGGCTCGAGCCCGCGCAGCTGTGCACGCTCTACTTCCGCGCCGGCGCCCTCGAGCAGGCCCCAAGGATTCATCGACAGTAGCCCACTCAAGACCCAGCTCAACGTGAAGAGGCCGACCACGAGACCCGCCAGGTGATGCCACAACCGAAAGCCGCGATACGGCGACCAGCGCCCACAAGGCTGACTGAGGAGCTGACGCACGCCCAGGTAAATTCCGATGATCGTCAGGAAGCATCCCGCGAGAGACGTGTAGATCACGATCTCGCTCCAGAGCTCTGCATGACGGCGCAGGCCCGTAAAGTAGAGCCAGTGAGGCACCGAGCCAAACCAGTTCCAGAACCGCTCGACGCGGGTTGTCAGCTGCACGACGCGACCGGTGGTACTCGAGACGTAGAGCTCGGTCCCGCGCGGGTCTTCCATCTTGAAGCGATAGAGAGGTCGCTCGCCGGCGGAGACACCCTCTAGCGTCCACTCGTCGAGCTCGATGAGCCCGAGCAGTTGTGGCGTCGCGACCGTCGTGTCTCTGGCTGCGTGTACATTTGGGAGCGGCGAGGTCGGGGCCTCCCGATAGGATTGTGCCACCAGTGCAGCCTCACGCGGCGCTACCGGCCCGAGGAGCGCGCCGCTCATGAGGTCAATCAGCTTTTCTGAACCGCGATCGGTGTGCACCTCCAATAGCGGGTGATCGGTGAGCATTTCGATACGAAAGCTGCTGACCCGTTCGGAGTCCGCGAGCGCTTGCACAGAGACGCGACAGCAGTTGCCCCAGGCAATCGGCTCAAGATGGGCGAGCCGTGTCTGCGGAGGCAACGCTGGATAGCTGACGTACATCATGACGAAACCTGAGAGGCACCACATCACCATAAGGATTCCGATACCAATGCCGAGGTAGCGGTGCACTAACAGCAGCAAGCGGGTCATTGCATGGCTCGTGCGTTGGCGCAGCCCGATGCTGCCGTTCGTAGATCCGTGAGTGGCCAGGCTCGTCAGTTGAAGAAATAGGTGTAATTCGCCTGGAAGGTCCTGGGCACCGCCAGATCGTGCACCACGTAAGGCGTTTGGTTCGCGTCGGTAACGCCGAAGGACACGCCCGAGTAGTAGACGCGATTGAACAGGTTGTCGATGTGGAGGTCGATGCGCTGGTGACGCTTCGCGTCGAGGAAGAATCGGCCGTTCACGTCGACGATGGTGTAGTTGCCGTAGCCGACCCGTCCGTTGCCCACTCCCAAGGGCTCATCGTCGAGCTCTCCGATGTGCTCAACGGTGAGGTTGACGCCCAAGGGTAGACTGGACGGATGGTAGTCGAAGCCGGCTTTTAGAATCGTCTCTGGGACCTGATCAAACTGATAATCCTCCCCCGACTCGCGTGCATGGTTGAACGTGCCGCTGAGGTTCCCTGAGAGCGAGGGCGAGAATGGAGCAGCCAGCGTGAGCTGCTCGCCAAAGGTTCTCACTTCCCCTGCTGCATTGCCGAACACATCTTGTTTGGTCGCGTTGTCATAGCTCGTAAAAGCGATCAGATTGCTGATCAAGCGATAGAACGTCATCGCTTCCCAATGCAGAGAGCCGGCCGCGTTGAGCGGAATCGCGCCGCCGACGGCCAGGGTCCCGTTGTGGCTCGTTTCGGGCTTAAGGTTCGGGTCCCCGCGCTCGTCCTCGGGGTCGTTCGCGAACAGCTCCTCGTCGGTCGGCAACCGGAAGGCGGTGCCCGTGTTGGCCTTGACATAGAACGAGCGCAGAAAGTCGTACTCACCCCCGAAGTTCCATACCAGGGCCGACGGGCCGAAGCTCGCGATGTTATAGCGCAGCCCTGCCGAGAGGTGGGCGTCCGGGATCAGATCGGGGGTGGTCCGAAGCTGCTCGAAGACAGCATTGATGCGCTCGGTCTCCTGCCGGATCACCAGCACCGAGTCGCGGCCGATGTAATTCTGCAGATCATAGCCGCCGACCGATTCCAAACCGCGGGCGATTGCCGCCTGCACCATCAGGTTGGCGCCGTAGTCCTTGTAGCCCCAATAGCCATTGTCCTCAGCAACGCTAAGTTGGCCGGGTGCGCCCGGCGTATAGAAAAATGGCGTGCTGCCGTTGTCGTACTCCGTGTAGTAAGAGCTCCAGCGATGGTAGTAGGTTTTGACGTAGAACTTGAGCAGGTCGCTCGGTACGTAGTCGAGCTTCGCCTGGACCAGGTCCTCATCGCGCCGATTGAAAGCCGTCTGGGTCAACTGCGGCTGCGGCAGATCGAGCGTCGCGTCAGTGTGCTGGTAGAGCGAGCTGAAGGCCAGGTCACTGGTGAAATTGTAGGCATATTTAGCGCCGAGCGTCGTCACGTTGTAGGCGCGATTTCGCTCAGTGCCACTCGGCTGAAAGTCGGCTGTGGGGAACGGCTGCAGGCCCGGCGAGGCCTCATCGTGGGTCGCGTAGAGGACGAAGAAATTGTTGTCCAGGGCATCGCGAAAGTAACCATTGAGGTGCTTGCCATCATTGCTGTCGGCGCCGAGCGAGAAAGCACCGTCCGGATGATTCGTAAACGACTTGGTGACAATGTTGACCGCGCCGGCCACCGCCTGGGTACCGTAGAAAAGCGCCTGCCCGCCGTCGAGCACCTCAATGCGCTCGATCATGCTGGCCGGGATCGTATCGAGCGGTGTAGTGCCGGCATACAAGCGGTTATTAATGCGCACGTTGTCGACCAGCCATAGGACATCCTCGGTCCTCGAGCCGAGCAGCGACACGTCGACGTAGTTGAAGGGTCCCGCATTGGAGCTGATGTAGAGTCCCGGCGTCAGGGCATCGAGCGCCTGGGCGACGTCCAGGAAGCCGCCGGTAACGATGTCGCCAGACGTCACCGTGTCGACGCGCGTGCCGTACTGCGCCAGCTGCTGCGGCAGCTCATTCTCGATGCTCTGGGCCGTGACGACGACCTCCTCCAGACTGGAAGATTGTTGGTCGGAGGTCTGGGCTCGGGCCGCGAGGGCTAGGCTCAGCGAGGCACACACGAGCGCGAGACGGGTGGTCGCCTTCATTGTTTCCCTGTCTTTTCATCAGGTCGGCCACCTTGGGCGGTCCGACATCGCTGATTATGTGCGCTTCAGATGCTCTGGAATGCCTGTTTCATGAGCCCTTTCCTATTCGGGTGTTTCTGCCTGATTGGCGGGCATTTATGCGAGTTCAGGGTTTGCAGGGAAGACATAAAGACGACATGATCCTCATATCTCCTCGAAACACATCATGGCAACGATCCAATCCCGAAGGCAATCCGACGGCGCGATGCGTTATACCGCCATGGTTCCCATCCGGCGGGCTGCCAAGGTCATTCACCGAGAGAGCAGGACTTCAGCTCGCCGGTCGACGGCCTCGTCCGGGGCGAGGGACCGGGCGGCGCTCGAGCTCGAGCATCCCTCTCGCGTGACATGCGATCGGGAAAGCCGATGTCTTCAAGCTCGGTCCGACAGCCATCGCGGCCTAGTCGGTTTATCGAGAAGCTCGGCCTCGGTGCCTCGCGAGCACTGACTCGGAACGTGCGCCTCACCATTAGCAACGCGACCGGCAAGCGGTCCGGCGACGAAGCGGGATTGGCGACGCAAAGGATCGGGGTCCTGTACCTGCTATTGATTAGCCTCAGCATCGCAGCCTGGGTTGTGGCATATCTTACGTTTCATCGTCAGCCGTTGTTGATGGGGATGAGCTTAGTTGCGTGGTCATTCGGTCTGCGTCACGCGGTAGATGCGGACCATATCGCAGCCATCGACAACGTGACACGCAAGCTCATGCAGTGCGGACAGCGGCCGATCACGGTCGGCCTCATGTTCTCTCTCGGTCACTCGACGGTCGTAGTGGTTGCGTCCGTCGCTATTGCGGCGACGGCGCTGGCAATGAAAAGCCATATGGACTGGCTCAAGGAGATTGGAGGAATCTTCGGCGCGCTGGTGTCGACTTTCTTTCTCTTGGCCATTGCGTTGATGAACCTGCTGATCCTTAAGGCGCTCGTCGCGTCGCTCCGACGCGTGAACCGGGGCGAGCCCTATATCGAGGAGGATTTCGACCTGCTGCTCGCAAGACGCGGAATCCTCGCACGGATATTCCGCCTGCTGTTCCGGCTCATCACGCGCAGTTGGCACATGTATTTTCTCGGCCTGCTGTTCGGTCTCGGCTTCGACACCGCCACCGAGATTGGGGTGCTCGGGATCTCTGCCTCGGGCGCGGCCCATGGACTGCGGATCTGGTCGATCCTGGTATTTCCCGCCCTGTTCACCGCCGGTATGACGCTGATTGACACGACGGACGGCATTCTCATGCTTGGCGCTTACGGCTGGGCGTTCGTAAAGCCGATCCGTAAGCTCTACTACAACATCGCAATCACATCGATCTCGGTCATAGTCGCCTTAATAATTGGCGGCATCGAAGGACTCGGCCTGCTGAGCGAAAAACTGCAACTATCCGGGCCCTTCTGGGCGGGGATCCACGCGCTGAGCGAGAATTTCGGACTGATCGGATATCTCATCGTCGGTGTGTTCATTCTCGGCTGGCTGTGCGCGATTGCGATCTATCGCTGGAGGCGCCTGGATGAACCGGAAGTTCAGTTGGATCGACCGTGAAACTACGGTGGCCGCCGGTGCTCGCGGGCGAGCTCCGAGTCGAATTCAGTTTGCCGGCTCTAAGATCACGCGATCGAATCTGCGAAGCAACCTGTCCATATGCCTCTCCACTTGGTCGAACTCGGAACTCTTGCCGAGTCGCTCGACATCTGTTTTCCGGGAGGCCTGCGAGGGGTAATCGCATTCCCAGACCACATCCGGCAGAATGGACGAGCCCTTGGTATCCCCCTGCTGAGCGATTCGTCGAAGAACGCGGCCGCGTGGCAGCCCAAGCTTCGCTCGAACGTCGCTTGCATGTAGCCGCCATTCGTAGACCTCGTCGGCTTTTCCGGGGAGCGCGTAGTAATAGTTCTGCACGACGATCGGGCCCGAAGTCCGGTCGGCGGAACTGCGAGCAATCACTGGGAGCATGCTGTCAGCGCTGGCGCAACACGCGAGTGCGGCGATAACCCATGATTTCTTCAACTGGGTCATCTGCACACGACCACCATCTTCGGGCCGCTCCCGACCAGCGTCAACGTCGCTCCAGTGTCGACTATTGCCATTTTCCCGTCTGGTGCAGCGGTCGCGCACCCACTCGGTTGGACGAATGACTCTGATGCCCGCAGCGGGCAGTGATGGAATTGGCTACGGCTCAGCCGCGTGAGGATCGATTTCCTGGATGGGCAGATCCCAATGCGATTCGACCAGTTCCCAACGGTGGTTTTCCTCTCGCTTGAGCGTAGCGCGGTCCCGGAACAGCTGCGCTTCGATATCCGCTTCGTGCGTGCTGGCCAGTTGGTTGCGGTAGACGATCAGGACCGTATAGTCCCAACGCTCATCCTCGCCGGTGTGCAGTCCGGGCCGATAGACAGTGTAACGAGTCACGTAGCCGAGCTTCTGCAACCGGTCGAGAATTGGGATTTGATACTTCTTGAAGATATCGAAGAACTCATCCGCGTGGCCCCATTTCACCTTGTAGACCCACTCCACGACGTATGGCTTATCCTGCGTCACGGTGGCACTCGACTGGGCGCGGGAATCTGACGCTACGATAAACGACACAGCGAGTAGTGAGCACGAGAACAAGAGTTGCCTGAGTTTCATTTGCATAAGTTGATCCATGCAAAGCGCCGTGCATCTAGCGCTCGAACGAAACTAGGCTAGCCGCTACGGCGCCACAGGGACAATGGCGTACGGTGCATGACGAAGTGAGCGGTTGATATGTCGCCGGTTTGTCACCGCAGAATGATCGCGGGGGGGGTTGTGACTGGCTCTCGGTATGCGGAGGAGCGCTGACAATGGAGGCTTCTCAGCGAGCGTAGATAGCTCGTGGAGGCTGCGTCTCGCCCGGCGTGAGTCAGCCAGGAGGCGCTGGATGGGCCGGCAACTGCGGGATCACCTCGTGCGGATACCAATTGTCAACATGACAGGCCTCGCAGGCAGCGTCCATAGCGTCGCCGAGCGCCGCGAGCGCCGCGGCATCGTGCGCATTGATCGTGCTCAGCTCGCTGCTGACGACGGCTCGCAGCGCCAGCGCGCGCGCATTGAACTCGGGTCGATGAAGGTCGAGCCGCTGTTGAATTTCCGCTGAGCTGAGTACGCCCGAACCGTCCGACGAAAACGGCGCAAGCGCTACCTGTCGGCCGGGTATGACCAGTAGGTTCGTAGCCTCCAGCAAAATCGTCGCGCTGCGTCGGAGGGACTCCCACTCGGCGTTGGTCTGCGGCCGACGCTCGAAGGTAGGCTCTGCTCGCGACACCGCAGCGATCATCTGATCTGATGTAAGTCGACTCGAGAGTCGTCGATCTCGTTTTTGCGCAAGCAATCGTCCCTCGCGACCGCTGTTTCGCCGCGCATCCAGGCACTCACAAGGGTTGCTGGTTCAGGCGATCCACCGCGGCGCGCGGCAGCTCATCGAGGTCACCACCCTGCCCTCGCGCCAGGTAGGCGTTGAGCTTTTGCCGCATGCGCACCGTCCAATACCGCTTGATGTGATTGGCGATGCCGGCGATCGCCTCCTCTCGCCCCTGCGGACGAAAGTAGTCGGCGATGTCGTTCGCCATCGCGACCAGGTGCTCAGCGGTCTCGCCGCTATGAGAGGCGTCGCTCATCTATCCGGCTACTTCACGAACACGTCGGGATTGACGAGCTCTTCCTGCGTCTTGGTGAATTCCCTGAAGCGTCGCTGCCATTCCGAGGGCTGAGACACGCGGGTAACCTGGACCGCCGTGACCTTGTACTCGGGGCAATTGGTCGCCCAGTCGGAATTTTCCGTGGTGATGACGTTGGCCCCCGACTCCGGGAAATGGAACGTCGTGTAGACGACGCCCGGCTGCACACGGTCGGTCACGCGAGCGCGCAGCACGCTCTCTCCGGCGCGGCTGGCGATACCGCACCAGTCTCCCTCCTTAATACCCCGGTCCTCCGCATCGGTCGGATGAATCTCCAGGCGGTCTTCGTCGTGCCAAACCGTGTTTGGGGTACGCCGGGTCTGCGCGCCGACGTTGTACTGGGTCAGTATCCGGCCGGTCGTGAGGATCAGCGGGTACCTGGCGTTGACCTTCTCGCGGGTCGGGACGTACTCGGTCAGCAGGAATTTACCCTTGCCGCGCACGAAGGTACCGACATGCATCGTCGGAGTGCCCTCCGGGTGCGCCGTGTTGCACGGCCATTGCACGCTCCCCAGCCGATCGAGCAGATCGAAGCTGATATTGGTCATCGTGGGAGTGAGCCGAGCGATCTCATCCATGATCTCGGACGCGTGCCGGTAGTTCATGGGAAATCCGACGGCGTTCGAGAGCAGCTGCGTAATCTCCCAGTCGGCATAACCGTTCTTCGGTTTCATGACGCGTCGCACGCGTGAGCAGCGCCGTTCGGCGTTGATAAAGGTTCCGTCCTTTTCGAGAAAGGTCGAACCCGGCAGGAACACGTGCGCGAATTTCGCGGTCTCGTTCAGGAACAGGTCCTGAACGATGATGCACTCCATGGAAGTGAGCGCGGCCGTGACGTGCTGCGTGTTGGGATCGGACTGCCCGATGTCCTCCCCCTCGATGTACAGACCCTTGAACTCGCCATCGAGCGCCGCTTCGAACATATTCGGGATGCGCAAGCCCGGGTCGGCACGCAGCGTCACACCCCACGCCGCCTCAAACGAGTGCCGCACTGCATCGTCGGCCACGTGTCGGTAGGCGGTGAACTCGTGCGGGAAGGAGCCCATATCGCATGAGCCCTGGACGTTGTTCTGGCCGCGCAACGGGTTGACGCCGACACCCTCGCGCCCGAGATTTCCGGTCGCCATCGCGAGGTTCGCGATGCCCATGACCATGGTCGAGCCCTGGCTGTGCTCGGTAACGCCCAGGCCGTAGTAAATCGCGCCGTTACCGGCGGTGGCATAGAGGCGAGCCGCCCCACGCACGGCGGCCGCCGGGACTCCCGTCACGCTCTCCATGGCCTCCGGCGAGTACTTCGGGTCGCCAACCAACGCCCGCCACTTCTCGAACGAATCCCACTCGCAGCGCTCACGGACGTAGTCCTCCTTGACCAGCCCCTCGGCAACCACCACATGCGCAATCGAATTGATCAGCGCGACGTTGGTTCCCGGACGCAGAGCGAGGTGATAGTCCGCCTGGATGTGCGGAGTGTGCACCAGGTCGATGCGACGTGGGTCGGCGACGATGAGGTGTGCACCCTGGCGCAGCCGGCGTTTCATCTGCGAAGCAAACACCGGATGCCCGTCGGTGGGATTGGCGCCGATCACCATGATGACGTCGGCCTTCATCACCGAGTCAAACGCCTGTGTGCCCGCCGACTCGCCGATGGTGTTCTTCAGCCCGTAGCCAGTCGGGGAGTGGCAGACGCGGGCACACGTGTCGACGTTGTTGTTGCCGAAACCCGCGCGCACCAGCTTCTGCACCAGATAGGTTTCCTCGTTCGTGCAGCGGGATGAGGTAATACCGCCGATCGAGTCACGGCCGTACTTCGCCTGAATGCGCTTCAGTTCGCCGGCGGCGTAGCGGATGGCCTCTTCCCAGGATACTTCGCGCCAGGGATCGGTGATCTTGGCCCGGATCATCGGCTTCACGATGCGGTCGGGGTGCGTCGCGTAGCCGATGGCAAAGCGTCCCTTGACGCACGAGTGACCGTGATTCGCGTGCCCGTCCTTGTTCGGCACCATGCGCACGACCTCTTCGCCCCGCATCTCGGCGCGGAAGGAGCACCCGACACCGCAATAGGCGCAGGTGGTGATGACGCTGTGCTCGGCCTGGCCCTTGTCGATCAGGCTGTTCTCGGAGAGCGTAGCGGTCGGACACGCCTGCACGCAGGCTCCGCACGAGACGCACTCCGAATCCATGAACGAGTCGTCCTGACTGGCCGACACCTTGGAGTCAAAGCCGCGTGCCTGGATGGTGAGCGCCAATGTGCCCTGCTGCTCGTCGCACGCGCGCACACAGCGTGAGCACACGATGCACTTGCTCGGATCGAAGGTGAAATAGGGATTGCTGGTGTCCTTCTCCTCCTTGAGGTGATTCGCGCCGTCGTAGCCGTAGCGAACCTCGCGCAGCCCGACGACACCCGCCATGTCCTGTAGCTCGCAATGGCCATTGGCCGGGCAGGTCAGGCAATCGAGCGGATGATCGGAGATATAGAGCTCCATCACGCCGCGACGCACGTCCGCGAGCGCCTTGCTCTCGGTGGTGACCTTCATACCCTCGGCGACCGGAGTGGTGCAGGAGGCTGGCATTCCCTTCATCCCGGTGATTTGCACCAGGCACAGACGACAGGAGCCGAAGGCCTCGAGCTGATCGGTGGCGCACAGCTTCGGGATCGACACACCGGCCAGTGCGGCTGCGCGCATGACCGAAGTTCCCTCTGGAACCACGACCTCCCGGTCGTCGATGGTCAGGCTGACCATCTTGGCGCTCTGCCGCGCCGGGGTACCTAAGTCTTTTTCCGCAATGGACTGCATAGAATGCTCTCGGGTCGGTTCAGCCGACTGCCTTCACGATGGTGGACTTGCCAAAGTCCTCAGGAAAATGATTCAGCGCCGAGATCACCGGGTAGGGAGTCAGGCCACCCAGCGCGCACAGCGAACCTTGGATCATAGTGTTGCATAGATCACGAAGCAGAACTTCCTGCTTCGCCGCGTCCTGGCCGGCGACCAGTCGATCAATGACTTCAACTCCGCGCGTAGAGCCGAGGCGACACGGCGTGCACTTGCCGCACGACTCGATGGCGCAGAACTCCATGGCATAGCGGGCCTGCGCTGCCATATCGACGGTGTCGTCGAACACGACAATCCCGCCGTGACCCAGCATCGCCCCGATGTTCGCGAATTCCTCGTAGTCCAACCGGGTGTCGAATTGCGATTCGGGCAGGTAGGCCCCCAGAGGCCCGCCCACCTGCACGGCCCGGATCGGGCGCCCGCTGAGCGATCCGCCGCCGTAGTCGTACAGCAATTCCCGCAACGTAACGCCGAACGCCTTCTCGATGAGGCCACCACACTTGACGTTGCCGGTGAGCTGAATGGGCAGCGTGCCGCGCGAGCGGCCAACGCCATAGTTGCGGTAGTAGTCGACACCGCGGTCCAGGATGATCGGAACCGAAGCCAGCGTGATCACGTTGTTGACGACCGTGGGCTTGCCGAACAGACCCGCGATCGCCGGCAGCGGCGGCTTGTAGCGTATCTGCCCGCGTTTGCCTTCGAGGGATTCGAGCAGAGAGGTCTCTTCACCGCAAATATAGGCGCCGGCACCGAGTCGGACCTCGAGATGAAAGGATCTGCCGCTGCCGAGGACATCGTCGCCGAGGTAGCCGGCCTGTGTGGCAGCGGCAATCGCTGTATCCAGTGCCATGTGCGCGTCCGGGTACTCCCATCGCAGGTAAATGAACCCCTGTGTCGCGCCCGTCGCGAGCCCCGCAATCGTCATGCCCTCGATCAGAACAAACGGATCCCCCTCCATGATCATGCGATCGGAGTAGGTACCCGAGTCGCCTTCATCCGCGTTGCACACGATGTATTTCTGCGCGGCGGGCGTGGCCAGCACGGTTCGCCATTTGATACCGGCCGGGAACGCCGCCCCGCCGCGGCCCCGCAATCCGGAATCCGTCACCCGGGCGACGATCGCTGCGGGATCCAGTCCCAGTGCGGCCTTAAGGCCTCGATAGCCCTCATGATCAAGGTAGTCCTTGAGACTGCCCGGGTCGGTGATGCCGACCCGCGCAAAGGTGAGCCGCTCCTGCTTCTTGAGATAAGGGATGTCTTCCGTCAGTCCCAAGTGCAGCTCGTGTCGCTGACCGCGCGTAAAGCCGGCATCGAACAGATCCGCTACTCTGTCGGGTGTGACGGGACCGTAGGCCACGCGGCCGGCGGCGGTCGTGACCTCGACCAGAGGTTCGAGCCAATACAATCCACGCGAGCCGTTACGTACCAGCTCGATGTCGATGCCGCGGCGGGCGGCTTCCGTGGTGATCGCGTCCGCGACCTGATTGGCCCCAACTCCTTGGGCCGAGGCGTCGCGAGAAACATAAATTCTGGCTCCGCTCATGAGCTCGCTCGGGCTTGTGCCACTAACTCATCGAACCGCTTGGGTGACACCCTTCCCTGCAGCTGCTTGTCAACCATGATCGAAGGGCCGAGCGAGCAGTTACCCAGGCAATAGACCGGCTCGAGACTGATGGCTCCATCCGCGGTCGTCTGATGGAAGTCGATGCCGAGACTCTGCTTTACGTGAGCTTCCAGGGTGACCGCTCCCACCGACTGGCAGGCCTCCGCCCGACACAAGTGCATGACATGTCGGCCCGGGGGCTGCTTGCGAAAGTAGTGATAGAAGCTCAGCACGCCGTGAACCTCGGCCCGGGAGAGATTCAGCTCCGAGGCAATGAGCGGCACGGCATCTTTGGGCACATAGCCCAAGGCGGCCTGGACTCCGTGCAGGATCGGCATCAACGCGCCGGCGACCGACTTGAGTCGTGCGCACACCTCCAGTACCGCGGTCCGCTGCGCGGCCGGCAGCGATGGTTCGACCCTAATCGGGATGACTCCAAGTGACGGCGACTTCTGAACCATATGCGACTGCGACGTAGCTCACCGGAAGCGGGCCTTTAATGATACTGCAGCCCTCTGCCTGCTTCGCGGCGGGATATCGAATAACCAACCACAACAGCAGATGTAAAGAGACCAGAACTTCACCTGGTCTGCAAGCTGTTGGATCCACAATATTTTCGCAACTGGTCAGTCCAATCCATGATGGGCGCGACCGAGACGCGTCGGTCGATTTTACGGTATGAAGAATGCCCGAATGGCTTGCTTTTGCGGGCTTTTGTGATGCGTTATTCGGAACGCGCGACTGCTCGCGCACACGAATCGCGAGGTTGCGAGCGCCGACGGCAGCCGCGACATGCACCACATCCGCATCGATCGTCGGTGCTGACCGCCCCGATCATGCCGATAATCGACTCGCGTTCACGGCGCCCGCGGATGCCGATGCGCTGAACGCGCCGACGAGCGCCGGAACCGCCGATCGGACCTCACCAAGGCGGATGAGATTGTGCCTGGCGCCGCTGACGATCCCTAACGCACTGATCTTTGTGGTCTTTGCTGCTTGTCTTGGATGTATGCGCGGTGCGACGTAAATTAGTGATGTTCGACCAAGACGATGAGGGCCTGATCTCAAAACCATCGCGAGGGGGTAACTATGAGCGCAGTCATGAAAGACTTCCCGACCTCGGTCAACCAGCAGTTCCTGGCCACGCCCAAGAAGATGCTGATCAACGGCAAGTGGGTGCCCGCTCTATCGGGCAAGACCTTCGAGGTGATGGATCCGTCCACCGCCGAGCCGATCGCGCGGGTCGCCGAAGGGGAGAAGGAGGACATCGATATTGCCGTGCGTGCGGCCCGTGCTGCCTTCGAGTCCGGACCTTGGCCGGCAATGACACCCTCGCAACGCGGAAAGCTCGTTTGGAAGATTGGGGAGCTGATCGCCCAGCACGCCGACGAGCTCGCGGAGCTCGAGACCCTTAACAACGGTAAGCCGCTGGCGGTCGCCAAGGCGGCCGACATTCCGCTGGCGGCGGATATCTTTCAGTACATGGCCGGCTGGACTACCAAGATTGAGGGCAAGACTATTCCCCTCTCGGTGCTCTATACCCCCGGCGCTCGGTATCATTCCTATACGCTGCCCGAACCGATCGGGGTCGTCGGGCAGATCATCCCGTGGAACTTCCCGCTGCTGATGGCGGCCTGGAAGCTCGCTCCGGCTCTGGCGACGGGCTGCACCATCGTGCTGAAGGTTGCAGAAGAGACGCCGCTGTCGGCGCTGCGTCTGGGAGAGCTGCTACAGGAGGCGGGGCTTCCCGACGGGGTGGTGAACATCGTCACCGGCTTCGGCGAGACTGCGGGTGCCGCACTCGCCGCCCACCCCGGCGTCGACAAGATCGCATTCACCGGCTCCACCGAAGTCGGCAGGCTCATCGTGCAGGCCGCGGCGCGCGACTTGAAGCACGTATCGCTCGAGCTCGGCGGCAAGTCACCGAACATCGTGCTCGAGGATGCGGACCTCGATGTGGCCATTCCCGGCGCGGCGAATGCGGTGTTCTTCAATCACGGCCAGTGCTGCTGTGCCGGTTCGCGCCTGTACGCGCAGCGTAAGATCTACGACCAGGTGGTCGAGGGGGTGGCGGCACAAGCACGTTCGATCAAGCTTGGATCGGGGCTGGATCCGTCGACGCAGATGGGGCCGATGGTCTCCGAGACGCAGCGCAACCGCGTGTGCGGGTATCTCGACTCCGGTCGCAAGGACGGTGCGAGAGCGATCACCGGCGGCAAGCCGCGCGACGGAGCTGGATATTTCATCGAGCCGACGGTGTTCGTCGATACGCAGCCGAACATGAAGATCGTGCAGGAAGAGATTTTTGGTCCGGTCGTAACCGTCGCGCCGTTCGACGAGGTCAACGAAGAGCTCGTGCGGGCGGCTAACGATACGATCTATGGACTGGCCGCTGGTATCTGGACGCGCGATGTGAGCAAGGCCCATACGCTGGCCGCACGCCTGAAGACCGGCACCGTCTGGATCAATTGCTACAACATCTTTGATGCCGCGTTGCCTTTCGGAGGCTACAAGCAATCCGGTTGGGGGCGGGAGATGGGCGAGGCGGTGCTCGAGAACTATCTCAACACCAAGGCGGTCACGATCGGGCTGTAGTCGCGCTCACGACGCGAGTAGCCAGAGGCCCCGCATCTGCGGGGCCTCTGTTGTGTGCCACGCGGAGGCCGTCATGTCCGAATGCAGCGATTCCTACAGCATCACCAGGCGCGAACTGTTGGCTGGGGCCGGTCTCAGCGCCTCTCTGCTTCTCGCCCCAGGCGGCGCGCAAGCTCAGGCGACGGTGCGCCGGCCCGTCGTGTTCGTACACACGAGCGTCGTGACCCCGGACGCCGAGCGCGATGACGTGGCCCTCGCGGTCGCGGGCGACCGGATCGTGGCGATCGATGCGACCGAACGGGTGCTGCGGCAGTTTCCCAATGCGGACGTCTACGATGGCCGCGGCAAGGTGATTCTGCCCGGCCTGATCAACTGCCATATGCACATGGCGCAGGTTCTGGAGCGCGGCTTCAACGAGGACTTCGGTTTTCCGAACAGCGTGCATCTGGCGGTATCGCCCGCGAGCCTGCTCCAGGGCGAGGAACATTTGTTGATGATGAAGCTGGCGGCGCTGGAGGCGATCAAGACCGGCACGACCACGATCGTCGAGGTTGCGGGTGGCATCAGTCGCACCGCCCCGACCCTGGCAGCCAGCGGACTGCGCTGCGTCTTCGCCGAGAGCGTGAGCGACGCCGAGAATGTTCGTGGCCCGATGACGCCGGAAGCCCTCGCGGCCGCGCGCGAAGCGCCCCGGTTCTCGCAACAGGCGCGCGAGGACGGCATGCAAAGAATCGAGCAGCTATTCAGCGCCTGGCACGGCAAGAGCGATGGCCGGATCAGCGTCTTTCCTGCGTGCTCGCTCGCGGAGACCTCATCACCGCAGCTGCTCAAGGCGGTGCGCGAGTTCGCCGATAGGCGCAGCCTCGGTTACACGATTCATCTGTCGCAGTCGACGTGGGAAGTCGAGTTCATGAGGAGATGGCATGGGCGGTCGCCGCCGGCATTCCTCGAGCAGGCCGGCTTTCTCGGGCCGCGGCTGTTCGCGGCTCACTGCCGCTATGTCGACGAAGCGGATATCGCACTGCTCGGCCGCACGCGCACGATCGTCAGTCATCAGGCGAATATGGCGGCCAACCGCGGCGTCATCCCACCGATCGCCAAGCTGCGCGCCGCGGGCTGCACCATCGCCAACGGTACCGACAACAACACCAATGACGTCTTCAGTGTAATGAAGATCGCTCTCTTGACCGAGCGCATCGCGCGCCATGATGCGCGACCGGGCACACGACCGCAGCCCGAGGACATGCTCGCCGATTGCACGCAGGGCGGTGCGGCCGCGGTCAACCAGGAGCGGATGATAGGTAGGCTCGAAGTGGGCAAGAAGGCCGATCTCATCGTGATCGACACCTCAAAGCCGTATCTGGTGCCCGCAGGGCGCATTCTCTCCGCCATCATTCATTGTGGAAACTCGACCGATGTCGAGTCCGTGATGGTCGACGGCCAATTCATCATGCGCGACAACAGGGTGTTGACCCTGGATGAACGCGCGATCATTGCCGACAGCGCCAGCGTCTCGCAGCGCGTCTGGGATCAGGTGAGGAAGGCCGGACCGATCCCGGTGCCGCGCGAGCCGCGGCGGTCAGTTGGCGACGACCGAGCGACGAGTTAGAGTCGTAGCGGAGGGGGCGAACATGAGAAACGAGCTGCTCGCTTTGGCAATCCTGACTCTCCCCGCCGCGCTTCTCGCCCAGGAGGCGCCGCGCTCGGTGGCCGAAGCGCAGAAGATGGAGAGCGAGGATGCACTTCCGGCCACGGCGCTGTACCGGGCACAGGCGACGCCAGCGACTCACCCCGGAGATCTTCTGGCCCAGGAACCGGTGGCGAGCTACCAGCTACTGCCAGGGGTCAAAGCGGTCCGCATCGCCTATCACTCGCTCGATGCCACCGGGCGCGATGTCGCGACGACCGCCGCCGTGCTGCTGCCACCCGGAAGGGCGCCGTCCGGCGGCTGGCCGGTGATCGCCTGGGCGCATGGAACCAGCGGCGTTGCACCCCAGTGTGCCCCTTCGCTGATGAAAGACGTGGAGTACGCTGATGAGGGCTTGAAGGACATGCTCCGGGCGGGTTTTGCGGTCGTCGCTACCGACTACGCAGGTCTCGGCACGGCGGGACCTCATCAGTGGGTCGACAAGAAGGCGCAGGCATACGATGTGCTCTATTCGGTGCCCGCGGCTCGCAAGGCGGTGCCGTCGCTCGGCCGGCGCTGGGTCGCCGATGGCCACTCGCAGGGCGGACTCACCGCCTGGGGGGTGGCGGAACTCGAATCCTCGGTCAACGACCCGAGCTATCTCGGTTCCGTCTCCGTCTCGGGCGCGCTTCGCCTCGAGCAGTTTCTCGACCTGATGGACCACACCCAGGGCGGCCTCACGATGTACGTCGCCTACATGGCCTACGCGCTGCATGCGCGCTTTCCCGACTCCAGGCCCGAGGATTTGCTCACCCCGCAGGCGATGCAGCTCTATCCACTCGTGACGACGCAGGGGTGTTGGGATTACGGGTACGCGGCCTTCGCCTCCATGCCGGCGGGCGGCGTGCTGAGGTCTGACTGGAGAGCAGACCCCTACATCCAGCGCCTCTCGCAGGAGGATGAGCTCGGGGCAGCGCCCGTGCGCAAGCCGCTGCTGGTCCTGGCGGGTGAGGCGGACCTCTCGGTCCCGATCAGCGGCGTGCGCGAGACTGTGGCCCGCGCCTGCCGCAACGGCATCGCGCTCACGTTCAAGAGCTACCCGGGTCTCGATCACGACCCGACGATGACGAATTCCACCCCTGATCAGCTCGCGTGGATTCGCGATCGCTTTGCGGGCAAGCCCGCAATGCCGAACTGTCCGCACGGCTGAATCAGTGCATGTAGCGAGCGAGCAGTCCGCCGAGGGTGTCTTGCAGGGCATGGCCCACCATGCCGGGACGCAGGCTGCGACGCCAGTGTGCGAGCCAGCCGAAACAGCCTCCGTAGATGGCGATGATCGCCATCAACTTCCAACCCTGGTAGCCGTGGCTGAGACCGAAAGCGATGGCCTGGAGCACGACGCCCCCCACGAGGGAGCGCGTGAGCGCGGACAATTGCCGCTGAAGATAGCCGCGAAAAATCACTTCCTCGCAGAAGCCGCCGGTCACCGACAGCGGGACCCAAAGCACCAGTTCGAACGGCGTTTGCGGCAGCAGTGCACGCAGGCTCTGCGGCGGAGCGGCCTTGAGCAGACTGGTCAGCGCCTGCATGGCGCCGCCAACGATCACGACAAATGCGATGCCGATGCCGAGGTCGCGCACAAGGTCCGCGCGGCGCGTCCAGCGGCCACCGATCAGATCCGATAACGCGACGCCGCGGCGGCTCAGCCCCCAGCCGATGAGCGCCACCGTCGCCCACTCAACGACCATGACGAGCAGATAGCTCCCGGCACGGCCATGGATACCGAAGATCGGGGGTAACTCGACCAGGGCGCCCAGCAGCGAAACACCGAGCATCACGAGCAGCACGACCGCGGTGTGCCAGGCCGGGGCGATGCTGGAGTTAGACGTTCCCGTGGAGGGACTGACGAGACTCATTGGTCGGCACATCCCTTATCGGTGGGCTTCGACAGCCGACGCTACCGCGATGGGTGGCCCCGTGTAGCGCGCGCGAGGTCGGATCAGGTGTCCCGTCGCGACTTGCTCCAGCATGTGGGCCAGCCAGCCGACGCCGCGGGCGAGTGCGAACACGGCCAGCGGCGCGTGCATCGGCAACCGATAGGCTGCTGTCACCGCCGCCAGCGCGAAGTCGATGTTGGGCAGCTCGCCAGCGAGCTCCTCGACGGCAGCGCGCAGTTCCCGATACTCGATCGGAACCGGAAACCGAGCCAGCAACGCCTTCGCCCGCGCGTCCCCGTCCGGATAGAGCGGATGTCCGAACCCGCTCAGCGGACGGCCCTGCAGCAGCCAATCGCGCACCGAGGCTTGCATTCCTTGGCGCTGTCCCGCACGGATCAGCTCGAAGACGCCCTGCGATGCCCGCCCGTGCAAGGGCCCGCTGAGGGTGGCGAGGCCGGCCAGAACTCCCGACGCCAGGGAGGCACCGGTCGAGACCGTCACGCGTGCGGCAAGGGTGGAGGCATTGAGCTCGTGATCCGCAAGCAGCACGACCGCCCGCCGCAGAACATCGGCCGCTCGGCCGCAGCGCCAAGCGGCGGCCAACCGCTCGTGGACCGGCCCGCGATCGGGTGGCCCGATCACCGCCTCCACCAACGTCGAGAGCACGCCGGCCGCCTCGGCCCGCAGCACGGACAGCGCGCGCCCGTGTGAAGGAGAATCGGTGCCGGCACGACTCGCGAGCGCGACGAACAGTCGCGGCAGCAACGAATCCGTCGGCGTAGCGGCCGCGCCCGGCTTGCAGCGCCGCCCCCGCGTGCGGCGCCGAGCGGGTGCTGACAGGCTGAAGGAATCGGCTTCCCACAGCAGGCTCGTGACCTCCTCGAGGGTTTGTGTCTCGGCGAGCGCCACGGCATCCCGACCGCGGTACCAGAGCCGACCGTGCGCGACGGTCGAGACTGCGGACGACAGGATCGGATCGCCCCACTGGATCGTCCCGGCCGCCACGCGCTCTGCCCTGCGTGTCCCGGAGCGAGCCCGGGCGAGTTTTCGTACGTCGGCTTCGTGATACAGGCTGCGCCGCGGGTCCTTCGGATCTGGCCGCGCACGGATTCTGCGGCGACTTACGTTGGCGTACAGGGTCTGGGGGCGTACGCCCAGCACGCCTAACGCCTGCGCCGCGGTCAGCCAGCCCATAAGGACTCATGTTGATCGAATGGATCAAGATTGACGTCAATCATGGATTGCATAGGGTAGTCGAACAGCGCCGATGCACGCGAGTGCCGCGGCGCCCTATCGGAGGACCAGCGTTCATGCTGAACGGGCTCGAGGACGTCATCGCCGCCGAGACCGTCTTGTCGGACATCGATGGGCAAGCCGGTCGGCTGATCATTCGCGGCCGTTCGCTCGATGAGCTCGTCGCCCGCAGCCGCTACGAGGATGTTATCGCGCTCCTGTGGGCGGAGCTCATCGCCGATTGCCCGGATGCAGCTGCGCTCGCGGCCGGTCTGGGCACGGCGAGAGTCCGGGTCTTCGAGCACGTGCATGCGCTTGATGGCCCGCTGCTCGATCTGCCCGCCTTCGACGCCGTCCTGTCATTGCTCACGCGCCTCGAGGATGGCGATGGCTTGACGGCCGCCTTGAACCTCGTTGCAGCACCGGCGGTATTTACGCCGGCCGTGATTCGCCGTCAGCGCGGACTCGAGCCGCTCGCGCCTGAGCCGCTGCTCTCGCACGCTGCCGATGTGCTGCGCATGCTGCATGGAACCGCACCCGCCGCCGCGCAGGTCTCGGCACTCGATCGGTACCTGGTGACCGCGAGTGATCATGGGCTCAATGCATCGACCTTCACGGCCCGCGTCATCGCCTCCACGCACGCAGGCCTCGCCGCGGCCGTGATCGGCGCGTGCTGCGCGCTCAAGGGTCCGCTGCACGGCGGGGCACCGGGGCCGGTGCTCGAGATGCTCGATGCCATCGGCAGCACCGAGCGGGCGCGAGCCTACCTCGAGGCTGCGCTTTCCCGCGGTGAGCGGCTGATGGGCTTCGGGCATCGCGTCTACCGCGTTCGTGATCCGCGGGCCGACGCGATCAAAGCGGCGCTGCAACTGCTCACCGCGGCCGGACAGGTCGCCGTCGACAGGCTGCGGCTGGCCGAAGCCGTCGAGGACGCGGCGCTCGAGCTGCTCGCGTACCGCAAACCGGGCCGCCCGCTGCAAACAAATCTCGAGTTCTACACCGCACTGCTCCTCGAGGCGCTCGGCTTTCCGGTCGGTGCATTCACCTGCGTCTTCGCCGCGAGTCGTGTTGGCGGCTGGATCGCTCATGCCCGCGAACAGGTGCTGCGCGGACGCTTGATCAGACCGCAGTCGCACTACGTCGGTCCGCCGGTATCGGCATAGTCCGCCGATATCAGCATAATCCGCGGATATCAACATAATCCGCGTCTCCCAGCACAGACTGAGTTAAGTCAGCACTCCCGGACAATACTCAGCGCGGCGAGCACGCCAACATCGCCTGCTCGCTCATGCAGTGGATGGCACCGCCTTCGTCGACCACGACGCTGCCCGCGCCAGAGGCAGTGCACGGCCGTACGTCGTCGCGGCGGCGACAAAGCCAAGACAAAGGCTCCAGAGACGCATTTGATGTAGAGCGCTTGGTGGCCGGCTTCACGGCACCGCGCCTTCCCCACGCCGCGCCCGATGCTGCCACGCTCGAAGCGGCCGACCGTATCGCCCGCCACTGGACGAGCGACCTCGAAGGTGCGCTCCAGGTCGGTAGCGACTCGCACAAGCGCGCCGTCTGCCGCATGTTTCGCGACACGTTCAATCCCTACCGCCCTTCGGTGATCGACTGGCCCGTGCTGCCGCCGTCGACGCTGGAACGCATCATCTCGCTCCCGATCTGGAACATTGCGGTGCAGACTGAAGCCAAGGCGCGTGTGCGCATGGCGGCGTTCGCCAACACAATCGACGATGCTGAGATGCGCGCCACCATTGGACTGAACGCCTGGGAAGAGAGCCGCCACCGGGAGGTGCTGTCACGGATGGTCGCCGCATATGGCATCAAGCTCGCCAGCGAGGCGGTGGATGCATACCCGAGCGACCCGGAGTGGGCCTACCTCGTCACCGGATACAGTGAATGCATCGACAGCTTCTTCGCGTTTGGCTTGTATGAAGTGGCGCGTCGCTCGGGGCTATTTCCGGCGCAGCTGGTTGCAACGTTCGAGCCGGTGATCCAGGACGAGTGTCGTCACATTCTACTGTTCGCCAACTGGGTCGCCTGGCATCGACGCCAGCTCTCGTGGTGGCGACGCTTGCGCTTCGAGCTCAGAGTGGCGGCCGCGTGGGTGTTTCTCGTCTATGAGCGCATCGGCCTCGCGCGCACCCTCGATGCCGACGGCAATGAAAAGCGCCAGGACAACAACTTCACCCTGAGCGGCGCGAATTCGGTGTCGGTCTGCGATCTCGGCCCAGCCGAGTTGCTGCGCCTGTGCCTGCAAGAGAACGATCGGCGCTTCGGTGGATACGACGCGCGCCTGCTGCGGCCTCAGACCGTACCCGCGCTGGTACGGCTCGCGTTACGCCTCATTCGCAAGGCACCCCAACAGAGCAATCCCGCCTGAGCGAATGACGCCTGCGAATGACGCCTGAGCGAATCGCGCTTGGGCGAATCGCGCCTGAGCGACTGACTCGAGCCAGGAGTTACCCCCGGCGGCTGGTTGATGGGACTGGTCCACTTTTGAAGGACCCTGTATCGTCTCGGTGTCGATGGTTCAGGTCGTTCGCAGTCACAGCGGGAACGTGTCGTGGTCTGAGCAATGGGCTCCGGTCAGGTAACACCCGAGACGCTCCGGGCCCGCGGGGAAGAAGCCAAGCCGGCCGGGCGACGATCGGCAGCTCCCAGGGCCGAGGCTATCGCGGAGATCACTCTGCGAGGGCTGCTGATCGGCGTCGTCATCACGCTGATCTTTACGGCGGCCAACGTCTACTTCGGCCTCAAGGCGGGCCTCACCTTCTCCACCTCGATTCCCGCCGCCGTGATCTCCATGGCGATCCTGCGCGGCTTGCGCGGCGCCACCATCCAGGAGAACAACATCGTACAGACCGTCGCCTCGGCGGCCGGCACGCTGAGCGCCATCATCTTCGTGCTTCCGGGCCTGATCATCGTCGGGTGGTGGAGCGGCTTTTCATTCTGGGATTCGTTCATCATCTGCGCGTCGGGTGGGATCCTCGGCGTGATGTACACCATTCCCCTGCGCCGCGCGCTGGTGACCGACTCGGACCTGCCGTACCCGGAGGGCGTGGCCTGTGCGGAGGTACTGAAGGTCGGTGCCGGCCGCGAGCAGGAGGGTGACACCGAGACGGTAGAGTCTCACGGTGCCGGGCTGAAAGCCGTGGTCGTTGGCTCAATCGTCTCAGCGGTGTTTTACCTCCTGGTTCAGACGCGCATGTTCGCGAGCGACGTGGCGTTTTACTTTCGCGTCGGTAGCAAGGGCGCAACGACCGGCTTCGACTTCAGCCTGTCGTTCGCCCTGTTTGCGATCGGCCACCTAGTGGGTCTGTCGTGTGGCTTCGCCATGCTGGTGGGCGCGCTGATCGGCTGGGGCTGGGCGGTTCCCTACTTCACCGCGCTGCACCCGCTGGCCGGTGCCGCCGCGGATGTGGCGCAGGGCGCCTGGAGCCACTCGGTCCGCTTCGTCGGAGCAGGCGCGATCGGGGTCGCCGCGGTCTGGACGCTCGGGACGCTCGTGAAGCCCGTTACCGGCGGGCTGGCGGGCGCCATGGCCGCAGCGCGCGTGCGCAAGGCCGGTCAGGCGCACACATTACCGCCGGTCGAGCGCGACATTCCGATTGGCCAGGTAGGCATGGTGTCGCTGCTATGCCTGCTACCGGTGGCCTGGCTGTTCTGGCATTTCAGCGCCACGAGCGGCCTCGGCGACCGCGCCTGGGTGCTGACCATCGAGGCCGTGACCTTCGTCGCCATCATGGGCTTCCTGGTTTCAGCGGTGTGCGGCTATATGGCCGGTCTCATCGGCGCTTCCAACAGCCCGCTGTCCGGCGTTGGCATCCTGGTGGTGGTCCTGTTCGCGCTGCTGCTCATGCTGGGCGTGAAATCCGGCCTGCCACCCGGCGCGGGCAAGACGCTGGTGGCATTCGCACTGTTCGTGACCGCCGTGGTATTCGCCATCGCGTCGATCGCCAACAACAATCTGCAGGATCTCAAGACCGGCCAGCTCGTCGAGGCCACCCCCGCCAAGCAGCAGTGGGCACTGGTGATCGGCGTCCTCGCCGGCGCGGTGGTCATCCCACCGGTGCTCGATCTCCTCAATCATGCCTACGGCTTCGTGGGTGCGCCCGGCGTGAATCCGGCGCGCGCCCTGCCAGCACCCCAGGCAGGGTTGATCTCGGCGCTCGCCCAGGGGGTGATCCAGAACAATATCGACTGGGGCCTGATCGGCATCGGCGCACTCATCGGCGCCGGCTGTATCGTGCTCGATGAGGTTTTGCGCCGTGCCGCCAAATCCGCGCGCCTGCCGCCGCTGGCGGTGGGACTGGGAATCTACCTGCCGACCTCGACTACGCTCATGGTGGTGGTCGGTGCCATCGTCGGCTGGCTGTTCACGCGGCGCGCCGATCGCGCCCGCAGGCCGGAGGCCACCCGGCAGCTCGGCGTGCTGCTGGCCTCGGGCCTGATCGTGGGGGAAAGTCTGCTCGGAATCGTATTCGCCGCGGCGATCGCCTTCTCCGGTAATGCGGCACCGATCGCGCTGGTCGGCGAGGGGTTCGAGACCGCGAGCATCTGGGCCGGCGGCATCGCATTCGCAGCGGTGACCTTCCTGCTGTATCGATGGATTGCTCGCCTCGCGAACCGATGAGCAGTGCCACACCCCCTGCCACCAACCGATGAGCAGTGCCACACCCCCTGCCACCACTAGTGCGCGCAATCGCTCGATGAGTCGCGCACCCATGCCGCGCACCCGACCAGGCTCAAATACCCCTGCGGCGAGTCGGGAGGATTCGGATCGGCTGCTGCCGGCCGTTGCAAATCCGTCAGAGGCAGCCGGTTTACTTCGTCGATGATCTTCGCGTAGGCACGCGTTACCGCTTCGAGCCCAGCCGCTGACACGTTGTCGGGCGTGTCTGCGGTCGTGTGCATATAGGCGAAATCGTTGGACTGTGCGACGACTCCAGGCAAGAACCAATCGAATCTCCCCAGGTCACCGGCCGGCGGCCGGGCGCTCGGTTCAGCCCAGATGGGCACTGCGAATTGATGGAAGGCGGCACGCGCGATTCGCTCCAGTTGTGGCCGCGAGGCACCGCCCGCATACCACTCGAGGGGAATCGTGGTCGTGGTCCATCCGGCATTGCCGCCGTGCGTGAGCAGCTCCGAGGGGTGCTCATCGTTGATCATCAAGGCCGTCTTCGAGAACAATTTGCCACGATTGGCGACCAGCCACTCGCGGCCGAAACCGCCGGGCTTGACGTTATGGTGCCCGTCCGTTCCGATGAAGATCATCGTGCGGCGGCGCTGACTCATCGGCAACCGCGCGTAGTATTCCGCCAAGCCAAGCATCGAAGCGACGCCGCTGGCGTTGTCACCGGCCGCATCGAACCAGCCGTCGCGGTGGGCGATCACATAGATGGTCTCATCGGTCTCTCCGGGTAGCGAGCCCCATACCAGATAGGTCTTCTGATTCGGGACCCAACTGGCATCCAAGCGGATCTTGACCCGCGGCGGCTCGTTGGCGGGAGCATCGCCAATCATCGCGCGCACCTGCTCGCCGTCCTCGGTGCCCAGGTCAAAGCTTGGAACGCTGGTATATGCCCGGTAGGCCTGCGAGTTATAGTCGCCGCCGCGCATGTCCATGGAAAAGATGGCGGCCGCCCCATGATCCTCGGCACGTTTCAGGACCTCTGCCGCGCCGATCTGATAGCTCGCCGGAGCCTTGACCAGCAGTACCGCCTTCCCGCGAACGTCGCGTCCGGCGAAATCCGCAGCGCTTCCAAGCCCCGCATACACAATCTCAAGATCCAACTCTTTGCCGTCGGTTGTGGGGCTACCGTAGGACGGCTGCGCAGAGGCGAGCTGCGCGGTCTTGGCTCCGGCGGTCAATGTGATGCTCCACGATCGGGCTGACCACTGCGGGGCAAAGAATTTGACTGTCTGGAGACGTATATCGGTTAGTCCTATTCGTCGGTATTGGGTGAGCAGCCACTGCGCATCGGCGACGTCGCCGGATGTGCCGACGATGCGCCCCCAAAATTGAGCATGACCGTTGCTCCGATACTGCTCCGCAATCTGCGCCTGCTCGACCACGTATTGCCACATGCGCCTACCGTCGATCGATCGGTAGGGTTGGCCCGCCGCGGAGACTGACCCGCGCAAGGGCTCCGTGCCAGAGGGAAGGCCGACAGACTGGGAGCCAGATGCCTCTTGAGCCGTCGCTTGACGAGAGCAAAGGAGCAACGAGGCTATCAAACCTACGAATACTGGTGCGAACTTCATGGATGACCTCTCTGTGCTCAAGAGAGTTCGCTGGCATGAGAGCTTTTGATGATCACCGTGCGGCCCGAGCCAAGTCAAGCTACGCTCGTGGCAAAGCAGGCGTACGGCAAACGCACGCTCGCCTCGCGACACAAGATTCACGAGCGCGGAGGGCTCCAGCGCGCGCGCGTCGCGGCAAATTCCGACAACGCTTCGCAGCGCTCTGCCAGTGCGGCCAGCATGTTGTATCGGCTCGATTCGAGCGCGAGCGCGTCGACCAGGAACGTCCAGCAGCAGGTGATGGTAATGTCCGCCTGCGTGAGCCGCTCGCCGGTGATCCAGATGCCCGCGTGGCTCGCTCGCCAACGCTCAATCTCCTCGAGCGCGCCGTGCATCTGGGTGCGACAACGGTCGAGATAGGGTTCGTGTCGCTTCTCTGCTGGTCGGAACACGCGCTCGTAGATCTGTTCGCGCCCCTTCTCCGCAGCACCAACGGCCAGCGCGATGAGCTGCATCACGTCGCGACGCGGCGTCCCGGAGACCGGTACGAGAGCGCGCGCGCTGCCGACCACCGAGTCGAGGTGATCGAGGATCGCACTCGAGTCGGTAAGAGCCATGCCATCGTCAAGCACGAGCGTCGGGACACGCCCGAGAGGGCTGTATTGGCGAATTCGCGTGTGGTCCGCGCCAACCGACCAGTTGGCGTGCTCGAACGGGATTGAGAGTCGCTTCAACGACACCGCGACGCGCCGCACGAACGGAGAATCAAACATGCCGATGAGCAGCATCTGCAGCACAGCCGAGCCCGTGAACCGAGCCTTATTGTACGCGGGTACGGCTCAGTCGGTCATCGTGACAGAGCGCTTGCGGGTCGGCAGAATTGGCGGCGAATCTATTAACTCACGAGCGAGGCTGAGCTATGCAACGTCCCGAAATCGGCGCCAACCGACCCAATCCGGTTGAATACGGCCGGCGAGTCGCGCCTGGGCTCTCGATCAATCTGCTGGTCAGCCACGTGGTGGCCTCCGCCGAGTTCCAGGCCGCGGTTTTCGGGGCAGAAATTCGCTATTGGGAAGAGCACTTTGCGATCATGCATGCCGTCGGAAGCACATGGCTGTTGCATTCCGACTGGTCATACCGGGCACATGCCTTTCGCAGTTCGATCGTGGGCGTGCAAGCGCGCGGCGCCGGTGTCGAGCTACGCTTGAATGGAGTCGACCCCGATCGAGCGGAGGCGCAGGCGCGCACGCGCGGTGCGCTCGTCCTGTCCCCTGCCATGAATCAAGCGCACGGCCAGCGAGAAGTTCACATTGCGGACGCTGACGGATATGTCTGGGTGCCGTCGGTCGCGCTCGTTGCTAGCGCCTGAACCCATGCTCGCGCGCGAATACGATCGCCTCGGCTCGCGAGCGCACGCCGAGCTTGTCGAACAGGTTCGACGCGTGATTCCGTACCGTTTTATCACCAATTTGCAGCTGCTCGGCTATCCGCGCGTTGCTCAGACCGTGCGCGATCAATGCCAGCACCTCGCGCTCGCGGTGCGACAGGGCGGAGAACGCATCCGCGGTTAACTCGCCGTTCACAAAAGCGAGCACTTCCTCCTGAAAGCGCGCCCACGCGGGTTCGTGCTCGAGCAGAACGTGGTTGCGGGAGTCGAGCTCGACGAACTCTGCGCCCTCGATGTCCGTGGCAAGTCGCCGACCTTCCGAGATCGGTACCACCTCGTCGTTGCGCGCATGCAGCACCAATGTCGGCGTGCGCACCCGGGGGAGGAGCTCACGGATATCGATCTCCGCGCGCGCTTCCAGGAGTTCCCCCGCGACCTCCCCCACCGTGCACTTGGCGCAAAGCTCATTGAACCACTGCAGCTGCTCGGGGGTACCCTCGGGTATGAATCGCGAGGTGAACACCTGACGAAAAGTCGGATTGCTCGCTCCCCAGGACGCTCGCGCCAGCTCGACCATCGCCCGGTATGCCCGCGCAGCGGTGACGTTGTCCCGTCTATATGCGCCCTGCGCGTAGCCCCCGTATAGAACCATGCGCGCGACCCGTTCGGGATGCAGCACCGCGTATTGAATACAGGCCGCCGCACCCTGGGAGATGCCCAGTAGCGTGATCGGCGAATCAATTTGGGCGGTAGCGACGATGAGCTCGAGGTCCGCCGTCCACTCCCTGATGGTCAGCGTTCCGGCGCGCCACTCGCTCATGCCGCACCCGCGCTCGTCGTATCGAATAAATTGAAAATGGGCCGAGAGGAACTGGATCCAATGCCGCCACACCGGGCTGGTCCAGTCGTACTCCAGATGAGTGAGCCAGTTAGCGGCCTTGACCAGCGGCTGCCCCGTTCCGGCCCGAGCCCAGGCGAGGCGAGTTCCGTCGGCCGACCGCACGTAGTGGATGCGCTGGCGCGCTTGCATGTACTCTAAACCGTCTGCTCCGGGACAAATGCCACGGGACCCGACCTCATTCTAAGGGGGCTCGGGACAAAGATCCGATGGTGGCAGCGGTACCTGCGGGCGGATGCTGTATGCCAAGGAGGGCTCAACATGCGCAAACATCTGTTTTTCATGGTCTACGCCGTCGTCTCGTACCTGATCTTCCTGGCCACGTTCCTTTACGCTATCGGCTTCGTCGGGGGCTTTGTCGTGCCGACGCAGCTCGATGCACCGTTGCGCGGTCCGCTTCCGGTCGCCGTCGGTATCGATGTAGGTCTGCTGATGCTGTTCGCACTCCAGCACAGCATCATGGCGCGCCGGTGGTTCAAGGAGCGCTGGACTCAGATCGTCCCCTGGACCATCGAGCGCTCGACCTACGTGCTTTGTGCCAGCCTCGCGCTGTTGCTGCTGTTCTGGCAGTGGCGACCCATTGGCATCGCTATCTGGAGCATCGATGACGCGCATGCACGGCTCGCCATCTGGTCGCTGTGTGCGGCCGGATGGGCCACCGTGCTGGCCATGACCTTCTACATCAACCATTTCGATCTCTTCGGACTGCGTCAGGCCTGGCTGCCGCTGATCGGCCGACCGTACACCGCGGTATCCTTCCGTACGCCGTTTCCGTACCGCGTCGTGCGACATCCGCTCTATCTAGGATTTTTGATTGCTTTCTGGGCGACACCGCACATGACTCTCGCTCACCTGTTGTTCGCCGCATCTACGACCGCCTACATCGTGCTCGCTATCCAGTTCGAGGAGCGAGATCTCCTGCGGGAGCATGGCAGCCGCTACCAGACGTACCGACGCAGCGTGCCGATGCTGCTGCCGCGCCTGTTCCGGCGCTCCGCGGCTCAGGACGGTCCGCTATCTAACTCCTGACTGCTGAGATCATCGAGGCTCTGCACCGTCGGCTCCGTTAGAGCGAGCGTCAGAGTTCGGGTAAGCTACTGTTTCAGGGAGGGCCGGAGATGTAAATGGAATTACCTCTGACGCCACTCGAGTTCCTGCGCCGTGCCCGCAAGCTGCACGGCAAGCGCGAGGCGATCGTCGACGGCGCACTGCGCCTCACGTACCAGCAGTTCGGCGCGCGGTGCGATCGATGGGCAGCGGCATTGGCAAAGCTCGGCGTGCAGCGCGGCGACCGCGTAGGATCCATTGCGCCGAACACGCACCAGCATCTGGAGCAGTTCTATGCCGTCCCGAGCCTCGGTGCCGTGCTCGTGCCGATGAACTACCGGCTCGCCGCGAACGATTTTGTCTACCTGGTCAATCACAATCGGCGTGCTGGCCCACTGGCCGATGACCTCGGCGGATCGGTACCTGTGGACCCTGCCGATGTTCCACGCCAACGGCTGGACCTTCACGTGGGTCGTCAAGGACGTCATCGTCAGCGGCGGCGAGAATATCTCGACGATCGAGGTTGAGAGCGCGCTGCTGCGCCATCCGTCTATACTCGAAGCGGCAGTTATCGGTGTACCACACGAGCGCTGGGGCGAATCGCCAAAGGCGTTTATCGTCCTGCGACCCGACCAGCGTGCTAGCGCCGAAGAGCTGAGGGATTTCGCGCGTTCCCAGCTCGCGCATTTCAAGGTACCGACGGCGTTCGAGTTCGTCGTTTCGTTACCTAAGACGGCGACCGGAAAGATTCAGAAGTTCGTACTGCGCGGCGGGCGCCCGAACCTGTCACGGCAATAGCGGGGCGTCAATCCTCTTCGACCATTCTGCGTAGTGTTTCGAGGGCTCGGTCCCACTGTCCAGAGATCTCCGCAAGAAAGCTCTGCAGCCCCGTAAAACCATTCCTCTCTAACGTCCAAATTCGCTCTCGCCCCGAGCGCGCACTCGATACCAGTCGTGCTCTCTCCAACGTGCGCAGGTGCTTGCTCACTGCCTGATGGGAGATCTCAACGCCGGCTGCAAGACTCGTGATGCTCTGCGGCCCCTCGCGGCTGAGTCGGACCAGCATTCTGAGGCGCTGGGGATCACCCAGGGCCGCGAAGGTGGGTGCCGCAGAGTCGAGCCGAGGCCTGGCTTGCCGCAAACCCGCACGCACCATGCCGCTAAGCACTCACCGATAAATACTTCTCAATGAGCTTCATTTGATGGCTCCAGCCGGCGTCATTCGCACGCAGTGCATCGGCCCGGCGGGAGGCCGGAATAGTCTCGAATCCCGATTCGATCACCGTCAATTCGGTGTTATCGCCGTTCGACTGCAATTTGAACTCAATGAGAGTCATAGGCTCGTTCGAGTAGTCGGTTGCCGGATCGATGGCAAAGGGGTGCCAGCGAAACGCGATCAGGCTCATCGGCTCGATTCGCTCAACGTAAAGCATAAACGTCTTACCTTCGTGCGGCTTCTGCAACTTGGCTACTTCCGGATCCACGGAGGTCAGCACGATCCGACCGGTCAGCTCGCTACCGGGGATGAAGGGACCGTCGAATGACGCACCAAACCACTTGCCGAATTGCCGCGAGTCCGAAAGCGCACTCCATACGCGCGCCAGCGGCGCTCGTAACACAATATGTTTCTCAATGCGGTTGGCGCTCATATACAACCTCCAGGTTGTATATTCTGGCAGCGCGCGATTTGAATGTACAACTATTTGGTTGTGGATGAAGCTGCGCCTGACTGTCCGGCCGACTCCGGGTTTGCTTCCCGTATCTGCCGCAACGACTGCCGCTGTCGTCCGAGTTGGTCGAAGTTTTCCGGGCTCAGCCAAATCTCGAATGCTGCCCGAATACGCGGCCACTCCTCGGCGATCACCGAATACCAGGCGGTATCGCGATTTCGGCCCTTGTAGACGATGGCTCTGCGGAATACGCCCTCGAAGGTGAAGCCAAAGCGCTCCGCCGCGGCGCACGAGGGGGCATTGAGGCTGTCGCACTTCCACTCGAAGCGGCGGTAACCGAGCTCGTCGAAGGCGAAGCGCATGAAAAGATATATCGCCTCGGTGCCGGCGCGCGTGCGCTGCAGCCGCGGCGAATAGGCGATGCTGCCGACCTCGATGACGCCGTGCGCGCAGTCGATGCGCATCAGTGCCGCGGTGCCGACGGCCCCATTAGTGCCGCAGTCGACGATGGTGAAGTGCAGCGGGTCCTCACTGCGTGCCAGCTCGCCAAGATATGCACGGAAGGAGGCGAATGTCTCCGGGCGCTCGTGGAACAGGTAAGTCCAATCCCGCCCATCGGGAGCCTCCATGTAGTGCGCAAACAGCTCCGGCGCGTGTCGCGGCACATCGATAGGCTCCAGCCGGCAATACCGCCCCACAACCGCCGCGCGCGCGGGTCGCGGTCGCGTGGACCATCCCGAGACCGGGAAGCCGATCGCTTGCCCGAATTGATTCGCATGCTGGAGCATCGACGTTCCTCTGTGGGTGTCGGATGGCGGATCACGGCTTCTTCGAAGCGCTCAACCTTCAGACGCCGCGGCACCCACCGCCACCCAGGCGATGTCGGAGTTCGACACGGATTCGAGCTTGAATGCCCGCGCGGCCGCGGCCATACGCGTGAGCGCCTGCGCCAGCGGCATGGGAGGGTTCGTTGCTCCCTTCTTGGCCTTGTGAAAGCGCACGGGATTGATGCGTGCGGTTACATAGTTGCGCAGGTAGGGCGACTTGAAGCCGCGCGCTTGCAGCGCCTTGATGAGCCTGCTCACCACGGTGTCGATGTCTCGCAGGCGGGCGGCATAGTCGGCGCGCTCGCGCAGACTCGCTGCAAGCGTGCGATCACTGAAGCGGTCAACCTTCTTCAGGAAGGCGCTGTAGGCGCCACCCGCGAAGCGCGATGCCTGCTCGTACACCAGCCCGAGCGTCAGCAGCTCCGCAGACTCGAACTGGGGCGCGAACTGCGATTCACGCATCTGCGCGTGGCGCACGGCGAGGCTGCGCGCCATGCGCATGACCTCGAGGCTGCGATCGCGCAGGTTGTGTGCCTTCTCGGTGTTGAGGGCGAGGATGCGATAGGCGAGCGACTCGTCCGGCGAGATCAACGCGGTCACCTGCCGCAAACCCAGCGACTTGGCTGCCGCCAGCCGATGGCGCCCGTTTGGGGTCCACAAGCGTCCATCCTCTCCGCGCACGACCGTGAGCGGATCGAGGAAAGCCGCGGTCTCCTCGATCTTCTCTGCCAAACGTTTGGCATGCGTGGGTGAGAGGTCGCGCTGAAACGGCGTCGGCTGCACGGCGCCGAGCGGGAGCGAGGCGAGCAGCAACGCGCGGCCGCCGAGCGGCTCGTGATAGGCACCGATCGGGGCGCCCCCCGAGTCGCGCACCAGCGCGACCAGGCCGGCGATCTCGGGCGCATCCAGACCGATCGCGATGGCTGCGGAATCAAGCCCGCGTGCTGTCGCGGGCGGAGCCAGCTTGCCGCGACGAGCGGTCGCTCGGGCCCTCGTCCCAGTCGCGCGCGCCGTGCGGGTTGGTCGCTTCGCCTTGGCCATGATGAACCGTCGCGAGGATACTACTTCTGCCACTCGAGCGACTGCAAAATCCCAGACGCGAGCTCAGCATACTGCTCTTCGGTGAGTAGAGTGGCGGCCCCATGGGCCAAGCACGCGCGCGCGCCCGCTGGTTACGTCAGCGCCGGTCCCACGACCCCATGGAGATAGAACGTCACCGCGTAACCGACGATCGCGGCCAGCACTCTCCAGGCCCCGATCTCCGTCAGGGCCGGGGCGAGGCGGTTTCTGCCGGCAACAATGGCCGCGAAGGGTATGTCGGAGGTCACCGCGGCAAACGGCGCCCATTGCTCACCGAAGGTGCGCCGTCGCTTGGCGTCAATGGAAAACGTTCCACCGACCGCGAGCACCAACAGAGCGCCGAACAGAACCAAGGAAGCAATGTCGCCGTTGACGATAAGGTGAACCAGCGCCCAGAGTGCTACTCCCCACAGAAACGGGTGGCGAGTGATGCGGACCATACCCCTCGCCGAGCCTTCTCCCTGTGCCAGCTTCGATTCCATGCCCACGCGCGTAGGGCTCGGTGTCGCAAGGCCGATCACTACGAACAAAAAGGCGATAAATACCAATACATAGGCGGCCGGTCGGAATGGCAGCAGCAGGCCCCAGAGCGGAAGATACGGCGCCCGTCGGAAGGCGTATATCATCCAAACCAGACCGCCGAGCGAAACCAGTGCGAACGCTCCGCGATAGGGTCCCTCCCCGACGCGGGCGATCAGCCGATCTCGAAGCTTCGTTCCGGACACGGCAAAGTGGATGAAGAGAAAAAAGGCGCTCGCGGCAATGAGATCCGGCATTACCTCCCCCTACTGCTCGAGACCACCGGGAGGTCGAAATGCATCACGTCCTCGCGGATCCCAAGTTTCTCGTACAGCGCGATCGCCGCATCGTCGCCGTAGTCCGCCTGAACATAGATCACCCAGGCAGCACGCTCGACGGCAATTTCACGCAGTCTCTCAATCAAGGCTGTTGCGATCCCTTGGCGGCGGTAGCCTAAGCTAACAGCCAAATCATAAATATACAGCTCACGCCGTTGCCGCTCGAACTTGTCGAGTTCGTAAGCGACCAGTCCGCCAACTACTCGCTCTGCGACGGCGGCGACCAGCACGATCAGGTGCTCCTTCGTCAGCAGCCCCGAAAGATAAGTATCGGGCGGTGGCGATTGCGTGTAGTTCTCAGATTCGCCGAATGCCTCCCCGAAGACGGCGTTCAGTGCTCGCAGCGATGCAACGTCGGCCGAACCGAGCCGACGAATCCTGACGGCTGCGCACATACGGGTACGGTACTCGTATTCGGCTGCGAAGCTATCCTTATGTGAAGCCGACTCCCGTTCCATCGATGCATGGTGCACTGAACCAAGCCGCGCCAAGAGCATCGGCTTGGTGCATTACCTCAGACCGAAAGTCGTCGTTAGACCGAAAGTCGTCGTTCGGTTTCGCGTGCGCCGACGTCTCGGGCCTGACCTGCCCGGGGAACGGGGTCAGCTCGTCCGGGATTCCGAGTGCTGCCGCTCAACATTGCGGAGCCGACTCGGGTATTGTTCTCGCCTGATTCGCGGACGGTCGCGCGCGCTGTCTGGCACGCGCTGTCCGTGGTCAGGGGGTGCGATGTCTGCTGCTCAGCTGCGTCCGGGGTGCATATGAGCGTGGAACCCAGCGAATCGATGGGGGAGGCGTGGACGAGGTGGCAGGGACACGTCATCAACGGCGTGTTCCCGCTTGGGCGTTATCTCGGCTGCTCGGATCACAGCGGCGTCTTCCTGACCGAGTCTGTGGCGCGAAGCCCTTCGATGGTCGCGATCAAGCTCTCCCCCACCAATCGGGCGCTGGCAGAAGTACAGCTGCCGCGATGGAAGCGAGCTGCCAGTCTCACCCATGCGCATCTGCTGCGACTATGGGAGCTGGGCGGGTGCCAGCTGGACGGGTTGCCCTACCTGTACACGGTCATGGAGTACGCCGATCAGACGCTGGCACAGCTGTTGCGACATCGGGCCCTGACGGAGACCGAAACGCGCGAGATGCTGCCGCCGATCCTGGACGCGCTGGCGTTCCTGCATAGCCGAAACCTGGTGCAAGGACAGCTCAAGCCGACCAACATCTTGGTGGTTGGAGATCAGCTGAAGCTGGCAACCGATACGATCCGGCGCCTCAGTGATGGTGCGACCAGCGGCAACACAGCCAGTGCCTACGATCCGCCGGAAGCGGGGGCCGAAAGCAGCTCTCCGGCGGGGGACATCTGGGCCCTCGGCATCAGCTTGTTCGAGGCGCTCACGCGCCGTCCGCCTCCCCGCTCGGGCGAGTCCGGCAAGGAAGCCGTCGTACTACCAGCCGATTTCCCCCCGGCATTCCGCGACATCGTCAGCCAATGTCTGAGCTTCAACCCGCTGGATCGTCCCAGCCTGCCCGAGCTGGCAGACTGGGCCGGCGGGCAATCGGCGAG
>JASHTF010000004.1 GCA_030040715.1 Gammaproteobacteria bacterium | reverse complement strand
CACGCACGCAAGATGCTCGAGCATTGTCGCACCTCCGCTGCCAGAACGACTACTTGAGCGCTACGTCGCCGCGGGCGTAGCGCCTTGTACGACCGAACTTCGTGTGCTCTAATCGATTTGGGGGAGTGTCGCAGCTCATAAGCCGTGCATGTTCACGGGCGCAGTAGATGCATATCAAAGGCGAGCGGCGCGGGTCGCGCGATGGCAATTGAATCACTGAGCCGGCAGCTACTGAGAGCTCCTCTGGTCGCACTGGGAGCCCTAGCCTGCTTGGTGCGAAAACAACACCCCAGGACCAATAGATCGCACGGAATTCGTGATACGGGTCGAGCTCGAGGGCCGCTCGAATTTCGACGTCAGTGCCAGACAACCTAGCGAAGCCAGACAACCTAGCGAAGGTGCCGACAATGGACGAGAAAGATCGCGAACTCGGAGTTGACATGCAAATCACGCGTCGAGATTTTCTCGACGGGGTGGCATTGGCGGTTGGCGGCACTGCGGTCGCGTCCGCCGTGGGCCTCGGCGAAAGCCAGTCGGCGGCCGCTGCATCCGCTGATGCGGCGTCGCTGCCGACTGCGGCGACCTATCCGCCCATGAAGGAGGGGTTGCGCGGCTTTGACCCGGAAACCACTGAGGCTGGACACGCGGTTCGCGACGGCAAGGTCTCAGGCGCTCCGGTCGATCTTGATGAAAAGTACGACCTGGTGGTCGTGGGCGCGGGCATGGCCGGTTTGTCTGCGGCCTATTTCTATCGGAAGCAAATACCGAATGCGAAGGTCCTCGTGCTCGATGGCTGCGATGACTTCGGCGGTCATGCGCGTCGCAACGAATTCAACGTCGATGGCCATCAGTTGCTGGCGAACGGTGGCACTTATGCGATTTGGTACCCGAACACATACACCCCCGAGGGCAAGCAGCTACTCAACGACATCGGGGTCGACTTTGATCGTTGGTATAAGGCAGCCGACGCGCAGCCGGACCCGGTAGCCAAATTGAATCTCCGTCCGGCGATGTTCTTCAGCAAGGAGACGCACGGCGTCGATCAGCTGGTGACGAATTACCCCAATGCCGCCTTCAGCCCGGACAGCGCACCGGCTTCTTCGCAACAGCGTTGGCGCGAGTTCTTGTCGAAGACCCCATTCTCGGAGGGCGCAAAAGCAGGCCTGCTCAAGCTCTATACCGAGAAGAAAGACTACCTGCCTGGCCTGTCGGTGGAGCAGAAGATCCAGCGGCTGCAGAAGATGAGTTATGTGGACTACCTGCTGAAGGTAGCCGATATCCATCCGGACGCCGTCGCCCATGTTACCAGCGACGGCACCGGTCAATCCTCGAATCAGACCGCCGGGATGGACACGATGAGCGCGTGGTACGCCTACCGACGCCGTGAGTTCGGATTCGTCGGCTTGGGGCTTCCCCCTGCTGCGGCGATCGCCGACGGTGCGATCAATCCGGGGGTCACGAATCTGACGCGGGATCCCGGCAAACACGTCGTCTTCCCGGACGGCAACGGTGGGGTAGCACGGCTACTGATCCGCTGGCTGGTTCCCGATGCGCTTCCGGGCTCGACGATGGAAGATTCGGTTGCTGCACGCGTCAATTACGCCGCGCTCGATCGGCCGGTGAACCCGGTGCGCGTCCGGCTGAGCAGCACGGTGCTACGGGTAAAGCATCGCGGAGACCCCGATAGCGCCAGAGAGGTCGAGGTCACCTATTTCCACAAGCCAATGGGAAAGATCTATCGCGTTCGTTCCAATGCGGCTGTGATGGCGTGCTTCCACGCCGTGGTGCCGTACCTGTGTCCGGAACTGCCCGACGCGCAAAAGAAGGCGCTGCATTGGGCGGTGCGTAAACCGCTGGTTTATACGTACGTGGCCGTGCGTAACTGGCGCGCATTTCAAAAGCTCGGGGTCTCGGAGATTTCATGTCCGAACATGTTCTTCACCAGTGTCGGGCTGGTTCAGAAAGTTAGCCTGGGCGGTTACCGTGATTCTGCCAACCCGGATGAGCCAATCCTGCTCAGTCTGCTGCTTTCGAACTCGATTCTAGAGGCGCCAGGGCAAGGGCTTTCACCGCAAGAGCAGTGGCGCGCGGGGCGAGCCAAGCTGTTGAGCATCTCGTTCGAAACCTTCGAGCGCAACATCCGCTCGCAGCTCGCGCGCGTGCTCGGCCCGGGCGGGTTCGATCCGGCCCGAGATATCGTCGGCATCATCATCAATCGGTGGGGACACGCGTATGCCACGGGTGCCAACGAGCTGTACGATCCTGATTGGACGCAGCGAGCGGACGCGCCTTGGGTGGTAGGCCGGAGAAGGTTTGGACGGATCACCATCTCGAACTCCGACGCCGCAGCAACGTGCCTGACCCAGGCGGCTTTTCAGCAAAGCTCTCGAGCGGTGAACGAGATCATCAACGATATCATCCGTCCTACATTCGATTTTCATTACGCGGAACGGGATACGTTGTGCTATCCCGACACGTGGGATCCAAATATCGCGCCTGATGATGCCAAGGATGACGTGAAGGGCGCTTGAACGCAGGTGACCGGAGCATTGCCGGGAGTCCGGATCTCCCGGCCAGCACCAACGCTTTTCATCGATCGGGCGTCGCGGTACTTCGAACCGTCGCGGTGCCCGGCGGGTACTGCGCCTTGACCCCTGATGATCAGCTGGTCAGGATGGCGCGGGTTTCCACTCGGCAAACGCGAACCACCAGATCATGATGAGGTTCACGAGCGGCACCAGCATGAGGAGCGACAGCCACTGGGAATGGCCGGCGCGCGAAAAGATACGCCCGAACGGCCAGCAGACCAGGAAATAAGTCAGAACCAAATACAAAACTACCCCAAGCCCGTGCATGAGTGACCTCCCTGTGATCGTCTTGTTGCCTGCTGTCCTGAACTCTACTCTCGATCCGGCGCAATGACTAAACGCTCGCGGTACTCGGCCAGACGAGCGCTGACGGCGACGTGGACCGTTGTATGCCCTATTACGTGGCACAACTGAACATCGGCAGGATTCGGGCGGCTCTCGACGATCCGATCATGACCGGCTTCGTCAGCCGCCTCGACGAGATCAATGCGCTGGCCGATCGCAGTCCGGGGTTCGTTTGGCGACTGCAAACGACGCAGGGAAACGCAACGTATCTTCGTCCCTACGCTGACGATCGCATCCTTGTGAACATGTCGGTGTGGGAGTCGGTAGCAGCGCTGCGCGCTTTTGTTTACAAGAGCATGCACACCGACCTGCTGCGCCGCCGCCAGGAGTGGTTCGAAAAGTTCGCAGGCGCGTACGTCGCCCTGTGGTGGACTCCGGTCGGCCATCGCCCCGGCATCGACGAGGCGAAGAAGCGCCTGGCCCACCTCGAGCGTCATGGACCGAGCCAGTTCGCCTTCACCTTCAAGACGATTTATCCGCCCGACGAGGCATTCCAACGTAGCATTGATTGGTCGTCGTTCGAGCCCTGTGCGACGAGCTGACTGCCGAGCCGCGAGCAGCCGCGATGCGGCCAGTGTTCCGCCGCGGCAGCCCCCGCGCCATCAGCTATCCACTTCTGATAGCAGCGCAACTGCGCTACCAGCGGTGCTGCCTGAGCGCCGCGGTCCACATCGAATCGAGGAGCTCACTCGGCCTGCATTGCCGCGGGCTCGCACCCGGCGCATACTTCGTGCAACTCAAACCATTAGATCGGCGATCGAGCAGATAACTCGATTGCGCGGGCAGTTGCATGCTCGATCTTGAGGGTGCATCGACGAGATGCGGACCGGCTTACGTTGAACACACGGTCCGATTGGGAGGAGTGGCGCAGTGGCAGGGGCGCCTTCACTGGCCGATAGGCCGGCGTCGGCAGCGAGTCGGCATCTGAACCTGGAATCACACCCCAGGCGGAGCAGGCCCGGCTGCTCGCGCATGGATTAGATTCGAGGCAGATTTCGGTCGTTCGCGGCCTCGGGGAAATTGCGTGGTTTGTGTCAGTGGAGCACGCGTCGGTGATGCGTGCATCCGCAGATCTCAGGTTTGGGGGGGCTGTTATGCGATCTCGCGTTTCGAAACTTGCAGCATGTGCGTTGCTGGTGGCATTCGGTGTCGGCGCTGCGGCGTTGAGTCAGGCGCAGGCGACCGGCGATGCGACAATCCAAGCGCCGGCCACGACCCAGGCTCAGGCGACCACCCAGCCGTCTCAGGCCGCTCCGTCCACCGGAGCGGCGGCACCCGCAAGCGGCGAGTTGCAGGAGGTCGTGGTGACGGCCGAGCGTCGCGAAGAGAACATCATGACCGTGCCGATGACCATCACCGCTTTCGGCGCGCAGACACTCGATGAGAAAGGACTGCGCAACATCGATGACCTTTCCCGGGTGGCTCCCGGTGTCACGTTTCTCCGCAACGGCATGAGCGACAGCGGCAACTACAACGATGAGGACTCCGATATCTCCATCCGTGGCATCGATTCGACCGCGGGCGCATCGACTACCGGCATCTACGTCGATGACACGCCGATCCAGACCCGGCATCTCAATTTCGGCACCGTCAACCCCTATCCCGAGATCTTCGACCTCGAGCGCATCGAGGTGCTCAAGGGCCCCCAGGGCACGCTGTTCGGCGCCGGCTCGGAGGGCGGGAATATCCGCTTCATCACGACCGATCCAAGCGTCACGACCTATTCCGGCTACGCGCGTCTCGAGGGCGGCCAGATCGATGGTGGCGGCCAGAACTACGAGGCCGGAGTGGCCTACGGCGGCCCCATCATCGATGACGTGCTCGGCTTTCGCGTCAGCGCTTCCTTCCGCCAGGACGGTGGCTGGGTGGATCGGGTGAGCTACACGCGGCCTCCCGCCACGCTGGTCTCCTGCGGTAATCCCTTCGGCGCTGCTTATGCGCCTTGCTATGGCGGGGCTGCCGAGGTGTACACCGAGACTCCTACGGTGACGGGAGTCACCGAGCCGAACGCCAATTGGCATCACACCGACACGCTGCGTGTGGCGCTGCTCTGGGAGCCGGTCCAGAGCGTGAGCGTCGAGCCCTCCTTCTATACGCAGGAACTGCACATCAATGACACCGGCGCCTACTGGCTCGACATCTCGAATCCTGCGGACAACGTGTACCGCAACGGCAATGCGCAGCGCGACCCGAGTACCGACCCCTGGTCGATTTCAGCGCTCAAGGTCGCCTGGACCATGCCGTGGGCGACGCTCACCTCGAACACCTCGTATTTCCAGCGAACCCAGCACTCCGTTTCGGACTATTCGCAGTGGATCGACACGGTGTTTCTCTTCAACCAGTACCCGCCGGTCGGGGATACGAGTTCTTCCTATTTCACGGACCACCAATACAACTTTGTCCAGGAGCTCAGGCTCAACTCAAACGATCCCAGCTCGCGGCTGCAGTGGACCGCGGGCCTCTTCTATCTGCACGCAGACGAGAACTCGACGGAGTTTGTGGAGAGCGCTGATGTAGCACCCAACCCCCCCTACGCCAACAATCTCGCCTATCTGCAACCCCGCTTCAGCATGATCGACAAGCAGGCGGCGATCTATGGGGAGATCAATTACAAGATTTCAAATCTGTTCAAGGTCACCGCCGGGCTGCGTTATTCGGATCTGGAGTATTCCGGGGTCGTTCAGGAGGTGGAGCAGGGCCTGTTCGGGTCGCTCAACGTGAACAGCAACAATTCCGGTACCGACCGCCCAGTCACGCCGCGGGTGGTATTCAACTTCACCCCCACCGAGGACACGCTGTACTACGTGAGCGCCGCCAAGGGCTTTCGGCCCGGCGGCATCAACAGCACGCTGCCCACCGCCTGCACGGGAACTCTGAGTTTTCCTCTGACGTTCGCGTCCGATTCATTGTGGCAGTACGAGGTGGGCACCAAGGACACGGTTCTCGACCGCACGGCGCAACTGAGCGCCTCGGTCTACTACATCGACTGGAAGAATATTCAGCAGTTCGTGTATCTCACTTGCGGCCTCGGCTTCGACTACAACCTCGGCGAGGTCACGAGCAGGGGAGTCGACTTGGACTTCAGTTGGCGGCCGATCGATAACCTCACGCTGAGCCTTACGGCCAGCTACACGGATGCGCCTTTCAAGGGCGCGATCGCGCTCCAGGAGCCGACCGGCGCCTACCCGCTGGTCTCCAACGGCGATCACCTGCAGGCTTCGCCCTGGAATACGGACACGACGGCAGAGTACGTCTGGAGCAACTTCGACAAGAAGCCCTACCTGCGACTCGATTTCCAGTACGCCAGCGCCCAGCACAGCCTGGTGCCGTACCTCGATCCAGCCAATGCGCCCAACGACGATCCGACGCTACCGGGGTTGCCCGTGATTCACATCCTCGACGTGCGTACCGGAGTGCGCTTCAGCGGGATGGACCTGTCGTTCTTCATCCATAACGCCCTCGACTATCACACCCCGATCTTCGTCTCGCGCGATCTCGCCACCACCGCACTCAACGGCTACCAAGCGGTGGGCAACCCGGCACAAGCCGTGGACTTCGATACCAACTATTTTGGTCGCGGTGAGGTGCCGCGCACCTTTGGGGTGACGGCGACGTACAAGTGGTGACGGCGACGCACGAGCTCTCGGCCCTCACCGGCGCGATGAGGACAGGCGAGGCGTCAACCGATGGCAACTAGGTGGCGCCGTACCGCTCGGTGAGCACGAGATGCTCGGATTGCAGGATCGCATCCCCTCTGCCCCTGCCAGGTGAGGCGTACCAGTAGACCTGCTCCTCGCGCACGTAGGGAAGCAAGGTCGCGGGATCGGTGACGAGGCGCGCTTGGGTCGAGGTTTCATAGTCTTTGAAGCGAGTGTACGGGTACGTGTCGCTGAGAGCGTCGATCACTTCATCGAGCGACTCTTGGTCCGGCGTTGCGCGCATCACGATCTCGACGCAGCTGCGAGCTGCGGCGTTCGCAGAACACGACACCATGCGCGTGAAGGCGAAATCAATCCGGTATTGCACCACGATCTGCGGTGGGGCGGGCAGCGACAGCGGAGCTGAGATCTCGTACCAGACACCCTGCTCGAGCGTCGCACCGATCCACATTGCGGTCTCGAGCCGATAGTTCTCAGCCGTCGTGGCCTCGAGCACCCCAGGCGACAGCGCCTCGCTCGTCGTCTCGATTGCTGAGTTCATGACGCTGCGCGCCTGGTCCCCGGAGGGGGCACCGGCGCGGATGAGCTCATCCGTCTTGGCGGTGAGCCAGGATGCGAAGGCTTGGGAGTCCGTGACGCCATCGAACTCACCCGCGGCGCTGGTCTTGAAGCCTACCCATGGAAGCGGCGCCGCTACAAACACCCGCGGCCGTGTCTGTGAGCTCTGCATCGATGGCCAGACGCCCGGGTCGTATCGGCTCATCGGACGGGCGTACGAGACCCTCCAGCCGCCGCCTCGGTCAGCAGCGATGCGACGGTCGGTCGTGGCCGCGGCGCGGCTGCGCACGATTTGACCGTCGTCGAGGGACGCGCGGTAACGCTCGAGCGTGATCTGGGCATCGCTCGGGCGCCACGCGAATTTAAGGATCGCCCGGCGCCGCGGGAAGTCCTGCATCAGAGCGGCGACCTGCGCAGTGCCGGCGGGCTCGCCCCGCCAGCTCAGCAGCAGCTGGTAGTTCTCCCGGGCGTCGTCCTCGAAGCCGTATTCGCGGTCCATCTCCAGCGCCGCCTCGAGGGCGGTGAGCGCCGCGGCGCTGTCGCCGAGTTGGTGCACGGCGACGGCCGCATCGAACTGCATGATGACCATCGAGCGATAGTCGAATACGTTGCGATAGAGCGCGACGGCGCGGCGCGCCGCGGCGAGCGCCGCGCGCAGCTCGTCGGCTCGGTCGGCGTTGCTGCCGCACCCGGAACGTGCGAGGTGCAATCGGTACTCGAGATCACTGAGGCGAGCCCAACCGTCGGGGAACATGACGTGCGTGTTGGGACTGGCGTCGACGCCGCCCAATTGCTCTTGAGCGCGCTCGAGGCGCTCTGCGCACGGGTCCGCCGCTCGGCTCAGCAGGAAATCGGCGTAGGCGAGCCGTGCGCTCAGCAGAGCGGGTGAACTGCGATCAGTGTGCTCGATGCGGGCGATGGCCGCTTCGAAATTCTTCGCCTGCGACGCGCTCGTCGTTGCCCGAGGTGCGGGTAGAGAACAGGAGCTCGTCAGGTAGATGATGCTCGCGCAGAGCAACCGAGCTCGAGCGCTCATCTCCCGTAAAGGTCGGCACGCGAGCGCGTGGAGTCGCTGCCCTCAGTCAGCCGGCACCGCCTTGAGCGTCCCCGGGCAGTCACTCCAAAAGATCGTAGGATAGTTGCAGGCCACGAGCCGGGCTCCTGGGCTCGGAGCGTATCGGATGCAGCTGGAACCTTTGCAGTGTGGAATGGGTGTGGTCGAGCGTATCTCAGGCAGGCGCCGGGCTTCTCTGGCAATCCCGGCTCGAGGTCCGATTTCGAGGCCGCTGCGTGCGCCGAGCGTCGCCGCGCCCCCACGAGCCAGACCGGCAGATTCATGACCGACGATGCTGTAGCCCCCGTGTGCACCGGCCGTACCGCCCGCGCCGTGTCCGCCGCTGCCACCACCACCGCCATGAGCACCACCGCCGCCGCCGCCACCGGCGTGCCCGCCGCCGCCGCCTCCACCGCCCCCGCCTCCACCCCCGCCTCCGGTCGTGCCCGCAACCGACACGACGGCGAAACCAGCAAGGATGAGGGTGGCAGCTAGCGTGAAGAATCGGGTACGCATGGTCTGTCTCCTCAAGGACGACGCTGCGCGAGCTAGGGAGTCAGATGCTACGCTCGCCGGGCGGCCGTAGCATTAGAAAATGATTACTGTTTGGTAATGCCGCCGCTGAAGTACCACACTTCGATGCTCGACCTGATTCGCAAGGACGCGTCTTCATGAGCCCCCGCGTTCTGCTGCGGCCGGTCACCGAGCAAGACCTCACGGAGTATTTCGGTCGACAGCTCGACTCGGCGGCCGTGGCGCGCCTGCGCGCCGGCGTGAGCGCCCCGGACGGCCGCATCAGGACCATCGTGGCGGCTGGCCAGGTGGTCGGCTACATCGCTCATTTCAGAAGGAACGGCCAACCCGAGGTCAGCTATTGGATCGGAGAGCAATCGCGGGGTCGGGGGTTTGCGACCGGGGCTTTGGAGCAGTTTCTGCGCGAGATTGCGCTGCGCCCACTCTACGCACGGATTGCCAAGAGCAACGTGCGCTCGCTTCGGGTTGCACAGAGGGGTGGTTTCACCGTCATCGGAGAGGACCGATTCACGGACGCACGCGGTCAAGAAGTCGAGGAGTTCATCCTGGAGCTCGGCGAGTCACGATCAGGTTGAGCGGCGCGCGCCGTCTCATTTCATTTCCACGTACAAGACCCGATAGTCCTCGTTGACGTGGACTTCTGACACGATTGAGTCCTTGCGATGGAATACCACGCTCCCCGGAGCGAGCTTGTGGGGTGCCATCTTCACGGGCGTATTGGCGCCGGTCTTCGTGATGGTGTAGCGGCCCGGGTCCACATAGACGAGCAATGTGTTATACCGGCGCTTCATCCCGCCCGGCCTCACGAACCCCTTCTTGTAACCAACCAGGATCACCTTGAGCTTGTCGTTGTCGATGAGGGTTTTCTGATAGGCGCCGCCTCCGCCTTCGGTGTCTTGCGCCTCGTAGGCGGCGACGTTGAGTGCCGCCTCGCGCTGCATGATCTCGGGTGTCTCGCCTGGGGACGCAAAGATGCCGACTCCGCTTTCGATGCTCGAAGCCAGCTGCAAAGGATCGGCCGCACCTGCAGCAGTACCTCTACCCGAGATGAATCCCACCGTGGCGGATACGATGACCAGCGATCCGATCAGGGCGAGCTGCGTGCGACGATTCATGTTGTTGGTCCTCTCGTCGGTGGTGCATCCAAGCAGAATCATCGCGCAAGGGTGGGGCGATTACCAGGATCAGGGCGCTGTCTCCGACCGCAGACAGCCGGCATTTCTCCGCACACTGCGTCAGCGTAACGCCTGGATGAACGCTGTAAGCAGAAATGGTGCGCCGACCGCGTACAGGAACTTGCCGTGTGAGCGGCAGGTCAGAGACCGCCGTAGGCGTTCGGTGCTGATGCGCGGATCGATGCCGATCATTCGGACCCGCGCGCTGGTTGCCGCGCCCGTATGGCTCAAACGAGAGGTGAGGTGATCGTGGGCAAGAAACTGGTTGCGATGGGGCTGGGGCTGGGACTGGGAGCGCTGGTCTCCACGGCGGCAATGGCTGCGGGTCCTTACGGCTACGGCTCGGAGTACAACGGGGTCTACCTCGGCGCGAGCGCAGGGGAGCTGCTCTATAACGAGAGCGGGCTGAGCCAAATGGCGCCCACGATTCTGCTGCTGCGCCTGGGCCAGCAGTTCAGTCCTTATCTGGCCATCGAAGGTCGTGTTGGCACCAGCGTCAACGGCGGCTATGCATACGGCTATCACATCGACGCGCAGTTTCTGTACGCGGGCTATGCCAAGGGCATACTGCCGATCTCGCCGTGGTTCTCGGGCTATGCGATCGCCGGGCTCGCCGGCGCTGAGTGGCATCGGAACTATTCCGATTTCAATTCCAGCGATGTCGGCCTCTCCTACGGGATCGGCGGCGAATTCAATCTCGGCGGCGGCGCGTCCATCGACCTGGAGTGGGCGCACCTGATGAATGGCAACAACGTCGGTTTCGACTACAGCGCCGATCAGTTGACGTTCGGCGTCAACTGGCATCTGTAAGCAACGGCGGCGCGGCCGAGGGCAGCCCTGCGGCGTCGGTGTCGACGCTGCGGTTGCGGTTGCAGCAGGCGCCATGTGCCGGCGGCCTGACGCACTCGGCAAGCGGCTGTTATCATCTGCGGATAAACAGTCCTAAGCCCACACAGGGATAGTTGGATGCCGGTGGCCGACTCCTGGGGTCGAGCACAACGCAGCGTCGTGACCGCGAGCTACCTCGGTTGGACGCTGGATGCGTTCGACTACTTTCTGGTGGTGTTCGTGTTGCGGCGGCTGTCGGCCGACTTCGACACCAGTCTCGTCAACGTGACTTGGGCCATCACTGCAACGCTGGCGATGCGCCCGATCGGAGCGTTCATCTTCGGACGCGTGGCCGACCGCTTCGGCCGCCGGCCGGCCCTGATGGGCAGCGTGCTGATGTATTCGCTGATGGAAATCGCGTCGGCATTTGCACCATCGCTGCGCGTGTTCATCCTGCTGCGTGCCCTGTACGGTATCGCGATGGGAGGAGAGTGGGGCGTAGGGGCCTCGCTGGCGTTCGAAAGTATCCCGGTGCGCTCGCGTGGGTGGGTGTCGGGGCTGCTGCAGGCAGGTTATGCGTCCGGATACCTGCTGGCCGCGATTGCCTTCGGGCTGCTGTTCGACCGCATCGGCTGGCGCGGCCTGTTCATCGTCGGCGCACTACCGGCGGCGCTACTGGTGGTGTTTATCGCCGTGGCCATTCCCGAGTCGCCCGACTGGCGGGCGCGCCGGCAGGTGGCGCCGTCCGCCTCGTTCTTGGCAGGACTGCGTGGCCATTGGGGCCTCGCGTTGTACGCCGTGGTGCTCATGACTTTCTTCAACCTGTTCGCCCACGGTACGCAGGATCTGTACCCGACCTTTCTCGGCGCGCAGCGCGGCTTCTCGACTCGCACCATCTCGATCATCGTGATCCTCTACAACATCGGCGCAATCTGCGGCGGAGTCGTGTTTGGTCGCCTCTCGAGCCGCATCGGGCGACGCTATGCCGCCGCCATCGCGGCGCTGCTGGCGTTGCCGGCCCTGCCGTTCTGGGCTTTTGGCCACACGGTGGTAGCGGTCGCCGCGGGCGCGTTTGTCGTGCAGGTCATGGTGCAGGGTGCCTGGGGCGTGATACCGATCCACTTGAACGAGCTCTCGCCTCCGAGCATCCGCGCCACCTTCCCAGGCGTCGTGTATCAGTTGGGCAATCTGGTCGCTTCGACCAATGCGACGGTGCAGGCCACTATCGCAGTGCACGTCGGGAGTACCGCTCATCCGAACTATGCGTTCGCGTTAGCGCTGGTGTCCGGCATCGTGATCGTGACGCTGACGGTCTTGGTGCTGCTCGGTCCCGAGCGGCGTGACGTGCGTTTCGAGGTGGAGTCCGAGCTCACTGCAGCAGCCGATCGATCGACTCCAGCTCCTCAGTCGTGAGCTCGAACTCGAAGATCGCCAAATCCTCACGCATGTGCTGCGGCGAGCGGGTCCCCGTCAACGGCACCACATCGCGCTGGGTCAGGTAGCGAAACAGAACCTGCGCCGCCGTGCGCCGATACTGTGCCGCGGCGTTGACGATCGTGGGATGCGCGAGCAGCTGCGGATTGGCCGTGAGCGTCCAGAAGCTCTGATAGACGATCTGGTGGCTGCGGCAATAGGCCCGTAGCTCGCGATCGTAGCCGCTGTCGCGGTAGAAGCGGTTCTGCAGCACCACGGGCTTGATGCGCGCGGCCCCATGGAGCTGCGAGAGCTGATCGAGCGCGTAGCAATTACTGAGACCGAGCGTCTTCACGGCACCCTGGTCGACGAGCGCCTCGAGCGCGTGCCACGCCTCGAGGGTTTGCGCGCCGCTGGCGAGCGGAGAATGCAGGATCAGACAGTCCAGATAGTCGCTGCGCAGGTGCTCGAGCGAGCGCGCACAGGACGCTAGAATCTGCTGCCGCAGTGGGGCGGTCAGGTCGTAAGGGATGCGGCGCGGGTCCTGTCCGGACGGCGGCGTGAATTTGGTTTGCAGATAGAGTGAGCTTCGGGTCAGGCCGAGCTCGGCGCAGGATGCAATCCCGGCGCCGACGCCTGCCTCATCGTAGTGCTTGGGCTGGCAGGCGGTATCGATGCCGCGAAAGCCAGCCCGCAGGGCGGTGCTCACCAGTTCGGCGGTTGCGCCCTTCTTCCAGGCAGTGCCATACAGGATGCCGGGGAGGCGCATGCGATTCGCGCGCAAGCCTGCGCTCACGCGCGCTAGCGCGAGCTGGCCCACGCCGCGCCAGCGGTGTCAGTCGACGCTATAGCCGCGCCCCGTAAGACAAGCCGTCAGTGCGCGTTTGTAGTCGATGGAGCTGCCGCCGGCGGTTTCGGGTGACTGCGCTGCGGCCCACTCGGCGCAGGCGCGACGGTCCGCGCTCTGCTGTTCGGCGCTCTGCCCGTTCTTCGGATAGGCGTAGAGATTACCGCTCATGTCAGGAATCGGGGCGCCCTGCTCCGCTTCACCCGCGGAGCCGGCAGTCGCCGCCGCGGCGTTCGGATCCGTGGTACCCGCGCCTGGCGCGGGCGGGTAGGGTGCCTGCGCACCGTAGCCGGGCGCACCGTAGCCGGGCGCGCCATAGCCGGGCGCACCATAGCCGTAGCCGCCGTCACCCGGACCCGCGTCGCTGCTCGGAGGAGGCGCGGCGCCATCCACGCCGTCAGCGCCCGAGTCATCCGCGACCGGCGGAGGCTCGCTCGCTACGTAACCGCCGTCACCGGCATCCCAGGTGTAATAGGCGTCGTTGTAGTAGTAGTAGGGTATGCCGCCCCACCAGTAGGGCACGCAGTACGCGGGCAGCACCGGCAGGAACCAGGCGAAGTCGGCACCGTAATAGACGGCCGGCCAGTAGCGACCGCGCCAGTAACCGCCGCCCCAGGGGCGGTAATGGAATCCGCCGGCTCCACCGAGGCTGCCGTAGCCGCGGCTGCCGCTGAAATTGCCGTTGGCGATGGGCGCACGGGGCGCGATACCCGTGCGTGCTGCGAACGTGCCGCTGCGCGCCGGCGCGTACGCCGGAGCACGGCTGACGAAGCCGCCGCTAAATGACCCGCCGCGTGAACCGTAGCTGAACCGCGGACTGGCGCGGTATGCCGCAGCGCCACCGCCGTAGTGGCCGCCACCGCTGAAGTGCGCGCCGCCACCACCGGCCGCGGGATGACCGCCGCCGCCGTGGCTGCCACCGCCACCACCGCCGCCACCAGGATGAGCCGAAGCGATGGCGCTGGTCGCGGCGAACAGCAGCGCCAATGCGCCCACTGCCGTCAGTCTTGAGAGCGAGAGCGAGCGCGACGCCGCTGCCTCGAGTTTCGACCGGGACCGCGCTGTGTCTGCCGACTGAGTGTTCATGATCTGCCTCCGCTCAGCCTCGCGGCTGATGAACGCGGCGATTCGATTATACGACTCCGCCGGCGCCTTGCTGGTTCGGTCGAGGGGCGGATGTGCGTGTGAGCGAGTGACATAAGCTGCCGGCCCGGAGGTCGCCCGCCGCGCTCTATTGCAGCGCGGCTCTGTGTGTACAACGTGCTGCTTGCAGCTGCGGTTGACCCGCAAGGCAGCTGGACGGTGCTGCTACTTCAGATAGCGTTTCACGATATGCGCGAGCTCGGAGAGGTCGCGCTCGCGCTGGCCCGCCGAATGGCTCGGCGCGCTCAGGTGCTCCTTGAGATGCTCCTCGAGTACGTCCGCCATCAGACCAGTCGCGGCGCCGCGGACCGCGGCGATTTGCTGCAGCACGTCGTTACATTCGCGCTGCTCGCGCAGCAGTCGCGCCAGCGCTTCGACCTGTCCCTGCATGCGCCGAACGCGTGCCAGTAGTCGAGCGTTATCGCGGCGTGCGTGTGCCATAACTCGAGCCTCCAATTCAATCGGCGCGCCGGCGCAGCGCGGCAAGCGCGCGAACGCATGCGACACGACAGCGGTCACCAGTCCTTGTCGACCTATACTGGGGTAGAGTATCCTAGCGGCGGCGCATGCGGAAGGAAAATTGATGTCGAGCAGCCAACTGCACGCCGCAGCGAGCGGTGTTACGCAGGTTCATATCCACACCTACGACGATACCAATCCGCTCGCCGAACGGCGCATGCGCGTCGTCGCGCTGATCACCGCCGTCATGATGGTCATCGAGATCGGCGCCGGCTGGATGTTCAATTCGATGGCGCTGCTGGCCGACGGCTGGCATATGAGCTCGCACGCGCTCGCCCTCGGGCTGGCCGCGGCCGCATATGCATTCGCGCGCCGCCTGGCGCGCGATCAGCGCTTTGCGTTCGGCACCTGGAAGATCGAGGTGCTGGGTGGCTACACCAGCGCGCTGTTCCTGGTCGCCGTCGCCGGCTACATGGTGTTCGAGTCGGCCAATCATCTGCTGCATCCGACGCCGATCGCGTTTACCGAGGCGCTGGTGATCGCAAGCATCGGTTTTCTAGTGAACATCGTCTCGGCCGGGCTGCTCGGCGGGGCAGCGCATCATCACGATCACGGCCTCGGTTCGCATCACGATCACGGGCGCGACCATGATCATGGGCAGGCTTCGAGACATCACGATGCGCACGAGCGCGCCGAGGCCCGGAAGCACGGGCATGTGCATGCCACCGGCCACCAGGATCTGAATCTGCGCTCGGCCTATATCCACGTCGCCGCGGACGCGGCCACCTCAGCGCTCGCGATCGGCGCACTCGTCGGCGGCAAGTTCTTCGGCCTCGTGTGGCTCGATCCGGTCATGGGCTTCATCGGCGCGGTGGTAGTCGCGCTGTGGGCGGCGGGTCTGCTGCGCTCGACCGGTCGCGTGCTGCTCGATGCGGAGATGGATGCGCCGGTGGTGACGGCGATTCGCGAGGCGGTGCGTGAGAGCCAGATCCCGGCGAAGATCCAGGACCTACATGTATGGCGTGTGAGCCGCACCAAATATGCCTGTCTGTTGAGCGTCAGCTGCGACAGTCGCGCGACGCCGGAGCACTTCCGCAATATGCTCGCGATGCACGAGGAGCTCGCGCACGTCACGGTCGAGGTGAACCACATCAGCGGCGCCTGATGGGCGCCGGGCCAAGCGCTACAGCGGTGAGTTGAAGGGGCAGGAACGGCGCGGGGGCGGCTGCGCTCAGCGCGAGGCGGCGTAGGCGTCCATCATCAGGCCAGTGCCGCCGCCCGACACGTGCGCGACGACCGCGGTGCGTCGATGGAGCTTGGTGACCGCGCCCAGATCAATCGCGAAGGCGAGATTGACCTGTTGACCCTTGCGCAGCCCCAGGCTCGCGGTGCGAATGAAGACCCCCGTCGCGCTCAGATTCACGGCCTTGCACAGCTGGCGTTTGCCGCCCGGCAGCAGCAGGTATACCGAGGTGCGGGCTCGGTGGCGGGTGTGAAGCCTGCGTTCCATTTGTAGTCATCCTCAGCTTCGTGTGCCGGCTGTGAGCTATGTGAGCACGCCGACTGCATGACTATTATGCCAAGCCATCAGTGATTGCCCAGCGTTACTGGACATTAATTATCGTCGGTCGACACCGGATGGGTCACTGCACGGACGCGGCGCAGGCGTAGGCCGGATCCGACGCACGCGATTGACAAAATCGTCCGCGGCGTCGGCCGCAGGCAGCACGCGCTCGCAGCGGCTGAACCCCAGGTGCACGCTCCCGGCACGCGTGCGGCATCCCGCAGCGGGCCGTCGTCGGGCGGACGCTCAGGCCAGAAAGTCGCGGATCTCGGCGTCGAAGCGCGGGATGTCTACGAGGAAGGCATCGTGGCCTTCCAATGAAGGCAAGCGCGCCAGCCGCACCGGGATGCCATTCAGCCTGAAGGCCTCGGCGATCGCCGACTGCTCATCGATCGGGAACAGCAGATCGCTCTCCACGCCGATCACGAGCGCCCGCTCGCATGAGACCTCGCGCAGTGCCGCGGCATAGCTGCCACCGTGCTCGGCCAGATCGAATCGATCCATGGCGCTCGATAGGTACAGATAGCAGTTGGGATCGAATATCTGGATGAAGCGCTCCGCCTGCGCTCCCAGATAGCCCTCCACGGCGAAGCGCGCAGCGAACGGGCTCGGCCGGGCCGGAGCTCGCTCCGTCAGCGGCTTGCGTGCGAACCGCTGGCGCCACTCGGCGGCCGACCGATAGGTGATGGTGCCGAGCTTACGGGCCACCGTAAGGCCGTTGCGGGGTGGTCGGTCAGGCGGGTACTGGCCGGCGCGCCACTCAGGGTCGCGCATGATCGCCTCGCGCTGCACCGAGCGCAGCGCGATGGCAAACGGCGAGGCTGCGGGCGTGCCGGAGATACTGATCAGACGCCGGGCAGCGCGCGGAAACTGGGCCGCGAAGGCGATGACGGACATACCTCCCAGTGAGGCACCGATGACGCTGTCGATGCGCTTGACCCCCAGAACCTGCGTGCTGTGGAATCCGGCGGCGGCGATGTCCTCGACGGCGATCTCGGGGAAATTGAGCCGATAGGGCTGACCGGAGAGCGGGTCGATCGAGGCGGCGCCGGTTGAGCCGAAGCAACTGCCGAGCGAGTTGACGCAGATGACGAAGTACCGGCGGGTGTCGATCGCCAGACCGGGCCCGATCATGCGCTGCCACCACCCGGGCGAGGGATCGCGCTCACTGGAGGCCGCGTGGGCCGACGGTGACAGCCCGGTGAACAGCAAGATGGCGTTGTCGCGCGCGGAATTCAGTTGCCCCCAGGTCTCGTAGGCACTGACTGCGCCGCGCAACGTTCCACCGCGGTAGAGTCGCAACGGATCGGGCAAGGGGACGCTCTGCGGTGCTGGGACCTGTGCCCGCAGCGCCGGATCCTCGCGCGCCGGCTGGTCGGTGCGGGCGGGGGGGTCAGGGTCCGCGCTCCGCCGCGACGCTGCTGAAGTCCGGCCGGCTGCCTCGGGTACCAGTCCCGGGACCTGGTTGCTCCGATCGACCCGCAACTCCGCGCGCCGCTCGCGCAGATACACCCCGCCGCGGTCGGCCTCACGGTCGTAGTCGGACTTACGGGTACGAGCCATCTGAGTCACTCTATGCTCGGCTCAATAGCACGATCGATAAGAAAAGCGCCATCTTTTAATAACCATTAGTTATAATTTACCGGCCCACTCTGGCGTTCGGCATCATTAATCTTGCTCTTATCCGCGGCGGTCTTCTGTTCCGCGGGCTGGAGGGGCTAGGGCACTGGGAGCACAGGCCCACGCCGGAGTACGAGCCGTGAACTTTCATCAGCTGCAATACGCCGTGGCGATCGCCCGCCATGGCTTGTCCGTCACACAGGCGGCGTCGGCCCTGGGTACCTCGCAGCCCGCGATCAGCCGCGCGCTCAAGGCGCTCGAGCGCGAGCTCGGCTTCGACCTGTTCGTGCGCGAAGGGCGGGCATTCTCGCGCGTGACGCCGCAGGGCGCCAAAGTGCTCGAGTATGCGCACCGCGCGCTCTCGGAGATCGACAGCCTCAAGGCGGTCGCCGCGGACCTCAACCAGGACAATCGCGGCACCCTCGCCATCGCCACCACGCACACACAAGCGCGCTATGTGCTGCCGCCGGTGATCCAGGGCTTTCGCGAGCGCTACCCGGACGTCGAGCTGCACCTGCATCAGGGTACCTCCGAGCAGATCAGCGAGATGGTGGCGACCGACCGCGTGCAGCTCGCGATCGCGACCGGCTCGGAGGGGCTGTTTCCAGGGCTGGTACTGCTACCGGTGTACCGCTGGCACCGGCGCATCATCGTGCTCAAGCACCATCCTCTGACCAAGCTCGCTCATGTGACGATCAAGGATCTGGCGCAGTATCCGCTGATCACCTACGTGTTCAGCTTCACCGGCGCCTCCTCGCTGCACACGGTGTTCGCCCGCGAGGGGCTGACGCCCAAGGTCGCCCTCACGGCACGCGACTCGGACGTGATCAAGACCTACGTTCGCCTCGGTCTGGGTGTGGGCATCGTCGCGAGCGTTGCCATCGAGCCGGAGCAGGACGCCGACTTCGCGGTGCTCGATGCCGCGCACCTGTTTCCCATCCACACGACCTGGATCGGTTTCCGCAGCGGCACGCTGCTGCGCAATTTCACCTACGACTTCCTGCAGCTGTTCGGGCCGCACCTGACGCGCCGTCTGGTAGATCGCGC
>JASHTF010000245.1 GCA_030040715.1 Gammaproteobacteria bacterium | reverse complement strand
GGCTCCCTCACGCCTGCCTGGATAGCTGAGAGGACGACTTGAGAGAGGAGAACATGCGGAAGATACCCGTCAGGCATGGTGTGACCGCGTTGCGCTTAGGGCCGTTGGTCGCGTTGATCTGCAGTACAGCGGCAGCGGCCGCGAGCCACTCCGCAGGCGATACTCCGCTGGCGGTCCCTGCGGGCATCACGCTCGTGGACGTATCCAAGGGCGGTTATGGGGCCCGGGACGAGTATCTGTGGCGACGGCTCGGTGACGCTCACGGTAACCCGCTGTACACCTACACGCTCGAGGGCCACGGCGGGACCTCGCACTGCTATGACGAATGCGCCAAGGAGTTCCCGCCGCTCCTCGCTCCCGCCAACGCCGCCGCCTTCGGTGACTGGACTTTGATCCGACGTCCCGAAGGCAGGCAATGGGCTTATCAGGGTCAACCGCTGTACAGTTACGGCGGACGGCCGCTCGGGGCGCCGGATTCCGACGGCGGCAACGGCACGGAACGAGGCTTTGCCGCCTCGCTCGATCCAGGAGGCAAGGGGTTCTCGCCCAAGGCCGGCTGGAGGCAGGCGGTCTACGATCCTGCGACGACGGTCACCACACCGGCCGACATTCGCCTCGAATCCGACGAGGCAGCGCGCGGCTACGCCTTCGTGGCCGTCCCTACGGGCGTGCCACTCTATATCCTCGAGCAAGCACCGCACGACACCTCGGCATGGACGCCGTTCTATGCCTCGACTCTGGCACTGCCGGTCGGTGACTTTTCCAAGCTTCGGCGCAGCGATGGCACCGAGCAATGGGCCTATAAGGGCCAGCGACTCTACACCTACAACGGCGACTATTCCGCCAGCGACATCAATGGCGTCGCGCAGCCGGGCGCGCACATCGCGCTCGCCTACCGCTTGTTCACTCCGCGCGAGCTGGCCATCCAAATAGTACCGACGCGGCCGCCGATGATGACCACAGCCCAAGGTCTGTCGGTCTACACCGAAGCGCGCTATCACCTGCAGTACGGTGGACGCGAGACGCGTGGCGGCTATCACTACACCTATCAGGACGCCAAGGCTGTCGGCACGGGGGGCTGCACCGCGGAATGCACCCGTATCTGGCGACCCGTACTCGCGCCAGCGGACGCACAAGGCTCGGGATTCTGGGAAGTCATGAGCCGTCCCGACGGTAGCAAGCAATGGGCTTACAAGGGCAGCGCGCTCTATACCTACGTCGGTGACCGCTCCTTGGGTGACATCAGAGGGAACAATCAGGCTGTCATCGTGTACGGGGACGCACAGGGAAAGATATCCGCCGTCAATGGCGATGGATTTTCCGGGCAGGAGGCGGGTAGTGACGCCGCCCGACTGATGTCTCTGACCGGTGGTAACTATCTCAACCCTCGCGCCAACTACGGCGGATCGTTCGGCGCGGGGTTCTACTGGCATCTGGTGCCGCTGTATAACTAGCGCTGGCGTGCTGTAGCGCAGAGCGCGCGGTCGGAGCAGTCCCCGCGCATCGCTTGGAACGCGCTCAGCTCGCAAGCCCGACCCGCAGGCCCCGGTGAGTCGGCGCGCGCAGTTCGCGACGCAGTTCACAGTTCCGCCCGCAAAGATGTCAAATATGAGAGCTGGCACGCGCTGCGAGCGCAGCGTCACTGCACGATATGTCGATGCCAGCAGTGCCCGACAAGACTGCCAACGCCGCGACTGACGCCACAGCCGGCCTGGACCTTCCTGAATGGCCGACGCTGGAGCCCCCGCCGAGCGACCTGGCTGGCGTCACAGCAGCCGCTCCCAGCGCGCCCGTCGCGACCGCGGCCGTTGCGCCGACGGTGACAGCCGCGCCGGCGGTAACATCTGCGCCGACGGTGACAGCTGCGCCGACGGTGACAGCTGCGCCGGCGGCGACAGCCGCGCCGACCGCGGCCTACGCGTCGGCGGTGACAACCACGTCGAACGTGACAGCCGTGCCGAAGGTGCCGACAGCGACCGCCACACTCAAGCCGTCGGCGGCGACAGGCGCCCCACCGGCGCGCATGGATCGCGATTTCATCCTGCAGCATCAAATCGTGGAGCGCTACATCGGTGGACGTTTGCCGCTCAAGGGCGCGCAGGATTTCGAGCACTATTGTCGTACGCACCCACAGCTACTCGACGAGATTGCGCTCGGGGACCGGATCAACGCCGCGCTACGCCTGCTCGACGCCAGCGGGCGCCCGTCCCCGTGGGAAGAGCGCGCGCCGCCCTGGTGGGCTAAGCTGCCGGTGCTGCTCGGCATCAGCGGCCTGTGTTTCCTGTTGGCACTGAGCAACCTGTGGAGCGTGAACAAAGCCTCGGGGCTGCAAGGCAAGATCACGAGCCTCCAGCAACAGCTGGCCGCACAGCCGCTCGATCCGGCGCAGTCCACCCACCTAATCGTCATTGCGCCCGATCGCACCGCGCCGTCGCGCCGGAGTCTGGCGACGATCGGTGGTGTCACAGCAGAGTTCGCCGACCTGCACATCGATATGTCCTGGTCCCACTACGCCGCCTTCAATGTCACCATCGACCGTGTTGATCAGGGCCGTGTCGCCGTGCTGCATAATCTGCAGCGCGACTCGAACGGTAGCCTGCACCTGCTACTGAACAGCTCGGCGCTCGGCCCGGGCGACTACCAGTTGAGTATCGAGGGACTGACCTGGCGCGGTGAGTCCGTGGCACAGGCCTGGGTGACGATCACCATCGCGCACCCGGCCGCAGCCGGCTCCTGACGTCTGCGCGGCTGCGCCCCGGGCCCTAGCGTCGGACGTGGCTACGGCCGACGCACGCTGGTGTAATCGCTTTAGAAGTTATACAGCCCTGTTACGCCCACTTCCCGTGGACGAATCGAGATGAACTGCTCCTCGATGCCATTGTTACCCTCGCCCGCGTTGGTCTGATACAGCGGCTGTGCGTTGGTAAAGTTGGTAACAAAAATTTGCGCCTGAAGGTTGTCGAAGGTCACTCCCATGCGGATATTCGCCACGTTGGTTACCGGCCGCACCAGGTTGCCATAGTAGTAGGTCGAGGTCACCGGATCGGTGTCGGGTTGCATGCGCTCCTCGCTGATATAGCGGTAATCGATGCGCACGAACGTCGGCCGCGTGAGAATTTGCCACTGATATTGAATGGCCGTCTGTGCCGTGACAGGCGGAGCGCCGTCGATACCGTCACCCTTATGGATGATGATGACCGGGGCGCCTCCTGCTCCCTCACCGTACAGCGAATCGTTGAACAGCGCCTGATCCCAGCCGATGGAACCGCTCCAGGTGAGTCCCTGGAGCACGATGACCTGCGCCTGTAGCGACACGCCTTTGCTGGTGAGCGAGTTACCGTTGGTAATCACATTCTGAATGCAATCACCCGCGGCGTTCTGAAGTGGCAGTGACTCCTGGATCTTGCTCCAATTGATCCAGTACAGGCTTGAATTGAGCAGCACGCGATTGTCTGCGAACTTGTCCTTAGCTCCGACCTCATAACTCCAGACGTGGTCGCCCTGGTAGGCCCCGGTAAGACCGGAAAGCCCGGAATCCAACAGCGCCGTGGCGCATACCGGAGGCAGCGGACCGTTGGATCCGCCCTCGCGATAAGCCTCGGCGATCGTGCCGTAGACCATGTCGTCGGGAGTCAGCTGATAGCTGGCCGAAAACTTGGGAGTCACCGGCGTCGCGCTGATGGAAGTTTGGTAGCCCGACAGGGTCGCCTTTTCAGCGTACGGGCCGCCCTGCTCTGAAATCAAATCAGACGTTACCCGCTCTACGCGCAGCCCTGCCGTTAGGGTCAACTTCTCTAACAGTTTGTAATTCACTTCGCCGAAAGCCGCTACATGCTTGTCGGTAACCAGGTCGAGCGTGTTGTAGGACAGATCATCCGGTAACAGATTGAAGCCAAACAGCGCGTAACCCGTCGGATAGCCGAAGGCCTGGCCGATGCTGTTGTACTCGGCCAGACTGAGCGGCGCGTACTCCTGTGATTGCGCGACGTTATGCGAGTAGAACAAGCCTGCTTGCCAGGTGAAATTGGAGCTCGGATTCGGAGACGCGGCCCGGAACTCCTGCACAAAATTCTTTTGCTGGTTGTGGTCCCAAAGATTGGTCTTCAGCGTCGGATCAGTGGGATACCAGAGCGGGAAGCCCACCGGAGTCGGGCTTGCCGGAGTGCATTCCATATCGCAGTCGGTGTTGTTGTAGTAGTCGTATTCGTTGCGATAGTAATAGGACGTGTTTGAAAACAGGTCGACTCCCGGCAGATGGTAGCGTACGTTCAGGGTCGGCAGCCGGTAATTGTCGAACTCAGGCTCCGGTACACCGGTGACATTTTCCAGATCCCCGTCCGAGACGTTCGAGTAGCGCGCATAAAATACGCTCTGGGCGTTCGAGTAACGATACTGGTAGGTATATGAAGGGGTAATCACCAAGCCCTGGACCGGTTCCCATGTGAAGGCAATGCGGGCATTGTTTGTGGTCCCCCAGTTGGAATACTTCTCGACCCCATTCGAGTTACCGTAGTCGTAGCCCGCTTGCGACTGTTCATATGCCTGCGCATAGTCCTGATCGCTGGTGTGATTTACCCAACCGCCGTCGTAGTGCGTATCCAGGCTCAGTCGGAAGCCAAGGACGTCGTCGATGATCGGTCCGCCGAACGCTACACCGAGCGCGTAACTCGGGTCGCCGCCATCGGTAAAGCCTTCGCTCGTCTTGGCGTACACACTCCACGTATCGAGCGAAGGTTGGCGCGTTATAAACCGCACGGCACCTCCCATTGCGCCTTGGCCGAACAGAGTCCCCTGAGGTCCTTCGAGAATCTCGACGCGATCGAGGTCGAAGATATCCGGATAGTCATTCTGTGCGGTAAAGCTGATTCCGCCCTTGTGCAATTGAATGGGCGTATCGTCGATATACACGCCGGTAGTGCCTTCACCAGTGGTCGACTGAATGCCGCGGATCACAAGCTCACTGTTCTGTCCGCCACCTTGCATCGTGCGGTAAAACACCACGTCGGGCGCGCTGTTGAATACGCTGTCGACAGTCTGGATGTTCTGCTCTTCGAGCTGCACGCCGGTGATCGCCGTCACCGTGATCGGCACCTTCTGCACGTTCTCCTCGAAGCGGTTGGCCGTGACCGTGACCTCGCCCAGTTGCTCGGCGGCGTTCCCAGCTTGTGCCTGCTGAGCAGCCTGACCGGAAGGGGCGGCTTGCGCGGCATCGGCCGTCTCGGATTGAGAGCTGCTCGGATCCTGTGCGTACACCCTCTGGGCGAGCGGCGCACTAGCGGCGAGGATTACTCCCGCCGCAATGATTGTCCTCACGAAGTACTTGTTGCTATCGCGCGCCGGCGCGCGCGGTGTCTCGATCGAAAACCGCATACTCCCTCCCCGGTTTATAATCAATTACGCAAAACAGTAGGCCGCCGATCGCCAGCGCCAGGCCGCAGGAACCCCTGCCGTGCTCGGCACGAGACATTCAGCTTTGTTCCCTCAACGCTGAATGCTCATCCCAAAACCAGGCGTTACTCGGTCACGCTGTCAGGGCTTAGCAATATTCCAGTAGACGCCCGCACCACCCGAGGCGCGTCCGAAATCGTCAAAGAAGATCGTGCGCTTGAGTTCCGTTGGACTGCCCTCGGTCTTGGCGAAATCGTACGTCGCCTGGCCGCTGTGATCGCCAGCAACCTTATCGCCGGCGTAGGTATATAGGGCGTACCCCTTATAGGCCCATTGCTTGCGGCCGTCAGGCCGAGTGATCGGCTCCCAGAAACCATTCGACTGCGCGTCCGCCGGCGCAAGGAACGGATGCCAAGTCTGTAAGCACGCCGCATCGAGACACGCGGCTGCGCCCAAGTCCTTACCTTTCGCGTACAAATTGGTAAACGTATTGCGCAGATTGCGTCCTCCCCAACGTTTCTCGAAGGGATAGCCGCCATAGAGGGTCATGCCATTCAGTGTCAGTACGTCCCCGTAGCCGTTTAGGGTGGCGATGCCAACACCGCGCGGCCGAAAGGTCTGCGAGATTTCCGCTGCATTCCAGCGTTTGTCGACGCCGACGCCGCGTGCGTCCCCCGGCAACGCGTCCCCACCGTATAGATAAAGAGGATGCTTTTTATAGGCCCATTGTTTCGAGCCATCCGCTCGCGCCACCACAGTAAAGTCGCCAATCGCAAACGCCAGAGCCGGCGCCTCGAGCGGACGCCACTTCGCCGCACAGTCAGCACCGCTGGCACAGATCTGACCGTCGCGCCTTGCGTCACCATCGAACGCGTACAAGGTCATCCCATCGGCATCGGTAAGCACGACCGCCTGTGCCGGTGCTACCAAGCGCGCATCGATCCCATCCGGTAGGCCGAGCGACGCGGCGGGCGTGAACCTTGCTACTCGCCATCCTGCAGGAGGTAACAGTGAACCGGCTCTCACCGGCTGCTCCGCGAGCTTCAGGTTCGCAGTCTCCGCCAGGGCGACGTTGGTGGCCACGTCTCCCGGGTGTGCCTCTTTGACCCATGTGTAGAGAGCGTGAGATTGATAAGCCCATTGTCGGTTACCATCCGGCCGAGCAATCAGCGACCAGTCGCCGAACGCCCTGGCACCACGCGGCGCTCGCAGCGGCAAAAACTCCTGAGCACATTCGCCCAGGCACGTGGAGCTACCGAGGGAATCCTTGTCCGAGATGAGCAGTGTCCGGCCCTCTGCGTCACCGGGTCGGTCCCAGAGGAACTGTGGCTCCGACGCCGAGAGCTCCCGCATCACCTCAACTACGGTCACGCCTTCCGGCGTAGCCGGTGGCGTCTTGAGTATGCCGCTCTCCGCTCCAGTCGCGCTCGCGGCTGCTACTACCTTACGCGCCGGGACAACAAATGCGGGCACGGCCTCTATATAGTAGGCGGCGGAAATAGCGGTGTTCTGGCCTGTCACTGGGTCCGGAATACCGTCGGCCAAGCGCCGCATCGCGTAATAGACGCCGGGGACATCGACCTGCGCGGTACCCTCGCCGCGAATGGCGAGATAGTGGTAGTAGTCCAGCCATGGCTGATAGCCGCCGATGAGGCCGGTCAGACTCCCGTTGGGGTTCATTCTCAGGCGCAGGTGCGTTTGTTTGAAACGTAGCAGCGCATAGAACTGCGACTCGCCCTGCATGTAGAAATCACCCGGTTCGATCGTCAACACCTGGCTCCGGATGTGACCCTTGAAGACGCTGTGGTTGCGGGGGTCAGGATCGATCGTGTACGAAGATCCGGACAGAATGCCGCCTTGGGTATTCCGTATGGCGATATCCAGCGACCGGTCGAAGGTCACGGTCACGGGGCCGTCTTTGCTTAGATCCGCGCCTGAGATCGACAGCAGCCACGCCGGCATCGAGTCCTCCGCGGTATCCCATGCAATGGCCTCGTTGTAGGGAATGACCGGCACCTTAACCTGATAAACGGTGAAGCACCCGAGCACGCGCCAGATCTGGTTTTGAACCATTTCGTGCGTCTCGGGGTCTTCAAAGGAGTAGGAGGTCGGCTGTCCCGTGAGATTGAAGCCGTAGGCGTAATGGCCCTGCACGGTCTCAATCTTAGGGTCCGGCTCCGAGGTAGGGAGATCACCGACATCTACCGCCTTGCCATCGATGCTGCCGCGCTTCTGGAAATTGAAGCGCCGCTCTTTGGGAGCGAGCGGATTACCGCCGTCGGCTTGTCCCTGTTTGGTAATGATGGCGACTGCCTGCGCCTCGCTGTAGCCGCGGCTCAGCAGGATCCGTTTCTGAATATCAGCATTGCCACCGTTACCGCCTGCGGGGCAATCTTCTTTGGTAGGGTAGGTCGCTGTATGGATCAACTGAATGGCATAGCCACGCGTCTCGGCCAGCGACGGTGTCGACACGAGGTTGAACAGCAGCGCCACGGCGAGGGCGCTACCCGTGAATCCGAGGTGGCGGGATCCGCCCCGCGTGGCGTTGTCAGCCTTCATTCCGTAGCCCTCCCAAGTTGGAACAGTCGGCTCGCCTTGGGTTTTGCATCGGATTGTGGTTCCGTCACGCGAGTACCTCGCTGAAGGGCTTGGTGACGTGATTGCTCTCGGTGCCCCAGCTGCCGCTGTTAGGAATATTCAGCGCCTGCATGAGGGTCAGCCCCACGCGCGTGGCCGCATCGCCCTCGGCCGACAGGTGGTACCCGGTACGCATGCGTCCACCGCCACTGCCCGCCGTGAACACCGGATAGTTCTTCATCGAGTGCAGCCGCGCCTCACCGTGATCGGTGAAGCCGAAGATCAGCGTGCGATCGAGCAGCGTACCATCGCCCTCGCGGATCGAGTCGAGCGTCTGCACGAAGTCGACCATGAAGCCCATGTGCTTCTCGCCCAACCACTTGCACTGCACCTGATAGCCGAGCGTGGGGTCGATCGGCTCCTCGTGCGTGAGCTGGTGGTAGCCGCTGGTGGTGCCCTCGCGCCGCAGCGGCGAGAACGAGGAGCCCATCGTCACGTTGAATACCTGCGTCTGCCCGCAGGCGAGCGCGTGCGCCAGCAGCTGCCCGAACTGGCGATTGAGCGTCTCGGTCTGCTCCACCAGAGTGCCGATGTTCTCGCTCGAGGGCTGCGGCGGTAGCGAGCAGGCCGGTAGCGGCGCCGGCTTCTCCAGCTCGATCGCCAGCTTCTGCTCCAGGTCTCGCACCGAGGAGAAGTACTCATCGAGGCGCGCTCGGTCCGCCGCCGACACCTGGCCGAGCAGCTGCGCGCGCTGCTCGGCCACTCCCGACAGCACGCTGTGGCGCACCATCACCGCCGGGTCGGGCACGAAGTGGGCCGCGTTCGGGTCGCGGAACTCCGGACCAAAGATGCGCGCGTACAGCGCCAGCGGCGAGATCTCGGATGGATTCATGCCGTTGGAGCCCCGTGCGCTCCAGGTCGCGCGCCGATCCCCGGCGCAGTCCACCTCGATCGAGCGGAAGCGGCTGCGCTTGCCGAGCTCATCGGCAATGATCTGATCGAGGCTGGTCGAGTACTCGCTCCCGGTACGCGACACGATGCCGGTCATCTGACCCTGCGCCCCGGAGTAGTGGTTCTGATTCACCTTGCCGTCCAGAAACACCTGCATGCCGCTGTAGAGGTTGATCTTCGCCTGGATCGGCGCGAGCCCCTTGATGTGATCGGGCAGGGTGTAGTGGCTACCGGTCTGCTTCGGCCGCCACAGCCCCGGTGTCAAGCCCAGACCGAAGAACCAGGTGCCGAAGCAGGGCGGCAGCGCCTGGCCGCTGGAGGCAAAGGCGCTGCCATTCTCGTTCAGCAAGCACTCGAGCAGCGGCAATCCCACGGTCACCGCCGAGCCCGCCAGCATCCCGCGCAGCACCCGTCGTCGACTCAGATCCTTGATAGCGCTCATCGTCACTCTCCACGGTCCCAATTTCCGCACCGAGCCGCAGCCCCTCTCAGTGGGTCGCGGCAGCCGACAACGTCAGGCTCGCCGGTAAGCTGTAGAAATCCGGATTCAGCGTCACCCGCCGCATCAGCTCACGCCAGCGCACTCCCTGCTTCGACAGATCGGAGCTCAGAGCGGCGAGCCACGCCTGCTCCTGCGCGCTCGCCTTGCGATCGGTACCGTAGGCGTACACCCGATTGACCAGGCACGCGGTCGTCGCCGGATCATCACGAATGAGCTGGGCCAGTTGCCTCACCCCATCGAAGCTCTTGCCGCTGAGCTCGCCGCTCACATCGATCGCAGCGCCATTCTCGCTGGTACGGTACTCCGAGGCGGTATCAAAGTCCTCGAACGCCAACCCGATAGGGTCCATGATCTTGTGACAACCGGCACACATCGGCTCATTGCGATGCGCGGTCAGACGTTGGCGCACGGTCTTGTAGCGCGGATCGCTGGTGTTCTGCACCAGGCTGAAATCCACATTCCCGGGCGGCGGCGGCACCTTCTGGCACAGGAATACCTCGCGCAGCGCCTTGCCACGGCGCGTCGGGGAGCTGCGCCCCTCGTGCGAGTGCAGCGACAGAAAGCTCGCCTCGGTGAGTATGCCGATGTAGGGATCGCCGTCGGAGAAGTGATACGGCACCCACGGGATCGCCCCACCCATCTCCTGCACCCGCGGCAGCGGCACGTTGTAGATGGCCGCGAGCGCCGGCGTCAGGAAGGTATCGCGTGTCGTGAACAGATCCCGGTAGTCCCCGTTCCTGTACAGCAGCTCATCGACGATCGTGCGCAGCGTCTGCTCCTGCGCATCTGCCGGCACGTTGGCGATAAAACGCGGGTATAGGTTGGTGTCGATCGAGAGGGTGTCGAATCCCGGATCCTGATCAAGACCGCCGAAGGCGAGCATGTCGACGAAGAAGGCGCGCAGTCCCTGCTCGGTGCGCGGCGAGCGCAGCAGCCGCTCGACCTGCTCGCGCAACCCCGTCGCCGTCATCAGCTTGCCCGACTGGGCCGCCTGCAGCAGCTCGCTATCCGGGGTCGTGTTCCACAGAAAGAAGCTCAGGCGCGCGGCGCGCGACCAGGCATCCAGCTGCAGAGTGCCCGCATGCGCCGGATCGGGCGCACTGTTCTCGATACGAAACAGGAAATCCGGCGCCAGCAGCATGCGCGCGAGCGCGGCGGCTACCCCCGCATCGAAGCTGTGCAGTCGCCGCGCCGCCTCATCCTGCGTCGCCACCAAGGTCTGTACCTCGTCGGCCGTCAGCGGCCTGCGAAACAGCAGCAGCCCCACGCGCTTGATGAACGCGCGCGCGCACACCTCGTCGGGCGCTTGCTCGACCTTGGGCTTGCACCCCATCAGCACCGCGCGATGCTTGCCATCGACCACCTGCGCTGCGATCGACTGCGCCAGCGTCTCGTCGCGCTCGAGCTCGGCCGAGCCCACCGTCAGCTTGCGATTGCCCAGCGCCAGCAGACCGTCCTCGCGAAACCCCGGCTCGACCTTGTTCTGATCCACACGGATGCTGGTCCCGAAAATGTCGTGAATCGCATGCTGATACTGCTCCGGCGTCAGCCTCACCAGCGTCATCTCAGCCTGCGCCGGCGACCACGGCA
>JASHTF010000244.1 GCA_030040715.1 Gammaproteobacteria bacterium | reverse complement strand
GACTCGGAATTCCGTGCGGCGCGGGAGAAGACCTTGAGCTCCCAGTAAATTCGGCAGCGCCCTCATCGATAGCGGTTCATGGCGCAGGCGCCGTAGCGTCTCTGCCGATGGCAGCGAGTATTTGCCGCACATCTCTGGCCGATCCCTCAACCAAACATTTATCCGGAAGCCACAGGCTGCTGGTGCGTGGGGGGTTGATAAGCACGCCATCTGACAGGAATACCGGAGCCGGTAAAGCACCCCATTTGACGTCGCTGGTACCGAGCACTCCAGCAATGTAGAGGCCGGTCTCATCCATGATAACCGTCGCGGTCGACCCCTTCGCGCGAGCCTGCTTGCGTGATCGGGTCAAGCTCCTGCGGGTGGACCATTCGACTGCGAACGATAGGGCGATGAATCCGACGGGAAACCAGACGATATCCGTTACCCTGTGCATTAATAGAAATAGGGTCGCCAACGCAAGAGCGATTCGTGGCACCCACCAGATCCACCAACTGCCGTACATGAGTCGCAGCGCCTTATTATGCTGGATCGCGAGCCGTTGAGCCTGCGCGATGTAATCATCGGTCAGGACGATTTGATGAATCGTTTTCACGTTCGACAGAGACTCTTTATCTGATAGCGCTCATCGCGATTGTAAACGTGCTGGAAATGCGGTTGCCTGCCAGCCGTCAACCTGGTTGCCGTTGTCGGCAGTATCTGGGCGCAGGTGGAGAACGGCTCTCTGAAGGGGACGACGGGCCGGAATCGCTTCGGCGCGGATCCGCCTGTGTGAGGACCGCGTAGTCCTTAATCCGGCAAGCAGGCTCCGTCGATGCGGCCGCTGCCGGTGTCGTGGTGCGCCGACATCGTGCTGCAGAAAACCCGGCGCGGCAGAATGACGGGGGCCGTTCAGCGAGTGCACCACAGGCGCAGCATCGCTCCAGGGGGAACGTGGCGTTACGATAGCGGGGTAGCGCTGGTCGGTTCGCTCAATGCGACTACTGCGGCGGAGTGCGAACAAAATCATGGTCGATGTTGCGGCGTCACTCCAGACCTTCCACGCTGCGGCAAAGAGTCTTCAATCCGTTGCTCAGGCGGCCAAAGCCCTGATCGAGCAACGGGACGAATCGAAGATTCATGCGAAGGTCACGGAGCTGAATTCGGCCATCGTGGAGGCTCACTCGCAGCTATTGACGGCGCAGACGGCGGCGCTTGCACAGCTAGGCCGGGTCAAGGAGCTGGAGCAACGCATCACGCGGCTTGAGACTTGGGAGCGAGAGAGGCAGCGCTACGAGTTGACAAGGCTGAACCCCGGCGTGCTGGTTTACTCGCTGAGGCCAGGGATGGCTAACGGTGAGCCGCGTCATGACATCTGCGCGAGATGCTACGAGGATGGGATCAAATCGATCTTGCAGCCTGAGCATTCTACTGCTGGCATAAAGCTTCGCTGTGCGCGATGCCAGGCCGAGGTTACACACTGGTAGGCGTGGATCCGCGAGGCGACGACGACTCGCTGCGCTCCGGCAGCATCGCGGCCGAAAAAGGCCGCGTATTCAGGAAAGGCGATGACTACGGCACGAATATTGGTCATACAGGGATGTTTGCTCATCGCCGTTGCCGTCATTCACCTGCTGATGACGGCCGAAATCGGCCATATAGTCTCCCTCCATACGACGCCCGAGGCTTTTGTCTTCCTCTGGCCGCCCTACGAGCTCGATCACATCGCCGTCGGCATTCTACTGGCTGCGATGGGCGTCCTGGCGATCATCAGTGCAGGTGGGATCCGTGCGCGCGAACGAAGCGCTTGGTGGATCGCCATCGTTAACGCGCTGGCGATCATCTGCATGGGACCGGCCATCGTGCTGACGGTCGGCGTTCGCTATTTTGCCGATGCACCCGCTTTCCTCACGGCTGCGCTAGTCTTGCTTGTGCTCGGGGTCTGGATGCTGATACCGCTGCTTTGGATCAGGACAGATGTATTCGCCGCGCGCGGGCCTTGAATCGAACCAGCGTCCGGCTCGGCCCGCTCTAGGTGCTGGCAGTGCTCGCGAGTTGGCCGCGGATCGGCAACCTGCGGATGCGTTGACCCGTGGCAGCAAAGATGGCGTTGCACAGCGCCGGCGCGATCGGCGTGATGGGCGGTTCGCCTACGCCTCCGAGGGGGACATCGTAACCGCGAGGCAGCAGGTGCACGCGAATGTCGCGCGGTGCCTCGTTCATGCGCGTAACGCGAAAATCGTTGAAGTTCGATTGATCGACGCGCCCGCGGCTGAAGGTGATCTCGCCGGCGATGGCCGCGCTCACCCCCATTATGCACGCCCCCTCGCATTGGGCGCGAACGCGATCGGGATTGATCACCGGCCCGCAGTCGAACGCCAAGTCGATTCGGGGGACGCTCAATCTTCCTCTGGCATCGACGGCCACCTCGATGACCGCAGCGGCATAGCTCATGAAGCTGTAGGTCGCGGCGATGCCAAGCCCATGGCCCTTGGGCAACGGGCGGCCCCAGCCCGCCTCGCGTGCGGCAACTTCGATGACCTCGCGATAGCGACCGATATCGATCGGGTAGAGCGTTGGTGATTCGCTGTAGTTGTCCTCGTCCGCGATCGAGCGCGGATTCACGCGCCGTGGTGGGCCGAGCAACTCCAGCAGCAACTCCTTCGGATCACGTTTGGCCGCGGCCGCGAGCTCACCGACGAATGAGCCGACCGCAAAGCAGTTCGGCAGATTCGAAACGGAGCGGAACCAGCCGATGCGGCAGTGCGACTCGGCGGGTTCAATCTCCAGGCGGAAATTGCGAATCTGATAGGGCAGGTTGATCGCCCCCCAGGAGTATTCCGTGACGTCCTGAAGCTTGGCATCCAGAGAAAAGGTGGCATCGATCGATGGCGCGGCACTGTGGTGCAGCCATGCCACCACGCGACCGGCGCTGTCGAGTCCACCCTCGAGGCGTGCGACTGAGACCGTGGAGTAGTAGTCGTGCCGAATGTCATCTTCGCGCGTCCAAACGACCTTGACTGGGCGGCCATCCATCGCCTTGGACAGCAGCGCGGCCTCGGCGACGAAGTCGTGCATGGATTTTCTGCCGAACGCGCCGCCGAGCAACGTAACATTGACCCTCACGTCCTCCGACTTGAGCCCCAGGTGCTCGACGATGAGGTCGCGCGCACCCTGGGGCGACTGCACACACGCCCACGCTTCGCATTTATTGCCGGTGACTTTGGCCACGGCAGCCGGCGGCTCCATCGACGCGTGTGCAAGATGCGGTGAGTAATACTCGGCTTCGATACGTTGGGCGCTGGAAGCCAGTGCGGCGCGGACATCGCCGTCGTTGCGCACCGCTTTGCCGCCGCCCGCCCGAACGGCGCTCTCAAGCGTTGCTTTGTATTGCTCCGAGTCGTAACTCGCGTTCGGCCCCTCGTCCCACTGCAGCCGCAAAGCGTCGCGGCCGCGCATCGCTGCCCAGGTGTTGGTCGCGACCACGGCCACGCCCCCGAGGGGGTGAAAGGCCGCCGGCAGGGGCGTGCTGGCGATCGGCACCACCCGTACGACTCCGGGGACCTTCAGCGCATCACCGGCATCGAAGCTGCGCAGCTTGCCTCCGACAACCGGCGGGCGCGCGACGACCGCAAACAGCATGCCCTCGAGTACCGTGTCGATTCCGTAAGTTGCGCGCCCTTCGACGATATCGGGAAGATCGACCAACGGTACGGTGTCCTTGCCGATGTAGCGAAACTCGCTCGGATCCTTCAGCTTGAGGGTCGAGGGATCAGGAACCTTCAGGCTCGCAGCCGCTTTGGCGAGCGCACCGAACGACAGCCGACGACCCGAGCGCTGATCGAGGACCTCGTGATTGCGAGCGGAGACCTCATGCAGCGGTACCTGCCAGCGGGCCGCCGCAGCGGCCTCGAGCATCGTTCGCGCAGCCGCACCGACGCGTCGCATGGGACCGAAGTAATGGCGCATGCTCTGCGAGCCGTCGGTATCCTGGTTCCCATAGCGCTTCTCATCGCCGGGCGCTTGCGTTAGCCGCACATGAGACCAATCCGCTTCGAGCTCGTCCGCTACCACCATGGCCAGGCTGGTACGTATCCCTTGCCCCATCTCCGAGCGATGGACGGTTATGTGGACGGTGCCGTCCGGATCGATGGCAACGAATACCAGTGGGTTGTCCACCGCGCCGCCCGAAGTGGCATCCACCCCGTACTTGGGCGGCTCATCCGCCGCGATCGCCCCGGAGCTGCGCAGGCAAAGCACCAATCCGGTCAAGGCACCGGCGCCTTGTAGCAGCGTACGGCGGGAGATCTGAGGCATCGCGGCGTCGACTTCAGCGTTGATAGGCTTCATAGAGCACCCGATGAGGTCACATCCAGAACCGCGGTCGAGGTACACTTGATGACAGCGATGATAGCGCGAATACGAACGCAGGTAAGCACGGAGCATTTTACCCGCGTTTGCGTCGGCCATGCAGCATTCATTAACTCATATACTTGCCCATTGTATATCCCGAGCTTAGCGCTGCATCTGTTGGGACTCGTGAGTCGGCCTCGCTTCACTCGGGATTGCTGAAATGCCTGGCGCTGCGAGCCAGACGCTTCCGTTGCGAGCTGCTTCACTCGTTACAGTAGGAAGGTCGCGAGTCGCCACACAGCTGGGGATTGTTGCGGCGGCACAGCCGCTTGCCGCCCAGGCCGGTGCGCAGGTTCTGGCACGGGGCGGAAATGCCGTTGACGCAGCGATAGCAACCAATGCCGTGACTGGCGTGGTCGAACCCTTCATGAACGGGATCGGCGGCGACCTCAATGCCCTCATCTATATCTCCAAGACAGGGAGGCTTTACGGCCTCAATGCGACCGGCTGGACTCCGGCTGCGTTGACGCTCGAGCACATCAAGTCACAGCGCGAGCAGCAAATCGTCGGCATTGACGCCGTCACCGTACCGGGGGCTGTCGCGGGGTGGGAGGCCTTGCGCAGCCGCTTCGGCAGGCTTCCGATGGACGTCCTTTTGGCCGCCGCGATTCACTACGCGGAACACGGCTTTCCGGTGTCGGATGAGATGGCCTACTGGTGGGCCCACGCCGGCGAGCTGTTCGCGAACACCCCCGGGTTTGCTCAGACTTACCAGAATGCCGGCCGGTGGCCGGGAGCCGGAGAGGTCTTCAGAAACCCGAATCTCGCGAGCTCTCTGCGGCTGATCGCCGCTCGGGGTCCGGCGGGATTCTACGAGGGAGCAATCGCCTCAGCCATCGTCGCGCTATCGCGGCAGCTCGGCGGTCTGATGAGCGCCCAAGACCTGCGAGAGTACACGCCCGAGTGGGTGGAACCGATCTCGATCAATTATCGCGGCTGGACGGTCTCGGAACTTCCTCCCAACACTCAGGGCATTGCCGCGCTCATCATGCTCGGCATCATGGAGCGCTTCGATTTGTCGAAGAAGGGGTTTCACAGTCCCGAGGCTCTACACATCATGATCGAGGCGAAGAAACTCGCCTATGCCGAGATGCTGCGCTACGTGGGTGACCCGAGATTCTCCGATGTTCCCACGGAACGCCTCCTGAGCCGGGAGCACGCTGATGGGCTCGCCAGGCGAATCGACCTCACTCGGGCCAACTGTCACGTCGAGCCGTCACATCTGAGTGGATTCAGCAACATTCCTTCAGGAGAGACCACGTACGTGGCCGCCATTGACCGGGATGGAAACATCGCGTCGCTCATTCAGAGCCTCTTTGGGCACTTCGGCAGTGGCTTGATTCCCGCCGGTACTGGCTTCGCGCTCCAGAACCGGGGCGTAGCTTTCTCGCTCAGCGAACAGAGTCCGAACGTCCTGGCGCCGCGCAAGCGCCCATTTCACACGATTATCCCTGGATTCATGCAAAAGGGACGCGCCCAGATCGGCTTCGGCATCATGCGCGGGTTGAATCAGGCCCAAGCGCAGGCACAGTTTGTGGCTAACGTCGTTGATTACGGAATGGATATTCAGCAGGCGCTCGAGGCCGGTCGCTTTGCAAAGCTCACTTTCGAGGGATGCGATGTGGACGTTGAGATACTGGTACCGGAGAAAACGAGATCCGAGCTGGTCTCAATGGGGCATCAGGTGCGTGTTCAGCCATTGCGTAGTGAGCTTTTTGGATTCGGGCACGCGGTAATGGGAAGCGGCGCAGTTCATTTCGGCGCGTCCGAGCCTCGGTGGGATGGAGCCGCCATTCCGGAGCCTACTGGCTTGCTCTCCAGATGAGCTTATAGCCCGAGCGGCGGCAATCAACGCTCGCCGGGCACGCCGAAGCCCGGCGCGTGCAATGGGTCGAGCGCGCGGCGAACGTACTCATCAATCTGGGGGGCATAGAGTCGATAGAGTCGGTCCAGTTCGGCAACGGGGTCGTGTTCGGACCAGTCGATCCGCAAGTCGACGATGGGCCACTCGACATCACGTACGATCAGCAGACCGGCAGAATGCACCGGGCCCGCCTCGCCACCCGCGCTGCGGCCTGCGCGCAGAGCTGCCAGCAGTCGCTCCGCGAGCACGTCGGGCTCGGTGTCAAATGCCCGGACCATAGCCGAAGGGATGCTCGGGTCGGCGAGCAGGTTGCCGCCGGCTGCGCAGTCACGGCCGAGGGCAGTGTTGAAGACTCCGAGTGCGCGAGTGCCAGAGTGAGCTGCGGCGGGACCAGCCATCCCCAACGCCAGCACCTGACGGAAGGCGCGATCAGGGGTTGCGGCCAGTGCTTGCGCGAGTGCCTGGTCGGCTGACTCGCCGCGCGCCAAGCGCGCCAGAATGCGAGCCCCCAACCTCGGATCCGTGATGTTCTGCGAGGCGACGACACCAACACCCGCACGGGCGTGCGAACAGCGTGCCGCAACTGCCGGTGACGATGACGCGATGGCGATGCCAAACTCGTCCCCGCTCGGGCTGCGGCCAATGATGGAAAACGTCATGTTCAGCCGCTCGGCGGAATGACGGCGATGACGTCGACCTCGACGAGCCACTCGGGGCGGGCGAGCGCCGAAACCACCAGTCCCGTCGAGACCGGGTATACGCCCTTGAGCCAGCGACCAATCGTGCGGTAGACGGGCTCGCGGTAGCGCGGATCGGTCAAGTAGATCGTGATCTTGCAAATGTGATCCAGCTTCGCTCCCGCCTCCGTTAGCAGCTTGGCGATGTTGCTCATCGCCTGCTCCGTCTGTCCGGCGGCATCGCCGATGCACACGCTCTTGGACGTCTCCATGTCCTGCCCGACTTGGCCGCGCACGAACACCATGCGGCCTTCGGCGACAACGGTCTGGCATAGATCATTGTCAAGTCTCTGCTCCGGATAGGTGTCACGGGTGTTGAAGGGGCGGATGCGCTTATGGATCATGGAGTCACCGCGTAATGGTCGAGAGACTGGAAAATGTAGCGCGGCGCGCCCGAACGTGGCAACGTGTCGGTGCCTATGAATTCACGCGACATTCTAGAGCGGCTGGTCGCCTTCAAGACCGTGAGCCGCAACTCGAACCTCGATCTCATCGATTACGTCCAGGGGTTCATGGTCGGGATCGGGGCGGAGTGTCGGCTTTATTACGACCGGGCTGGAAGCAAGGCGAATCTGTTCGCGACGGTTGGGCCGCGTGACACGGGCGGCGTATTACTTTCGGGTCATACCGATGTAGTTCCGGTCGATGGCCAAGACTGGTCAGGCGATCCGTTCGCACTGCGCGAGCGGGACGGAAAGCTATACGCGCGCGGCGCCGCCGACATGAAGGGGTTCATCGCCTGCTCGCTGGCCGCTGCTGCGCGGGCCGCGGATAAGCGCCTGCGAACGCCGCTGCATTTGGCGTTCTCCTACGACGAGGAAATCGGCTGCGTCGGCGTGCGCTCGCTCATCGAGGCCATGAGCGCGTGGGCTTATCGGCCGCGGTGCTGCATCGTCGGTGAGCCGACCCTGTTGCGCCCTGCGATCGGTCACAAGGGAAAGACCGCCGTTCACGTCATCTGCCACGGGCATTCAGCCCACTCGGCAATGCCTGCGAATGGCGTGAATGCGATCTACCTCGCCGCGGCACTGGTGGGGCGGGTGCAAGCGCTCCAGCACGAGCTGGAAGTGAATGGCCCGAATGACCCAGCTTACGACGTTCCATATACGACACTACATGTGGGTAGCATGCACGGGGGCACGGCACTCAATATCATCCCCGAGCGATGTGAGCTCGAATTCGAGGTGCGCGATCTGCCTGCTGACGACCCGGCCCGCTTGATCGAAGGGCTGAAAGGCGATGCCGCATCGATTGCCGCGCGCAGCGCACGACCAGGATGTCGCTCGGAGTTCGAGTTCGAAACCCTGAACACCTACCCTGGCCTCGACACGCCGTCGGACGCCGATGTGGTGGGTCTCGTCTGTGCGCTGACGGGCCAACGCGATCCTATAAAGGTCGCGTTTGGTACGGAAGGTGGACTATTCAGCACGCGTCTCGGCATTCCGACGGTGGTCTGCGGACCGGGATCTATCGAGCAGGCACACAAGCCCGACGAGTTCGTGACGACGGATCAGCTGCTGTGCTGCGACCGCGTTCTCGATGCTATCATCGAGCGCCTTCTCTGAGCGCGTTACCCTGCGCACTCGCTGCCTGTCGCAAGGTGCAAGAATGTCGGCGTTGGAAGTGGAGACGCTCATAGTCGGCGGCGGCCAGGCGGGCTTGGCGATGAGCGGCCATCTAAGCAAGCGCGGGGTGCCGCATCTCATCCTCGAGCGACATCGGATCGTGGAGCGCTGGCGTTCGGAGCGGTGGGATTCTCTGGTGGCCAACGGGCCAGCCTGGCATGACCGCTTTCCGGTGATGCCCTTCCTCGGGGTCGATCCAGATGGCTTTGCTACCAGGGATCAAATCGTCGACTATTTTGTCGCTTACGCGGAACAGATAGCGGCTCCCATCCACTGCGGCGTCGAGGTCATCTCACTCGTTGCGAAGGCAGAGGGTTCGGGCTTCCGTGCGGAGACTTCTGCGGGAGTTGTCGAAGCGAAGAACGTCGTGGCCGCAACGGGCCCGTTTCAGCGCCCGATCATCCCCTGCGTGGTTCCCGCCGAGGCGGGGATCGAGCAGCTTCATTCCGCCGGGTACCGCCATCCCGGTCAGTTACCCGGTGGCGCAGTGCTGGTCGTCGGGGCGGGTTCCTCGGGCGTGCAGATCGCCGATGAGCTCGTGCGTGGCGGAAAACGCGTCTACTTGTCCGTCGGCCCACACAACCGTCCACCGCGCCGTTATCGCGGGCGTGATTTTTCCTGGTGGCTCGACGTGTTGGGTGAATGGGATGCCGAAGCGGTTGCGCCGGGGACTGAGCACGTGACGATCGCTGTCAGTGGCGCTCATGGTGGTCATACCGTCGATTTTCGTGATCTGGCAGCGCGTGGAATCACCCTCTTGGGGAGCGCGGGGCGCTACCTGGACGGCGTCATGCACTTCTCACCCGATCTTGCTAGGAATATTGCGCTCGGCGATGCCAACTACCTGTCAGTCTTGGACTCAGCCGACGCCTATGCCGCCGCTAAGGGTCTCGATCTGCCGCCAGAGCCCGAGGCGCGAACGATCAGGCCCGATCCCGCCTGCGTCACTCGTCCTCTTGCGCAGCTGAACCTGGCTTCGGCGGACGTCGCGTCAATCATCTGGGCGACCGGATACGGGCTTGATTTTGGTTGGATGAAGGTTGATGCCTTCGATGACAAGGGGCGACCGGCACATCAACGGGGTATTTCAGTCGTGCCTGGGCTCTATTTCCTGGGCTTGCCTTGGCTTTCGCGCAGGGCCTCGCCCTTCATCTGGGGTGTCTGGCGCGACGCGGAGTATCTCGCTGGCCACATTGCGGCTTCTAAAGCGCGCCCGACAGCCAGTGCCTGTGTCCAGGATGCCTGACGCTCGAACATCATTCCTTCTCGGACACGCAGTTTCTATCGAGTAACATCCAACCCTCACCGATGCGCATTGAGCAGCACACGATCCACCCGATCGCCGCGGACGCACGCCACGGCCGCGCCCGAGATTTGTTTACGGTGTGGTTTGGAACTAACGTGATGCTGCTAACCGTCATCACGGGTGCGCTGGCGGTAACGGTGTTCAGGCTACCTTTCGGCTGGGCAGTCGGAAGCCTTCTCGTCGGCAATCTGCTCGGTGGGCTGATGATGGCGCTGCACGCAGCGCAAGGTCCAACGCTTGGTGTGCCTCAAATGGTGCAGACGCGGGGTCAGTTCGGCTCGCGCGGGGCGCTATGCGTGGTCGCGATCGTGATCATCATGTATGACGGATTCTTCGCGTCCAATCTCGTGCTCGGCGCACAAACTCTGCGCGTGATTGCCCCCGGGATGGGCGAAATCGTCGCGATCGTTTTCCTCGGTGGTGTGAGTGTCATCGCAACGATCCTCGGGCATGACGTGATCCATGCATACACGCGCGTCATGACATACGTATCGGGTGCCATACTCGTCGTCACATTAGCATGGATGCTGTTCGTGCACGGAGTCCCATGGATTCTGTTCACGCGTACCAGCGGCGCGAGCGCGCCCGGCATAATGGGCGCAGTCTCGGTCGCTGCCCTGTGGCAGATTGCTTATGCCCCGTACGTGTCCGACTACTCGCGCTACATGCCTGCCGACACGGGAGTGCGTCCGGCCTTCTGGGCGACCTATTGGGGTTGTTGTCTTGGTTCTATCCTGCCCATGATGCTAGGGGTCCTCCTCGCGCTCGTCGCGGGGCGTGACGAGATCATCCCGACCCTCGCTACCTTGACACGTGGCATCACGCCGCTTGTCTTCTTGGTGTTCTCGGTGGCGATGGTCGCGAACAACGCCATGAACGTCTACTGCGGTGCGCTCTCGGCGCTGCTCTTCGGTTACACCGTGCGCCCGGCCTGGCGTCCGCAAGCTCGTGCGCGAACGGTTGTTGCGCTGATTCTTCTCGCAGTGGCGCTCGGCCTTGCGATACTCGGACGCAGGGCTTTCATCGAAAGCTATACCAGCTTCATTCTGCTGCTGCTGTATGTTCTGGTGCCCTGGACGGCGATCAATTTGGTGGACTATTACCTGATTCGAAGAGCTCAGTACGATGTGAGCTCCTTCATGCGCGAGGACGGCGGGGTCTATGGCCGCTACAACCGCAAAGCGCTGCTGTGCTACGGGCTCGGTATCCTGGTGCAGATTCCCTTCGTGTCCAACCCGCTTTACACGGGTTTCGTCGCTCGCGCCCTGCACGGGGCCGATCTGTCATGGATCATCGGCCTCATCGTGACTTCGATCGTCTATTACCGTATGGCGCGGTCCGCGCGAGTTAGCTCGCCGTTCGCATCGATCCGCGAGCCGGTGGCGGATTGAGGGACTCGATATTGGCGACCGGCCGCACGGGCCCGAAAGCACGCCCGTCGCGAGCTACTTTCGGGCCAGACAAATCGGCCATGCCTCACTCGACGCTATAACCGCGTGCTTCGAGGCAGGCTCCATCGGCACGTAGATAATCCTGACGCTTTGCGAGCAGCGCGCCGCCGCTTTCATTCGCGGCAGCACCCGCCGCGGGGGCAGGGGCGTAGCCAGTCTGACCACTCGCCCAACTGCTGCACTGATTTTCGTCACTCGCTTGTTGTTGCTGCGTCTGCCCGTTCTTCGGGTAAACGAACAGGTTGTCGGCCGTCGTCGGAGCTTGTCCGGGGCTCTGCTGTGCGATCTGCGGTGGCGGCTGTACCTGCTGATATTCACCCACATCGCCGTTCCAGACGTAATAACCGTTGTTGGCGTAGTAGTACGGTACGTTGTCCCACCAGTAAGTTTCGTAATACGCCGGCAACGTCGCCAGATAAAGGTTGAGGCCGAGCCACCCCGGACCCCACCACCAGCCCGGAAAGCCGGCGCCGTAGAACCGGCCGTGCCAGCCATCGTGGAAGGCACCGCCGTGGAGCGCGCCGCCGTGAAAGCCGGCGCCAGGGAGGCTTCCGCTGAAGCCGCCGTGAAGGCCGCCTCCGAAGCCGCCTCCGAAGCCGCCTCCGCGTGCCGCCAGCGCCATGGTGCCGCTGCCGCCAAGCACCAGCAGCGATGCCATGGCAACGGCGCCCAACGTGCCTAACTTTCTTAACAGTCCTGCCTTGTCCTTGCTCTCGGATTGGGGAAGCATGGCGATTCTCCTATCTCGGTCCTAAAGTACCGCCGACGTACTGGCGGCAGACTGCAGTCTCCTCTCACG
>JASHTF010000243.1 GCA_030040715.1 Gammaproteobacteria bacterium | reverse complement strand
AGCTGCGCCGGCGTCTTGCCGACCGCCACCATGTTCTGCACCAACGGAGTCGAGATGCTCCCGTCCGGCCGCACGGGCACCGTCTCCGATAGGTCAGGATTGCGCCACACGAATACGTGCAGCGTATCCCCGGGACCGATGATGTATTGGCTCGCTTCGTTCTGCGGCGGGAGCGCCGTCGGACTCGCCGCTTGGCGCGGTGGGGTGGTGATAGATTGTGCCCACACCGGCGCCATGGCTCCCACGGCAATCAGACTAAGTGCCAGGTATCGCATCGTCCAACAAGCCTACCAGAACGTCCTGACGCGGTCCGCTTCGGTGCGATTTACGTCCTGGTGTCCGCGAGCAGTCGCTCCGCGTCGTGGCGGGATGCAAACTCGCGCTTATCGGACAGCAGGCTTGACAGAATCTGCTGCGCCTCCGTGCGTCTGCCTTCCCGGACCAGCGCGAAGGCGTAGTGGTACTGGACGTCCGGGTCCGCCGATTCGACCTTGGCCGCTTGCGCGAGCAGCGGCAGCGCCTGCGCGTTCTTGCCTTCTCGCGCCAGTATCCAGCCGTAGGTGTCGTCCACGTTCGGTTGTCCCGGGGCAAGCTCGTGCGCGCGCTGCGCCAGCGATTCAGCTCGCGGATCTTTCTGCTCTGAATAAACCCAGGCCAGGTCGTTGAGTGCGAGTACGTCGCCAGGAACCTGCTCGAGGATGGTCTGAAACTGCCCCGCAGCCTGCTGCAGCGCGTGCTCTGACAGGTAATAGCTGCCGAGAACGCTGCGGACGGAACGATCGTGCGGCGCGAGCGCGAGCCACTGCAACAGCGGTTGTTCCGGGTTGGACTCCCGTGCCGCAAGTCGCGCCCGGAACACCTTTTCTGCGATCCCCGCATTCGGGCGCCGCTGCTCGGCCGTCGCATAGGTCGACTCCGCCGCCTTGAAATCGCCCATCGCCCACTCGACGTCCCCCCGCAGCGCAAGGGCATCGATATCGTCCGGTCGGCTCGCCCGCAGATCGTCGACGCGCTTCAGTGCCCTTTGGAAATCCTTGCCCTTGAGATCGATGAGCACCAATGCGCTGATCGGTGGCAGCCATCGCGGCTGCAGTTGCGCGGCCTTCTCAAAACACTCGCGCGCCGCGGCAAGTTGATTGAGTCCGAGTTGCGCCCGACCCTCGTCGAGCCAGTAGAGGGCATTGTTTGGAGCGAGTTGCGACGCCGCCGTAAATCGCGCCAGCGCGGCCTGGTATTGACCGGCCTGCATCAGCACCTCACCGGTCTGGCTTACCAGCGCGGCGTCTTTCGGTTGCTGGGCGATCGCATAATCGAGTGCCGTATTGGCCTGCTTGAGGTCGCCTCGGGCCAGAGCCAGGCGAGCCAGCTCGAACTGCACCGTGGGGCCAGCCTGAAGTCCGCTGATCGGAGCAAGTATGGCGTCGGCCTCGCCGAACGCTTTGCGCCGGATCAACAGGTTGGCGAGCGCGAGCCGCATCTCGGAGTTCGTGGAATCGAGCGCGAGCGCGCTGCGTAGCGCCGTCTCTGCTCCCGGCAAATCCCCCTGAGCGGCATCGGCCTGTGACAGCGCTACCAAAGTCTTGACGTCATGGGCATCGAGCGCGAGCGCCTGCTCGAGCAGGGCGTGCGCACGGGTCGGTTGTTCCTGCGCCGTGTAGAAGGCTGCCGCCAGATCCAGTACCCCGACGTCGCGGGGATGATCCGTCAGCAGCTTCTCGACCTCGGCGGTCGCCGCTTTCGGGCCTTGGAGCATGTTTAGCGCCACGACCTTCAGACTCTCCGGCCGAGTATCGCCGGCTACCTCGGGCGTTGCTTCGATGAGCGCCAAAGCCTCGCGCGCTCGACTGGACGCAAGATAAGCCTCAGCGAGATTCAATCGCATGGTGCGATCCTGCGGGTGGGCCTGCACGTCCGCCTCCAGCGACTGCAACACAGCCGGTGCGCCCGCACGGCTCTCTACGGCACCGAGCAGGGACAGCAGCTGTGGATCGGCAGGCCGCGCGCTCATTGCCGGGGCGAGCGTGCGCATCGCTTCATTGGGCTGATTGAGCTGCAGCTGGACACTCGCGAGCAGTTCCCGTGCTTCCACGTTCCCTGGAGCTTGCTGCACGGCCTGTTGCAACGCACGCGCGGCCTGCTCGAGATTGCCCTGCTTCAGCTCGGTGGTGCCGAGGAGGATCTGGGCCTGGACGACACTTGGCGCATGGGCAACTATCCTCTGCAGATCGGCAATTCCGTCGAGCGTGTCGCCACGTATGAGCTTGAGGCGTGCGCCGAGCAGTTGGGCGCTCGCCGATCCCGGTGCAAGCTTGATGAGCACCGCCTCGCTCTGCACCGCGCGCTCGATCTCGCCCTGCTCGATGCGTGTCCCGGTCAAACCTATCAGTGCTGCGATCCGGTCAGTCACCGGTGTCCTGGGGGACGCATTTTGCACCGCCTGCACATAAGAGCGCTCGGCGTCCGCGTGGTCGCCGGTAGCGTTGAGTAGCCGCGCCCGCTGTAAGTAGGCGGTCACCGAGTGCGGATCGGCCGCGAGCACCCGCTCAACTTGCGCGCGTGCGAGATCCGATTTGCCATCGAGTATCAGCGCGTCCACCAGTGCCAGGCGCGCCTCGGTCAGATTGGGATGCGCCTCGAGCAGCGGATTCAGCGCCGATTCGGCCTGCCGCGGCCGCTGAAGCTGGATGTAGGCGCGCGCGAGATCCATCGTGCGATCGGGCTCGGTGACGCCCTTGAGCTGCCGCCGCGACAGCGCATCAATCAGATCCTGAGCTTTTCCTGCCAGCAGCCACGCGCGGGCGCGCACCGGGTCCACCGCCGCAGGCAAGGCACCGGCGGCAACCGCATGGTCGAGGTCGGCCTGCGCCACGGGAGTATCGCCGACGTTAACTGCGAGGCGGGCCAACAGTAGCCAAGCGTCGGCATTGCGCGGATCCTTCTGGACGAGCTTGCGCAGATCGATCGCGGCGCGCCCCAACTGTCCGGAGTCGAGCTCGGCCCGAGCGCGCGCAAGGCGGTGCTGCGGCGTAGTCAAGGCATCACAGCCCGTGAGCGCGAGCACGAGCGCGATCAAAACAAGCGACTGCCGGGCCACTTTCATGGAAATCCCCCTCTAGTGTCGGGCCTGCTCGAACCGCACGGCGGGCTGAAGCTGTACGGCCGCACCAAGAAGCTCTTGATGCGCCGCATCGCATTCCGGCTGACACGCTGCTCGTAGCGCGGTCACAGAGGATAGGACCGGACCCGACAGCGTCGCAACGCCATACCAGAGCTGTCCCCACCGCGCCCGCACGAAGGAACGACCGCCAATATCGTAGCGCGACCAGATCACTGCCCGCACACCTCCCGCATCCTCGACGGTGGCCTGATCCCAGCGGCCGGCCGGTGTTGCCACAATGTGCTCATCGAGCAGCTGCAGCTCGCCGCCGGCGCCGAGCAAGGAGTTTTCATAACTCACGAGCTTGGAGCCCTGGCGCTGCCGTCCGTATGCGGCGACGAATACCTCGACGGGCTGGCCATTCCGATCAACATATTGCCGACGCGAGACGACACTGGCATTCTGAAATAGCGGCTTCCAGCCGTCTTCGGCGAGCGGTGCCGGACCTTGCCAGCCGCGCGGAGCGGAAGGCCAAACGATCACGACCGGCCCCTTCGGCGTACGTAGCGGCTCCGTGGCGTACA
>JASHTF010000242.1 GCA_030040715.1 Gammaproteobacteria bacterium | reverse complement strand
GGCGTCGCCGAGCACGGAGCGAATAGCCGCCTCCGTCAGGGCCGTGTCGGCGTGGGGACGCTGCCAGATCGAGGCCTCCGTGGCACTGTAATCGCCGGTCAGCGCGCCGTAGTCGCCGCGATCTATGACGATCGCGCCGCTCGAGTGCTGGTAGTCGCGCCAGATCCCGGCAACGTAGAAGCGCTCGAAGCGGCCGCCGAGCGGCAGCGCGAGCGTGCTTCCGGGCGACGCTCGGTCGAGGTCAGCGAGCGACTCGGACACCCAGGCCGGTCGGGCAGCAGCGGGCGGTCGCGTGGCGGCCGACTGCACCAGCGGCAACCGCTGCGCGGCGCTCGCGGGGGAGATGTCGCGGGCGATCAAGGTGACGGGGTCGCGGTCTGGGCGCAGATATAGCGTCTGCGAGCGGCGAAAGTCCGTGCGCAGCACGCTCGGCAGCTGTGCGATGCGCCGCTGCTCGGGCGCGCTGATCGTGCCGGTGTCGCTCCCGACCGCGGCGCGCAGCTGCAAGTCAGCGGGCAGCAGCCTCACCAGCCATAGCTCAAACGAAGCGCGAAACGAGTGCACCATGATCGCCATGGCGATCATCAGGCTGAAGCTGACGACGACTCCGGCGAGGCCCACCGTGGCCGCGCCGGCGCTGCCTTGGAGCTGAGCACGCGAGACGTCGGCGACCGCACGTCCCGTGGGCGGCAGCAGCGCGAGCGCAGCCTGCAGCAGCAGCGGAATCAGCAGCACTGCGCCGAACAGCAGCGCGCCGATGGCAAGGTATCCGCTCCAGGGAAGCGGCGCGCGTACCGGCAGCAGCGCCAGCACTACTCCGCCGAGCAGCAACAGCACTCCGAGCGCTGTTGCGCTCGAGCCGCGCGGCAGTGCGAACTCCACATCGCCCGCGCGCAGCGCCAGCGCCGGCGCTCGCCGTGCGGCCTCGCGTGCCGGTAACCATGCGCCGAGCGCCGCGGCTGCGGTGCCGCCGACAAGAAATGCGAGCAGCGAGGCAGGCGCGGCGAGCGGCGCGGCGCCGATGGAGCGCAGCTGCGCGTTACCGAGGTCGGCACCACGGTAGTGCACGATCAGGGCCGCAGTCACTACCCCCAGCGCGAGCCCGAGCAGCGAGCCGAGCAGGCCGAGCGCGACCCCCTCGGCCAGCAGCGCGCCTTGCAGCTCGCCGCGGGTGACCCCGAGTGCGCGTAACAGGCCGAGCGCCACGCGCCGGCGCAGCACCGCGAGCGATTGGGTCGAGAACACCAGGAAGGCGCCGGTCAGCAGCGCCACCGAGGCGAGCATGTTCAGATTGACCCGGTAGGCGCGCGTGGCGCTCGACTCGCGCGTATTCTCCATCTGCGGCGTCACGACTACGCTGCCCGCGGGCAGCGCAGCGGCGAGCTGGCGGCGAAACTGTCCGGCATCTACCCCGGCGCGCAGTCGCAGGTCGATTCGATTCAGCGTTCCGAGGTGCGCGAGCGTCCACTGCGCCGAGGCGATGTCCATCACGCCGACGGCGCTGCCGACGGCCCCTGTGGGCAACACATCCAGCACGCGCAGCGAGCGCATCGCGGTCCCAACGATGATCGACAGCCGACCACCCGGGCGCAGCCGGAGCTGATCCGCGGCGCGCTGGCTCAGTACTACCGCATCCGAGGCGAACAGCGACGCGACGTCGGGAGCGAGTGCAGCCGCCAGCTCCGGATCGAGCGACTCGGCGCGAAACGGATCGAGCCCGAGAATCTCGAGGCTCTGACGGCGGTTCGGCAGCGTCACGTCCAGGTCGAGCATCGGGCTCAGATCCTCGACCGCCTGCTGGTGCGCGAGGCTCACGAACAGCTGCTGATCGAATCCGCTCGCGCTCGCGCGCACGCTCAAGTCGGCCGTTCCGAGCAGCTGGCGGCTGGCGTGCTCGAAATCGCTCAGCGCTGCCGCGTTGATCAGGTAGACCGCGGTGCCGAGCGCCACTCCGAGACCGATCGCGAGCGCGGTCAATGCGGTGCGCAGCGGCTGCTCGCGCAGCTGCATCACCCCGAGCACGCGTGCGCTCACCCAAGCGCTCATGGAGGTAAGCCGCCGCCTCGGCGTGGCGCGCAGCGCGCGCGGTTCGGCGGCCAGTGGATGCTCATGCGGGCGACTGCGCTGCTGCCATGGCCCGCAGCCGGCCGGCGTGCAGATGCAGGATGCGATCCGCGGTGCCTGCCGCAGCGGGTGAATGGGTGATCAGGATGGCCGCCGAGTCACAGCAGTGCAGTTGCTCGCGCAGCAACGACAGGACCTGCGCCGCGTTACGAGCGTCGAGATTTCCGGTGGGCTCGTCGGCCATCACCAGGCGCGGCCGATGTACCAGCGCGCGCGCAATGGCGATGCGCTGCAGCTCTCCTCCCGACAGCTCGCGCGGATAGCGCTGCGCGAGCTGGGCGATGCCGCAGCGCTCGAGCCACTGTAGCGCTGCAGAGGAGCGCTGCGCACGGTCGGTCGCGAGCAGCTCCAGCGGCAGCGCCACGTTCTGCAGCACGGTCAGGTACGGTAGCACGTGAAAGGCCTGAAATATGAAGCCCATGCGCGCCCGTCGCAGCCGCGTGCGCTGATCATCATCGAGCCTCGTCAGATCGACACCTTCGAACAGCACCTGACCGGCATCCGGTGCCTCGAGTCCTGCAATCAGGTTCAGCAGCGTCGACTTGCCCGCCCCGGACTCGCCCATGATGGCGAGGTATTCGCCGCTGCGGAGCTCAAGGTCGAGCCCCTCGAGCACGGCGGCACTATCGGGGCGATAGCGCTTGGTAAGTCCGCGGACGCTCAGCAGCGGCGCAGGGCTCGGTAGCGGTGGCGGTGCGAGCATGCGGGTGATCACGGGGCGGCTGCGCGCAGCACGCTCAGCGCCGCTCGCTGCTCAGTGGGGCGGAGTGGACGGGGCAGGCGGGGATGGAGCGGGTGCGCCGGAGGGGCCGCTGCCTGAGCTCGACCCCTGCGGCTGCTCGGGGAATTCCTGCGGGACCTCCTGCTGCGGGACCTCGGCCCGGCTGCCGTGCACGAGAAAGTCGCGGTGCTGGAGATAGGCGTTGCGCACGAATGCATAGGGATCGTACGCGCTGTCGACGAGCGAGTCCTCGCTCAACAGTGCTGCACGTAGGTCGACCTTATCGACGAGCCACAGACTCCAGAACAGATATTGATTCGACAGGTAGGGCTCCGGCGTCGCGTATTCGTCTGCCGCCAGTCCGAAGGTGTCGCGCACGTCCGCCGGGCCATAGAACGGGATCATTACGAACGGTCCGCTGGGTAGACCCCAAATGCCGAGGGTCTCGCCGACGTCGGCGCTGTGTTTGTCGAAGTTCAGACGCGTCGCCGGGTCGAAGATGCCGCCGAGGCCAAATATGGTGTTGACCAGCAGCCGGCCGATGTCGGCGCCGCCGTAGCGGAATTTGCCCTGCAGGAACTCATTCAGGATGGTGTCGGTGTACAGCAGGTTGTCGAGAAAGTTGCGGATGCCACGCCTGACCGGGGCAGGCGCAACCTTGGTATAGCCACGCGCGACCGGCCGGTAGATGGTGCGATCAAAGGCGTAATCGAACGTCCAGACCGAGCGATTGACGCGCTCCCAGGGGTCGCGTGGATCGCGCTGTCCGGCGGGCAGTGTCGCGCAGCCGCCGACCAGCGCGGCGAGCACCACGGCGAGCGTTAGGCGCGCGCCGGCTCCAGCGCGTGAGACTGCACGTGGCTGCAAGCGCTAGCCGCCACGGCGCGACTGCTGCTCGCGCATCCACTCGCGCACCTGCAGCAGCCGGGCGCGGAACCGCTCGCGCTGCACGTTGGTCAGCTTCGGTGCCGCGAGCGCCAGTTCCAGCTCCTGGTTGGCGAGCGCGAGGTTGCCATTTTCCAGGTTGTATTCGCACATGTAGTAATAGGCGTCGCCGCTGTCGTCGGCGGCATTCGCCGCCTGCGCCGTCAGCCAGATCTGTGCTGGCGTGGGCTCGACGTTATTGAACAGATCGAGCAGCAGTTGGTGGGCCTGCTGCGGTTCCCCGGCGGCCATCAGCGTTTCCCCGTAATGAATGGTCAGCGGCACATTGCGCGGAAACAGCTGCTCGGCATTGGCAAACAGCGCCAGTGCCTCGCTCTGCCGGTGGTCGGCCGCGAGCGCCTGGCCGAGCGCCGAGTACAGCAGCACGAGGTCGGGGTACTGCTGCTGCAGTGCACGCAGTGTGGGTATCGCCGCGGCCGCATCGTTGCTTTGGATCTGCACCAGCGCCTGGCCATAGCGCTCGGCCGGCGTCAGCCCGCGGTGTTTGGCGATGTTGGCATAGTACTGCTCGATGCGGGCGTCCGGCGGGGCGGCGACCACGCGTACGCGCTCCTTGATGAAGTCGTAGCTCGGTGACTGGGGTGAGCTCTTCGGGCGCGGAAATTCGGCGGCGCGCGCGCGCGCGGCGGCGATGCGCTCGTTGGTGACCGGGTGATCCTGCAGCAGAGCCGGAACCTGGGCCTCCTCCATGCCATAGTCCCGCTGCAGCGTCTCGAA
>JASHTF010000241.1 GCA_030040715.1 Gammaproteobacteria bacterium | reverse complement strand
AGTCAGCGCGCACGGCGTCTGGCCAATGGCGCCGAGCCGACCGTCCCGGTCGAGAATGACAAGCCGACGGTGGTCGCGCTGCGCGAGATCGCAGCCGGCAGCATTACCGCCGAGATGCTGCGCGAGCCGGAGCCGCGCGCCGAGCCGGCACTCCCCGAGGCCGAGGCAGAAATCGGCTTCCGGGCCCCGCAGTTCGGACTGGTGGAGCGCGAGCTCTGAGCCGCGGCGGACAGCCTCCGAGGCGGCCGTGGACTACGCGTCTTCGCTGTTGGGGTTATTGCCTGGCGCGAGACGCGGCACGCCGGGGGTGCGTGAGCTGCTGAGCAAGGTCAGCGGCTACCTGCCCGCAGATCAGGTTGAGCGCGTGCGGGCGGCGGCCGAATTTGGCGCCGCCGCGCATCAGGGGCAGACCCGCATCTCGGGCGAACCCTATATTACGCACCCGGTCGCCGCCGCCGAGATCCTGGCGGATCTGCATCTCGATGCCGATACCCTCATCGGCGCGATCCTGCACGACGTCATCGAGGACACGCCGATCGCCAAGGCCGACATCGCTCAGCGCTTCGGCAAGGACGTCGCCGAGATCGTCGACGGCGTCACCAAGCTTGACCAGATCCGCTTCAAGAATCGCGCCGAGGCGCAGGCGGAGAACTTCCGCAAGATGCTGCTGGCGATGGTGCGCGACCTGCGCGTGATCCTGGTCAAGCTCGCCGACCGCACCCATAACCTGCGCACCATCGATGCGTTGCCGCTCGCCCGGCGGCGCGCCATCGCCCGTGAAACGCTCGACATCTACGCGCCCGTGGCCGAGCGGTTGGGGCTGTACTCGATGAAGCTCGAGCTCGAGGATCTCGGCTTTCGGACGCTGTACCCGCTGCGCTACCGCACCATCGAGCGCGCGCTCAAGAAGGCGCGCGGCAACCAGAAGGAATTTCTCAGCAAGATCCGCGTGCAGTTGGAGGCCGCGCTGAAGAAGGCCGGCATCCCGGCGCGCGTCGAGGCGCGCGAGAAGCATCTCTACAGTATCTATCGCAAGATGTTGCGCAAGCGCACGGCGCTCGCCGAGATCGTCGACGTCTATGGACTGCGCATCATCGTCGATGCGGTAGATACCTGCTACCGCACGCTCGGCGTGGTGCACAGCGTCTACAAGCCGATGCCCGGGCGCTTCAAGGACTACGTCGCGATCCCGCGCGTCAACGGCTATCAGTCCCTGCATACGATGCTGTTCGGTCCCAATGGGGTACCGATCGAGGTGCAGGTGCGCACCGTCGACATGGACCGGGTCGCGGAGTCCGGGATCGCGGCGCACTGGAAGTACAAGGAGGGCGAGCGCGAAGGATCGGCGCAGCAGGAGCGCGCGCGCAAGTGGCTCTCGAACCTGGTCGAGCTGCAGGAAGGCGGCAACTCAGAGGAGTTCATCGAGAGCGTCAAGGTCGACCTGTTTCCGGACAAGGTATATGTGTTCACTCCGCGCGGTGAGATCCTGCGGCTGCCGCGCGGGGCGACCGTGGTCGATTTTGCCTACGCGGTGCATACCGACATCGGCAACCGCTGCGTCGCTGCCAAAGTCGATCGTCGCCTGGCGCCGCTGCGCACGGTGCTGCGCAACGGCCAGACCGTCGAGATCATCACCGCCAAGGGGGCCAGCCCCAATCCCTCGTGGGTGAATTTCGTGGTGACGGCCAAGGCGCGCTCGGCCATTCGACACTATCTCAAGAGCCTGCGAAGGGGTGAGGCCATCGAGCTCGGCCGCCGTCTGCTCACTCAGGCGCTGGCCGAGTTTGATCTGAAACCCGAGGCGGTCGCGCCCTCGGCCTGGCAAGCCGCCTTGAGCGAGCTCGGGCTGCACGAACGCGAGGAGCTCTACGAGAAGATCGGTCTGGGCGAGCGGCTCGCTCCGCTCACGGCCCGACGGCTACTGCCGATCGAGCATCCCGAGCAGGAGCCGGGTGCCTCCGCACCGCTCGCCGTCGCCGGGACCGAGGGTCTGCTGGTCAGCTGTGCGCACTGCTGCTATCCGTTGCCACATGACCCAATACTGGCGTTTCTCAGCACCGGTCGCGGCATCGTGATCCATCGCGACATCTGCGGCAATGTCGAGGACTACCGCAAGCATCCGGAAAAGTGGCTACCGATCAGCTGGCAGCACAAGATCGCGCGGCTGTTCCTCAGCGAGATCCGTATCGAGACCGTGAATCGCATGGGAGTACTGGCGGCAGTGTCGGCCGCGATCGCCAACACTCAGACCAACGTCAATCACGTGTCGATCGAGCAGCGCGACGCCGAGACCTCGGTGCTGGTGTTCGTGCTGGAAGTGTCCGACCGCAAGCACCTGGCGCGCGTCATGCGCACGGTCCGACGCATGCCGGATGTGCTGCGCGTGGTGCGGACTATCGCCGGCAACCGCCAGCACCCGCAGCGCGACGAAGACGGCGGCGGCGCGGAGGGCGACAGCCCGGAGGACGTCGATGTCGCCAATGAGGCCGAGGACAGCGGTGGCGTCGGCGCCGCCTGACGCCAAGCGCGGTCGCGACTGGCCGAGCAACGCCTAGCCAGCCATCCAGTAAAACACGGACAGGTCATCATGCAACGACAGATAGTGCAGACCCAGCAGGCCCCGCAAGCGATCGGGCCCTATTCTCAGGCGGTGCGCGTCGGCGACACCGTATATCTCTCCGGGCAGATCGCGCTCGATCCGGCGACCGGCGAGCTGGTGCGCGGGGAAATTGAGCTCGAGGTGCGCCGCGTACTGGACAACCTCAAGGCCGTCGCGGCGGCCGCGGGCGGTTCGCTCGACC
>JASHTF010000240.1 GCA_030040715.1 Gammaproteobacteria bacterium | reverse complement strand
CAGCACGCCCTCATCCCTGGTATTGACATCGTTGGTCAACTGCCAGAGGCCGCTGCCATCGACCGCCGTCAACCAAAGATCGTCGTGCCGCCCGAAGCCGGGCAGGGCTTCATAGTCCGGAACGCCGAACAGCCTGAGGCCGTGCCACTCCTGCTTCTGGGCGACAAACAGCAGGTAGCGGCCAGAAGGATGCCAGGAGGGAGTGCCGTGATGCTTGGCTGGCAGGCCGGCCCGGTCGGCGGTCAGGTTCGAGCGATCGGTCCCGTTCGGGCGGGCGATGAAGACCTGGTAGTAGCCGGAAGCATCCGGCTGCATGAAGGCCAGTCGATTACTGGCGAGATTCCAGCGCGTCCCGTAGGCGTGCAGCAAAAACGGTTGCTGGTCGACGGTCGTTCCGGTGGCACGGTCGAGGGTGCAAGGGAGCGAGGCGCTGGCCGCGATAGCGTGAGCGTAGCCCGCGATGAGCAGCGCCGCTGGCAAGCGCGAGATCAGCCCCATCCGCCGCCTCCGCCTCGGGATTAGCACGAGGCCGAAGAGCCAGCGCGCAGCGACTTGAGAGTTTCGGCTACCGCGGTTTCGGGCCACGGCGGTACACGCGCCGCACCGTCCCAGCCCGCAGCCGTACTTGGCCGCATTCAGATCGAGCTCCTTGCGCAAGCTGGCTGCCCCGTCGGTGGCTGCGTGCGGCATCAGATTCGGCTGCAGAGCAGCGGCTGTTTGCCGCCGCGTGGTCATCTCAGGTAATGATCGAACCACTCCAGCGTTCGACGCAGCGCATCGGCGGTGTCGGCGGGCTCGCGCAAACCGTGGCCCTCCCCGGGATAGATCACGACCGAAGTCGGTACCCCGAGAGCTTTCAGCGCATGCCAGAACTCCTGTGTCTGAGGCGCTGGACATTCGATATCGCGCTCGCCTACGTACTCGAACGTAGGCGTATGCGCGTTGCGGATGTAATTAACCGCAGACGACTTCGCGTAGACGTCGGGGTCTTGGTAGACGGACGCTCCGAAGTAGGGAATCATCCAGGCATCGATACCGTTCTCTCCGTAGTAGGACAGCCAGTCGCTGATTCCGGCTGCGGCCACCGCCGCCTTGAATCGATTGGTCTGAGTGACGGCCCACATGGTCATGAAACCGCCGTAACTGCCGCCCGTGATGCCCAGGCGCGCCTCATCGATCGGGGCGACCTTCTCTGCGGCATCGATACCGGCGAGGATGTCCCGCAGATCCCCGTGACCTAAGTCGCGGACGTTGGCGGCAGTGAATCGCTCACCCTGACCGAAGCTGCCGCGCGGATTGGGAAAGAACAGCGCGTAACCCCGCTCGAGCAGCATCTGATCCAGGCCCGGGCCTTTGAACGAAGGCTCCGTCGCCGCCGCCGGACCGCCGTGGACGATGGTGATCAGGGGCAGCCGGCCGCTCGCATGCTCGGGCAACAACAGCCAGCCCTGCACGTCGAAGCCCTCGTTGTTCCATTTCAGACTCTGTACGTGCCCCGGCAGACCGAGTCCGGCGTTCACCTCCGTGAGGTCGTGCCACATGCCGATCCTTCCAGCTTCGATTTCCGGCGCAGCGGTGAAGGATTCGTGAGCCGCCGCCGTCATCCCTGCGGAGGAGCACGCCCAGGAGAGGCCGGCGTCGCGACCCTGTATGGATTGCTGACCGCTCCAGAGAATGCGCGGCTCGACCTTCTGACGGCCCGCACTCAGATCCGCGATCTCGGACTGGTCGCCTGCGAGCAGCTTTGCGATCAGGTGGCCGTTACAGCCCCATGCAATCGAGGTTGCCGAGAAGCGCGTGGCGCGCGTCAAGTCGGTGGCCGCGCCGCCGTCGATGGGCAACAGGAAAATGTCGCCACCGGTTGCGCCGAAGTCGCTCATCAGCCCGCCGATGAAAGCGACGCTGCGACCGTCCTTCGACACTTTCGGCATGGCGAGCTGCTGGCCCGCACTGTCTGGGCTGTAGAGGATGCGCGCGCTCGAGTTTCCAGGATCGAACGCATACAGGCGTGCGGTCCACCAGTTGTCGTCACCGTTGCCCGGCGCGGCCGTTCCCACGAAGCCCTTGCCATCGGGTCGCCAGTCGTATTCATACACGAACAGGTCGGGCGGCGAAGCCCACTGGAGCGCGCCTTGGTTCAGAATGGCGATGCGTTGCTCGGGCGAGGCCTCGTCGAGATCCCCGGCGACCGGGGCCCCGGGCTCAGTCGCGCCCACTTCTTTGCGTGCCCCCGCAGTCGCCAGCATCGAGAGGCGCCCGTCAGACAGATATCGCAGGTCCTCGATCGTGCCGCTGAAGTCGATCACGTCCGTCAGCCCGCCGCCGTTGGAGTCCACCGTATACACAGAGTAGTCGTGGCTCCCGGGCTTGCGCAGCGTGAAGCTCAGGTGCTGGCTATCAGCTGTCCAGGTTGGAGAGCCCGGCCAGCACTGCTCGACCTGGCCGCAGGGAAGACGGACCTGAGTCTCGCCGGTCCCGGCCACGGGCCGGATCACGAGTTGCCGCAGAGCAGGGTAGTAGCCATTGACGGGAGAGTCGCCTTCCACCGACGCTACCCACTTACCGTCGGGCGAGATCTCAAGCTCGAGGAATCGATGGACGAGCCGGACTGACTGCGCGGCATCTGATGCGCTCATCGCGGGTACGGCTGCCAGGGCCACGCTGCCAGCCAGGGCGTTCAGGATCAGTCGGCGAAGCGCTGAGTTCCGCTTACTCGTAAGCACTGATTCGTCTCCCGTGCGTCGTCGTGGGCCAATTACCTGCCACCATCTTACTTCGCGACACGCGCGGCTGGCCAAAGTGCAGGTGCTATCTTCCGGCCGCAACGCTGGCGACGCTCGGCGCCGTTCGCGGCGTGACTCATGGCCGACAACATTGTGTATGCTGTTGTGTATGTGTAATATGGACGGCCTGAGATGCCGACCTCCTCCCGTATAAGCCTCAGGAGCCCGAGTCCATGTCCGCCAAGCCCGCAGAGCTCATGCGCCAGCAGTATCTAGTGCCGCGAGCGAGCGTGAAGAAGCTCAAGGAGATGAGCCGCAGGGCGGGAGTCTCCGCGGGCGAGCTGGCGCGGCGCGCCATCGAGGCGTACACCTCAGGGAAGGTGCTGTCGGAGTCAGAAGACGAAAGTGCGGCACGGGCTCTGCTTCATGACGTGCACACTCAAGTGCGCGTTTCGCTGAAGCGGATCGATGCGATGCTGGTTGAGCTACGTGCGCGGGAACGCGCGTTGAACGACGGCACTCTTCGGGCGCAGGTGCGTCGCGAGACCGAGGAGTGGCTGCGAGGTCACCCGCAGCAGGCTGATGCGATCGGCGAGCTGCTGGCTGGCGAGCCTGAGACACCGGAATGAGCTTACTGTCCGAAGTCATCAAGTACGGAAAGGACATCGTACTTCTCGGCGAGCGTGTCGATGCGCTCATCGCCGAGCACAAGCAGCTATCGGTGCGACTCGAGGACCACGAGCGACGCCTGATTCGAATCGAGACGCTCATCGAGTTCAGTCAGAGGCGACGTCGCGAGCTGCCTGGACCCTAGCCGGCGTGGCGGCGAGGACGTGGCTACCATGCCGGTCGGGCGCTTAGAGGGTCGGCGGGCTTTCGGAGGACATTGATCATGGTTGCACCCAGCGCGGCTGGATGGAGTGGCGTCGTTCTGGCCGGGCTCGCGGCGAGCCCGATGCTGGGAACCGTGGTGTTTGCGGCGGATATGGCCACAGCGGCGCCCAATGCCAGCATCGCCGGAATCGAGCAGGCGCTCGCCGACCAGCGCTACACCGTTGCCGACCTGGCGGGCTACTACGTCGCGCGCATCGGGGCGCTGAATCAGCATGGCCCCGCGCTGCGCGCGATCATTGAGATCAATCCGGACTGGATGGGCCTTGCGGGCGATCTTGACCGCAGTGATCGCGCGGCGCGCGGTCCGCTGTTCGGCGTGCCGGTCGTGCTGAAGGACAACATCGACACCGCTGATCGGATGCACACCGCTGCGGGCTCGCTCGCACTGCTCGACTCCTCGCCACAGCGCGATGCCTTCATTGTCAGGCGGCTGCGCGCGGCCGGCGCTCTGATCCTCGGCAAAGCCAACCTCAGTGAGTGGGCCGGGCAGCGCTCTAATTACGCCGCTGCCGGCTGGAGCGGGCGCGGCGGTCAGACGCGGAATCCGTACGCGCCCGATCGCAGCCCGGCCGGCTCGAGCTCTGGCTCGGCGGTCGCGGTCGCGGCCGATATGAGCGCGGGCGCCATCGGCACCGATACCGGTGGTTCCATCGCCGGTCCCGCATCGGTGAATGGCGTGGTCGGTATGAGACCAACGCTCGGTCTGGTGTCGCGCTCGGGGATCATTCCCATCGCCGCGAGCTACGACACCGCCGGGCCATTGACCCGCACGGTCGCCGACGCCGCGGCGCTGCTAACCGTGATCGCTGGCTATGATCCTGATGATCCGGCCACGGCACGCCTCAAGGATCGGCCGCCGCCCGACTTCCGACTGGCACTTAAGGCCGACAGCCTCAGGGGCGCACGCATCGGTGTGCTGCGCCAGTACGCCGGGTTCAATCCCGCCGTCGATGAGCTGTTCGAACGCGTGCTCGCGACCCTGCGCGCACAGGGCGCGGTGCTGGTCGATCCAGTGCGCATATCAACCAAGGGAAAGTTCGAGGACGATGCTGATTTCGTGGAGGAGTACGAATTCAAGGACGGTATCGCCCGTTATTTGGCGACCCGTCGTGGTCCGGGTCCGAAGGACCTTGCGGGGCTGATTGCCTTCAACGTAGAGCACGCCGCGACGGAGATGCCCTACTTCGGACAGGATGAGTTCATCGCTTCGCAGCGCAGCGGCCCGCTGACTGATCGCACATATCGAGAAGCGCTCGAGCGCACCAGGCGGCTCGCGGGACCCGAGGGGATTGATTCGGCGCTCAACAAAGATCACCTCGATGCGCTCATTGCACCCACCGGGGGTCCGGCGCCATTGATCGACTACATCGCCGGCAGCCACGGAGGCGGGGGCGGACGATTCACGGAGCTGGCGGCGGCGGCCGGTTACCCGCGCATGACGGTGCCGATGGGGCTGGTACATGGCCTGCCGGTCGGTGTGACGTTTGTCGGCACAGCCTGGAGCGACTTCAAGCTCATCGGCTTCGCGTATGCGTACGAGCAGGCTTCACACGCGCGCCGACCTCCGGGACAGATACCCGTAGAGTAGTCGGCGTGCTCGTGGCCATCAGCGTCCCAGCGTGATCCATTACAAGGCTAGCCGCCACGTGCCTTCGGCGGCTCAGGCGGACTCGGGAATTCACGCGCGACGGCGAACAACCAGTCACGGAACTGAGCGACCTTAGGCATTGCAAGATAGGGGGTAGGGCACACGAAATAATAGGACGACCCGTAGGGTAGTATCTCCCGGCCCGCGATCTTGAGGGTGCCTTTCTGAAGCGCACGCGCGACCAGCGTCCAGCGCGTGATGGCGAAACCGAGTCCTTCTTCTGCTGCGGCTAGCAGGCCTGCCGAATCGTTGATTGCCGGAGCACGTTCCTGCCACTCCTTTTGCGCCGAGGCCAGTTGCCACACGCGCCACGGCTCGTCGTCGCTTTCGAGCAGCGGAAAGCCCTCCAAATCGGAGCCACGCTCGAGCAGCCCGTACTCCCTGATGAGCTCGGGACGGGCGACCGGAACCATCCATTCATCGAGGAATTTCTCGACGTGCAGATTCGGGTACTCGCCGCGCCCGAACCGCAATGCCACGTGGATCGGCGCACGCGCGAAGTCCACCAGCTCGCGCGAGGTGTGAAACCGGAGCGCGACGTTGGGATGCGTGCGACGAAAGGCGCGAATGCGTGGCAGGAGCCAGATCTGCAGGAACGAGGAGAGCAGCGATATCTGCAGGGGCCCGCCCCGCCGGTGCTGCTTGACGTGCTGTAGCGCAGCTTCGAGCTCTTCGAGCCCCGCGCGCACGCCCGGCAGCAGTTCCAGGCCCTCGTCGGTCACCTCCACCCGGCGTCCGGTACGCCGAAAGAGTGGTACCTGCAGGTAATCCTCGAGCGTTTTGATCTGCTGGCTCACCGCTGCGGGCGTCACGCTGAGCGCATCTGCGGCGGCGCTGAAGCTCTGATACGAGGCGACCGCTTCAAACACGCGAAGTGCCCCGAGAGGAAGCCGGTTGTGTGCCGTTGACACGTTAAGTAGAGCTTAACAGAGGGTCAGGATTTCCGTTTGTTGCCCCCGTGAGCCGGGCGCATCGTAGCGCCATCGGAACTGATCGAAAACTCATTCACAGGAGCACACCATGAACACCACGACGATCATCACCCGCTCGGTGCAGGCTGCGGCAGCAGTTGCTGTCCTGATCGCGGAGCTTGCAGTATTTCAGCTTGGTCTTGTGTAAGTAAGTTGATGGCTGCGATGGTATCAAGCAGACCGCGCAACAAGGGCCGTGCGCCCGCACCCTCTAGGGCGCACGGCCCAGCGGCGGCAGCTATAAGCTGATTGCAGCCGAGCAGCGAGCCGGCCCACGCCTCAGCGCCCGATAGGAACAATCGTGACGCTGTCGGTTCTCGGGTGATACAGGATCTGGGCCTCGCCTCGGCGCAGCTGCTGCATCACCTGCGCGACCTTCTCCTCGAGC
>JASHTF010000032.1 GCA_030040715.1 Gammaproteobacteria bacterium | reverse complement strand
GAGAAGTGCGGCGTCGAGGTCACGCAGTCCAAGGTGCGGCGCGAGCGCATGGGCCACATCGAGCTCGCGAGCCCGGTGGCGCACATCTGGTTCCTGAAGTCGCTGCCGTCGCGTATCGGGCTGATGCTCGACATGACGCTGCGCGAGATCGAGCGCGTGCTCTACTTCGAGGCGTTCGTGGTGATCGATCCGGGCATGACGCCGCTGCAGCGCGGACAGTTGCTGACCGACGAGATGTACCTCGAAGCAATCGAGGAGCACGGCGATGAGTTCGACGCCCGCATGGGCGCCGAGGCGGTCTACGAGCTGCTGCGTACGATGGATCTGAAGGCCGAGCTCGCCAAGGTGCGCGAGGAGATGGGCAACACCAGCTCCGAGACCAAGCTCAAGCGCCTGTCCAAGCGCCTCAAGCTGATCGAATCGTTCCTGGAGTCGGGCAACAAGCCCGAGTGGATGGTGATGACGGTGTTGCCGGTGCTGCCGCCGGACCTGCGGCCGCTGGTGCCGCTCGACGGCGGCCGCTTCGCCACCTCCGATCTGAACGATCTGTATCGGCGCGTGATCAACCGCAATAACCGTCTGCGGCGGCTGCTGGAGCTGTCGGCTCCTGACATCATCGTGCGCAACGAGAAGCGCATGCTGCAGGAGGCGGTCGATGCGCTGCTCGACAACGGCCGGCGTGGGCGGGCGATCACCGGCACCAATCGGCGGCCGCTGAAGTCACTGGCCGACATGATCAAGGGTAAGCAGGGGCGCTTTCGTCAGAACCTGCTCGGCAAGCGTGTCGATTACTCCGGCCGCTCGGTCATCGTGGTGGGGCCGACGCTGCGGCTGCATCAGTGCGGGCTGCCGAAGAAGATGGCGCTCGAGCTGTTCAAGCCGTTCATCTTCCACAAGCTGCAACTGCGTGGCGAGGCCTCGACCATCAAGGCTGCCAAGCGCCAGGTAGAGCGCGAGGGACCGGAGGTGTGGGACATTCTCGAGGAGGTGATCCGCGAGCACCCGGTGCTGCTGAACCGCGCCCCGACGCTGCACCGTCTCGGCATTCAGGCGTTCGAGCCGGTGCTGATCGAGGGCAAGGCCATTCAATTGCATCCGCTGGTGTGCACGGCGTTCAACGCCGACTTCGACGGCGACCAGATGGCGGTGCACGTGCCGCTGTCGCTCGAGGCGCAGCTCGAGGGCCGGGCGCTGATGATGTCGTCCAACAACATCCTCTCGCCCGCGAACGGTGATCCGATCATCGTGCCGTCGCAGGACGTGGTGCTCGGCCTCTACTACCTGACCCGTGAGCGCATCGGCGCACGCGGCGAGGGCATCTTCTTCACCGACGTGCACGAGGCGCATCGCGCTTATGAGAGCCGCGCGGTCGATCTGCAGGCACGCGTCAAGGTGCGGCTGGTCGAACACGTGCGCGACGAAGAGGGCAATCTCAACGAGCGGCGGCGGCTGGTGGCGACCACGGTCGGGCGCGCACTGCTGTCGGAGATCCTGCCTCCGGGACTGTCGTTTGATCTGATCAACCAGGACATGACCAAGAAGGCCATCTCGGCCTGCATCAATGCCTGCTATCGGGCGCTCGGGTTGAAGGAGACGGTCGTGTTCGCCGACCAGCTCATGTACACGGGCTTCTACTATGCGACGCGGGCGGCGGTCTCGTTCGGCATCGATGACATCGTCATCCCCGACCAGAAGACACGCCTGGTGGGCGTGGCCGAGCGCGAGGTCAAGGAGATCCAGGAGCAATACGCCTCGGGTCTGGTGACCAACGGCGAGCGCTACAACAAGGTCGTGGACATCTGGTCGCGCGCCAACGATCAGGTTGCCAAGGCGATGATGGAGAAGCTCGGCACCGAGGATGCCACCGATTCGCGCGGCGCGAAGCACCGCCAGAAGTCGTTCAACTCGATCTTCATGATGGCCGATTCGGGCGCGCGCGGCTCGGCGGCGCAGATTCGCCAGCTCGCCGGTATGCGCGGACTCATGGCCAAACCCGACGGCTCGATCATCGAGACGCCGATCACGGCCAACTTCCGCGAGGGGCTGAACGTGCTGCAATACTTCATCTCCACGCACGGTGCCCGCAAGGGTCTGGCGGACACGGCGCTCAAGACCGCCAACTCCGGCTACCTGACCCGCCGCCTGGTCGACGTCGCCCAGGACCTGGTGGTGACCGAGGACGATTGTGGTACCACCAACGGGCTGACGATGGCGCCGCTGGTCGAGGGCGGCGATGTCGTCGAGGGGCTGGGCGAGCGGGTGCTCGGTCGCGTGATCGCGGCCGACGTCATCAAGCCCGGGAGCGAGGAGGCGCTGATCCAGGCCGGCACGCTGCTCGACGAGCAGCGCGTGCGGCTGCTCGAGCAGGAGGGCATCGATCAGGTGAGCGTGCGCTCGCCGATCTCCTGCCAGACGCGCTACGGGGTGTGCGCCAAGTGCTACGGGCGCGACCTGGCGCGCGGGCGCCTGGTCAACATCGGCGAGGCGGTCGGGGTGATCGCGGCACAGTCGATCGGCGAGCCCGGCACGCAGCTGACGATGCGCACCTTCCACATCGGCGGTGCGGCCTCACGCGCGGCGGCGGCGAGCAACGTCGAGATCCGCAACCGCGGAACGCTGCGTTTTCATCACATCAAGACCGTCGAGCACGAGCGGGGGCATCTGGTAGCCGTGTCGCGCTCGGGCGAGATCGGTGTCGTCGATGAATATGGACGCGAGCGCGAGCGCTACAAGATTCCCTATGGCGCGACCATCAACGCCAAGGAGGGCGCGCAGGTGGCGAGCGGCCAGATGGTGGCGAGCTGGGATCCACATACCCATCCGGTGGTCACCGAGGTCGCGGGCTTCATCAAGTTCCAGGACTTCGTCGACGGGCTGACGGTGGCCTCGCAGGTGGACGAAGTCACCGGGCTCTCCAGCACCGTGGTGCTTGACACCAAGCAGCGCGGCGGCAAGGAGCTGCGGCCGACCATCAAGCTCGTGGGTCCAAAGGGCAAGGAAGTGACCTTCGCGAACACCAACATCCCGGCCGTATACACGCTGCCGGCGGGCGCGCTGGTCAACCTCGAAGACGGCGCCAAGGTGTCGGTCGGCGACATCATCGCGCGCATCCCGCAGGAGTCCTCCAAGACCCGTGACATCACCGGCGGTCTGCCGCGCGTCGCCGATCTGTTCGAGGCCCGCAAGCCGAAGGATCCGGCAATCCTGGCCGAGAAGACCGGCACCGTGAGCTTCGGCAAGGAGACCAAGGGCAAGCGGCGGCTGGTGATCATCGGCGACGACGGCGAGAAGTACGAGGAGCTGATTCCGAAGTGGCGCCAGCTGAACGTATTCGAGGGTGAAACGGTGGAGCGCGGCGAGGTCATCGCGGACGGCGAGCCGAATCCGCACGACATTCTGCGGCTGCAGGGGGTCGAGGCCCTGGCGAACTACCTGGTGCGCGAGATCCAGGACGTCTATCGGCTGCAGGGCGTGAAGATCAACGACAAGCACATCGAGGTGATCATCCGCCAGATGCTGCGCAAGACCGAGGTGGTCGCCTCGGGAGAGACCTCGCTGCTGCGCGGCGAGCAGCTCGATCGCGCCCGTGCGCTCGACATCAACGATCGCACGCAGACCGACGGCAAGCAGATGGCGCGGCTGCAACCGGTGTTGCTCGGCATCACCAAGGCGTCACTCGCGACCGAGTCGTTCATCTCGGCGGCCTCGTTCCAGGAAACCACGCGCGTGCTGACCGAAGCGGCCGTGCGCGGCCTCAAGGATGACCTGCGTGGACTCAAGGAGAACGTGATCGTCGGCCGGCTGATTCCTGCCGGCACCGGCTTTGCGGCTCATGCCCATCGGCGCCGCAAAGTCGATGACACCGGCGCCCGCAGCTTCATGGACGTGGGCGGCGGGGTCAGCGAAGTCGAGGACGTTGCGGTCGGTGAAGAGGAGAGCACCGCGGGCTGAGCGGCCCGCGGCGGCCAAGGCCGAGCGGTAAGCCCGCGTCGGCGTCGCATGGCGTAGCGGGCGGCTCAACCGCCCGGCGCGACCTCGCGCGTCGGGTTGAGTTGACGTTGAGTTGACGTTGAGTCGACGGGTCTTGAGTCGGTGAGCGCCGGCTGCTACGGCAGCGGCGGCCCGTCGCGCGGCGTGGTGGCGAAGCGCGGCAGGCCATCGCCGAGATGCAGCCACGAGAGCTGCTCACCGACGTGGACGTGCACTTCGGGACTCACGCTGGCGGGATTCTCGAAGCTCGCGACGAACAGATGGATCTCTCCCGGCCAGCGTTCGCCGGCAAAGCTGAGCGGCGAGCCGCAGCGTGCGCAAAAGCTGCGTTCGACGCCCGGCGATGAACTGAACCGCGTGCGCGCCTGACCGCTCCAGATTACATCCTCGGTGGCGAATCCGGCGTAGGTCGCCAGCGGCGCACTGGTGGCGCGGCGACAGCTGTCGCAGTGGCAATGCGCGACCCAGCGTGGTGCACCCCGGGCGACAAATTGCACCGCGCCGCACAAACAGCGGCCGCGGTGCTCTACGAGCCGGTCGAGACTGCTGGACATCTACCAATCCTCAGCTACCAATTCCCAGCGACCCGTGCAGCTCTTTCGGCCCGACGCTCACGGCTGCGTCGCGGTCGCAGCCGGTCCTGGGTTCGCGGCCGGGTTCGCGTCCGCCGCGGATTGCACGGCGTTGCGTGTCTGGGCTCGAAAGATCGCCCCACCATTATAGGTGAATAACAATGCTCGGGCGCTGCACCAGGGTGTTCAGTAGCACCGGCTGCGGCATCAACGGCTACTCGAGCTTGAGGATGGCGTCCCAATGCTTCTTGTCTACCGGCATCACCGACAGGCGGTTGCCGCGCTTCAGCAGCCGCATGTCCGAGAGCTCTCGATGCTGCTTGAGCTCGCTCAGAGGCACGAGGCGCTTGAGCTTACGCTCGAGCTTCACATCCACCGTGTACCACACGGGCTTCGCGGCCTGACTGCCGGGGTCGTAGTGATCATCCTTCGGATCGAGCGCGGTCGGGTCCGGGTAGGACTCACGGACAACCTGCACGATGCCGGCGATGCCGGTGTCCTTGGCGCTCGAATGATAGAAGAAGGCGAGATCGCCGCGCTGCATCGCGCGCAGGAAGTTGCGCGCCTGAAAGTTGCGCACCCCGGTCCAGGAGTCGCGCTTACCGGCACGCTGCGCCAGATGGTCGATGCTGAAGGTCGTCGGCTCGGATTTCAGTAACCAGTAATGCATGCTCGCTCGCAGGGTTTGAAGGTGCACAGGGTTTGTAGGTGCGCCGGGCGGACGCGAAGCCGCGGGCGCCATTGCGGCGCCCGCGGCTCGTTTCTGACTCTTCAGCACTCTGGCGGGAAACAGCATCCGCCCGAGCTCGCTCCCGTGCCAGGCTCTAGAACGGGAACGGCGATCCAGTGATCCACGCAGTCATGTTCGGGGTTCCGATACCGGTGGCTTCGTCATATCCGGGTGTGGTGGGGAACAGACCATTGTTGTTAGTGCTTTGTCCAACTCCGGTTATATCGTGGAAAAATCCGCGGTAGTCGAGTTTGAACAGTGAATAGAGATACGGGTTCGCATTGCCGAGACGGTGGCGCCAGTAGCCATCGCGGTCGCCGATGAGTGCGGACCACAATGGCGTGGACAGACTGGTACCGCCGATGCCAAACCAGCCGGTGCCGATCTCGGCGCAGACGCTGTAGGGCGTGGCGGCGCTGCCGGTACAGTACTCGGCGTAGGGCGTGAACTCGTCGGCGTTTGCTGAGACATCCGGAGTTTCGCGGCACGGTGTGCCGAGAGCAGCCAGGGCGCACTGCGTGCTGCCGTTGCCGTACGTCGTATAGGGATTATTGACCCCAGGACCGGACTGATAAGAGGGCCGGCCCCACCACTGGCTGCCGCCACCGCCGCCGGCGCCGGTGTTGGCGCACCAGAACAGGCCCGGCACCCCGTATTCGTCCGGGCTCTGATTGCAGAGGTCGTCGACGTTCCATACCGTCTCTATGCCGTAAGGATAAGACGGGTAGGGATTGGCGTCTGGGTTAAAGGACTCGAACGAGGTGCCGCCGACACTCGTCACCCACGGCTGCGCGCTCGGATCCTGGACGTCGACGATGGTCGTGCCGTCGCTGCGGATGCAGCCGAATGCGCCCGTGTCCTGGTCGTCATTGAACACGCTTTGTCCCTGCAGCGCCATCTGCTCAAAAATCACGTTCTCCATCTCGACATAACCGCCGTCAACGTCGTTCTCGCACTCGCTCCAGCTCGAGCTGATCACGTCGGCGCGATTGTCGTGGGCGATCCGCGTGTATTCATCCAGCTCCGTCTGGCCGGTGTAATCATTCGGTGCGTTGTATACCAGCACGTTCTGTGCCGCCGGGCCGATCGACAGCGTCTGCTCGATATCGGCGTCGACCTCGATGTCGCCCGCATAGTATTGGTACGACGCGGGACACGTATCGCCCGACGGGCAGATCGGATTCAGCGGGCCACCGTCGACGACGATATCCACCAGCGGCGGGTTGTAGCCCGGGCCGTAGAACGTCTGTGCCCAACTCACGATGTCGGAGCGCTGGTACCATGAGAGCTCGAACACCGCAAAGTTGATGCCCTGCCCCTGGCCCTTTGGTCCGAGTGACGGCGCCTCGTAAATCGAATTGGTCTGCGAGGGGGTGAGACCCACGCACTCCGGACCGCCGCCGTAGCCGTACGGAAAGGAGGGCAAGCCATCGACATAGAACGAGACCAACTGAGTCGGCGTGGGATACGGTGTCTCACAGGACGGAGGCGGCGGCGGCATCTGACGCGCGGGCGCACGTGTCACGTTCGAATGCAGTCGCACGGTATTGGTGAGACCCACTACGCCGAGCACTCCGGGTGCCACTTCCGCCGGTAATCGCACCGCGGAGGCGTTCGCGAAATAGAACACGCCGTTGCGGTTGAGGTAGTTGTGCAGCGAGGTGCCGAACGCGGCCTCGATCGCGCTGCTGCTCCCCGTGGCACGGATGAGAAACGGGGATGAAGCCGGTAGCACCGTCACGCCGCTGCGCTCGAGATAGCCGGTCACGGCCGCGATCGTGTCACTGCTCGGGGCAAAGCGCGCCTCAAACTCGCCGTTGGCGAGCCAATGCTGATAGTTGGGGCTGTTTTGATCGTACAGGCCGGCCAACAGGCTCGACAGCTCGTCCTGATTGGAGGGTGCCAGCGCTACCTCGACGGTCATGCTGGATTGACTCATGGCGCCCAGGTCGAGATCGGTCGAAGGCCGAAAGCTGCCGGCGATCTCCGCATAGCTTTCCTGGGCGACAGCGAGTTGCGCTCCGCCAAACGCCATGCCCGCGATCAATACACCAGCAGCCAGAGTACGCAGCAAACCGTGTGTGCCATCGGGTCGCTGTGCGACCCGCATCTTGAGTGTCATAGATGTGACCCCCTGAATTTGTGATCGAAGCCCGCACGGTGGAAACCGTGCGCGTTGGTTACTGAACCCCCTGCGCAAGCGAACGAGGCGACAGCTCGCCTCGCCCAGGCGCTCTAGCTTCCCGTATCCGAGTTAAGAATGTGCGACATCAACAACGTGCCGCCGAAGAGCTGTTGTTTGCGTCGTTCTTAGCGCAACGGTTCTGAGGCGTCAAGAATCAGGGCAGTAAGCACGCAGATTCTCGGGATTTTTTACCATCGGTATTGACCGCATAGCGTTTCGCAGCGGCCGCCGTAGGACGGCAGGTAGCGCCTCGGGGGAGGCGGGTGTCGGCACACTGTCTGACGTCTGTCAGGAACTGCCCAGATCGGCGCGCAGCTCGTCCGCCGCATACGGAGCGATGGCCTCGGCCTTCAGCGTCGGCAGAGTCTTGACGTTGCGAATGACCGCCAGGCGTGAGGCGATCAGCGCGAGCAGCAGCGCCGCGAGGCCGGCGCTGCCGACGGCGACGCGCAAGCCGAGGTGCTGCGCGACGTAGCCACCGATGAGTGCCCCCGGGGCGGCCGGGCACAGGATCAGCCAGCGCATGGTCGTGGTCATGCGTCCGAGCATAGGGGCCGGCGTCACCGCCTGTCGCAGTGCCAGGAAGTTGACGAACAGGAACACGGCGCCGAAACCGAACAGGTACAGCATCGCACCATAGGCAACCAGCCCATAAACGTTCGCCGGAGCAAGCGCGAGCAGCAACCAGCCCGCACCCGAGAGCGCAATGCCGGCGACCAGTGTCACGCCTGGTCCGATCCAGCGCGCAACCCGATAGCCGATCGAGCTCGCGATGATGGTGCCCAGCCCGAGCGCCACGTAGCTCAGACCCACGCCGCGAGCGCTCAAGCCGAGTACGCGCGTTGCAAACAGGATCTGGATCGTCATGGCAGCCGCGTTGCACAGCTCCCAGCCGCCGACGCAGCTCGCCATCGCAATCAGGAGGCGATGGGTGCGCACGAAGTTGATCCCCGCGCGCATCGCCGGCCAGAACGGCGTCGAGGTGCTGCTGGGCGTCTCTTTTACCTCCACGCGCCGCAGAATCGAGAATGAGCTCACCAGCAGCACCGCGGTGACGAGCAACGCGGCCGGGGCTCCCACGAGCTTGATCAGCGCGCCGGCGAGCCCGGGCCCGGATACCTCCGCGGTCGACGTCGCCAGGGCATTTTTGGCGTGCGCCTCGATGAGCCGCTCGCGTGGCACGATTTGCGTCAGCACGATCTGAGCGGCGCTGCCGGCCGTAGTGTTCACCGCTCCGATGATGAAGGCAGCGGCGTACAGCCAGGCCATCGACAGCCAGCCGGACCACCATGCGAGCGGCACGCTCGCGACCGCGCAGGCGACCGACAGCTCTCCGATTACGTACACCGGTAGCTTGCGTCGCCGATCGAGCCACACTCCCGTCGGCAATGAGAACAGTGCGAAGGGCGCCATCTCCATGGCGGTCAAGATCCCCATCTGCGTGGGCGTGGCATGCAGCAGTATCGCGGCCGTAAGCGGCACGGCGAGCAGCGTGACCTGGCCGCCGAACGAGGAGATCAGAATGGAGGTCCAGAGGCGGCGATAGACTGGATCGCGCAGCAAATCTGTTGATGGTAGGGTAAGGCGAGAGAGGATCTTCATCGGATCACGATCTTCGTTGGGTCACAGCGCACGAGGAGTATCCATGCGTAGTGCATGTTCGCGCCAGGGTGTGCCTGGCCTGTCTCGTATGCCTGGCCTGCCTCGGCTGCCTGGCCCGCCTCGCCTACCTCGCCTGCCCGCCTCGCCAGCGTTCTCAACGCCGTTCTCAATGGCGTTCTCCAGCCTACTTGGCGGCGTCCTCGCGGGATTGGCCGCGCTTGCTCCGGCGCAGGCAGCATCGTCCAAGCTCGAGACGATCCTGCTGCCGCCACCGGTGGCGCCGGGAGCGGTCGTCAGGCGATACGTAAAGATTTCGGCGCGCCGCATTGCGCTGACCCACGTGCGTATCATCGATGGAACCGGCGCGCCGGTGACCCCGGAGCGTACCATCCTGATCGAGGGCGACCGGATCGTCGCGCTACTGAGCGGCGGCGATCCGCTGCCCGCAGATGCACGGGTGCTCGACCTTTCCGGCGACACCGTGCTGCCTGGCATCGTCGGCATGCACGATCATCTGTTTTATCTGCGCCGTCCCGATCTGGATGCTTCGGGCGCGAGCGAGCCGCCGTTGCTGTCGCCGGAGCTGGCGTTCTCGGCGCCGCGATTGTATCTGGCCAACGGCGTGACGACGCTGCGCACGACCGGGAGCATGGAGCCGGAAACGGATCTGAACCTCAAGCGTCAGATCGATGCGGGGCGCATGCCGGGACCGCATCTGGATGTCACCGGACCCTATCTCGAGGGCGAGGGATCCGCATTTCTCCAGATGCACCAGCTGCGCGACCCCGAGGACGCGCGCCGCACGGTCGACTTCTGGGCGGACCGGGGCGTGACCTCCTTCAAGGCCTACATGCACATCACGCGCGCCGAACTCAAAGCGGCGATCGATGAGGCGCACCGGCGCGGGCTGAAAATCACCGGGCACCTGTGCGCCGTGACCTATCGCGAGGCGGCGGAGCTTGGTATTGACGATCTGGAGCACGGGTTCTATGTGAACACGGAACTCGATCCAGGGAAGAAGCCCGACGTCTGCACCGAGAGCGACGGCCAGGATACGCTCGAAGCGATGAGTCCGGACGGCGCCGCGGCGAAGGCGCTCATCGCCGATCTCGTCGCGCATCACGTCGCGGTAACCTCGACGCTGCCGGTGTTCGAGCAGTCGGTACCGGGTCATGCACCGTTGTGGCCGCGCGCTCTGGCCGTGATGACTCCCGAGGCCCGGGTCGACTACCTGTATCTGCGCAACCTCGCCTCCAATGCTCCGGCGGAGCGAGCCCGGCGGCGGACGCTTGCTTTCGAGCACGATCTGGCGCTCGAGCGAGCCTTCGTAGCTGCGGGAGGACTGCTGCTGGCGGGTCCCGATCCAACCGGCAACGGCGGTGTCATCCCGGGCTTCGGCGATCTGCGCGAGATCGAATTGCTGGTGGAAGCTGGCTTCACGCCGGTAGCGGCGGTGAAGATCGCCACCTATAACGGCGCCCGGTATCTCGGTCTCGAAGACCGCATCGGCTCGATCGCGGCCGGCAAGGATGCGGACTTGCTGGTCGTCAAAGGGGATCCGGCGCAAACGATCACCGACATCGAGCAGGTCGAGCTCGTATTCAAGGACGGTGTCGGCTACGACCCGGCGGCTTTGCTCGCGTCGGTGCAAGGTCGCTACGGGGAATATTGATCAGTGAATAGTGGTCAGGTGGTCGCAGGGGATCACCGCTGCCAAGTCCGGGGTGAGTCAGAACAAATGCGCACGCACGCCGAGTCAGTTCATGAGCAGTTTGACCCTCAGGGACAGGCGTATTTGAGCAGCGCCGTGCACGCCCAGGGGCCTGAGCTCGCGTACGCCGAGCGACTGGTGGCCCAGACGCTGCCCGCGACGGCGACGGCGCTCGATGTCGGCTGCGGTGCGGGACACCTGAGCTTTCGTCTGTGCCGACTTTTGAGCCGGGTGGTCGCGCTCGATCCCTCCGCAGGGATGCTCGCGACGGTCGCGCGCGAAGCGGCGGCGCGTGGACTTCAGAGTCTTGCGACACACCAGGGAAGCGTCGAATCGCTGCCGTTCGCGGATGAGACCTACGACCTGGTGGCGACGCGCTACAGCGCGCACCACTGGAGCCGAATGGACGCTGCACTGGCGCAGATGCGGCGCGTCACTCGGGCCGGGGGCGTGCTACTGCTGATTGACTCGCTCGCGCCCGAGGAGCCGCTGATCGATACGCACCTGCAGGCGATCGAGTTGCTGCGCGATCGCTCCCACGTGCGTAACCGATCGCCGTCGGAGTGGCAGCGACTGCTCGCCGCTGCCGGGTTCGAGATCGTCGAGCACCAGCGATGGCCCACGCGCATCGATTTCGCCTCGTGGATCGAGCGCATGCGTACTACGACGGAGCGGGTCGCCGCCATTCGAGCGCTGCAGCTGATGGCTCCGCTCGAGGTGCAGCAGGCGCTGGCCTTGGAGCCGGACGGCTCGTTCGTGCTGCACACAGGGCTATTTTGGGCGCGGCGAGCTGGCTGAGCACTCGACGGGCTGAGCACGGCAACACGCAGGAGTCGAGCGATGCGCACGCAGACCAGGCCCTACGTCATTTGTCACATGTGCACCACGATCGATGGCAAGGTCCTCGGAGAGCGGTGGGGACGACTGCCGGCCGGGCGCGACAGCAGCAGCCTGTTCGAGACCACCGCGGCGAGCTTTGCCGTGCCCGCCTGGCTGGTCGGGACCACCACCATGCGCGAGTTTGCGGCCCGCGATGTGCCGCTGCCCGTCGCCGCGAGCGCGCTCGGGCGCAGCGACTACCTCGCGCGGCCCGATGCGGGCCGCTTCGCGATCGGCGCCGACGCCAAGGGGGTCCTGAGGTTCAGGCGCAGTACGGTCGGCGGCGATCACGTGGTCGTGCTGATCAGCCAGCAGGTCTCAGACAATTACTTGTTTCATCTCCGCTCTGCCGGCGTGTCCTATCTGTTCTGCGGGCGCACGCGCGTCGATCTGCCTGTCGCGCTGCGTAAGATCAGACGGCAGCTCGGCCTGCGAGCTTTGATGCTCGAGGGCGGTGGCACCTTCAACGGGGCGATGCTGCACGCCGGACTGATCGATGAGATCAGTCAGGTCATCGTGCCGGTCGTGGACGGGGGTGCCGGCGTTACCTCGCTGTTCGAGATCCCAGGCAAGGCGCCACGCGCGGCCGCGGCGACGCTGCGTCTGGTCAGCCATCGCAGCCTGAGCGGCGGCATCCAGTGGCTGCGCTATCGGATCGCACGCCCGCGGCCGAAGTGATGAGCGTGCGGCCGCGGAGCTCCCGAGTCGCGCGAGTCAGTTGAGCGGGCGCGCTCCGAGCCCGCAACCGGCCGCGCGTCCGAGCAGCAACGAGCGCTCGCGCTCGTTCTGCGTCAGCGTCGCCGCTCGCGAGTACTCGGCGCGCGCTTCGTCAAACCGGCCCAGCCGCTCGAGTAGATCGCCTCGGACGCTCGGCAGCAGGTGATAGCGGGCCAGACGCGTGTCCGCACGCAGCTCATCGACGATCGTCAGGGCGGCCTCGGGCCCGTAGGCTCTCGAGACGGCTACCGCGCGATTGAGCGCGACAATCGGTGACGGCGCGATCTGTGACAGCGCGTCGTACAGAGCAACGATGCCGACCCAGTCGGTCGTCTCCGCGGTCGTGGCCCGGGCGTGACAGGCGGCGATCGAGGCCTGCAGCGCATAGGGCCCCAAGCTGTCGGCGAGCGCCCCGGCGCGCTCCAGGGCGGCCAGTCCGCGGGCGATGAGCAATCGATCCCACAGCGCACGATTCTGCTCCATGAGCAACACCGGCTCGCCCGCAGGACCCACACGCGCGTGATTGCGCGAAGACTGCAGCTCCATCAACGCCACCAACCCATGGGTCTCCGACTCATCGGGTATCAGCCCGACGAGGATGCGCCCGAGGCGCAGTGCCTCCTCGCACAAGGTCGGGCGCAACCACGATTCGCCGGCAGTGGCCGCGTAACCTTCGTTGAATATCAGATAGATGACTTCCAGCAGCGAGACCACGCGCGCGGAGCGCTCCGCCGGCCGGGGCAATTCGAAGGCGACATGCGCTTCCGCGAGCGTGCGCTTGGCGCGCACGATGCGTTGCTGAATCGTCGGTTCTGCGACCAGGAAGGCGCGGGCAATCTCGGCGGTGGTCAGGCCTCCGAGCAGGCGCAGCGTCAGGGCGACGCGCGCCTCAGGGGAAAGCACCGGGTGACAGGCGATGAACATCAATCGCAGCACGTCATCCGAGACGTCCTCGTCGGCGGCGCGCTCGACTTTATCTCCGGAATCGGACATGGCCTCGAAGTCCTCAGCCATCAGCGTGCTGTTGCGATCAGCGATCTTGGCGCGGCGCAGTTGATCGATGGCCCGATGGCGCGCGGTGGTCATGAGCCAGGCGGCCGGATTGTCCGGGATGCCGCTCCGCGGCCATTGCTCCAGAGCACTGACTACGGCGTCCTGAGCCAGCTCTTCCGCGACCGCCACATCGCGCAGCATGCGCGCCAGCGACGCGATGATCTTCGCCGATTCCATATGCCAGATGGCTGCGACGGTCCGGTCAATGGCGCCGCGATCGGCAGTGCTGCCACGATCGTGCGTTCTCATGGGAGAGGCGCGCTCACCGGCGCTCGGCCGCTGGCGGCGGTTACCCGTGCCCCGGTGGACACTATCCTCTCGCGAGCGATGATAGTGATGAGGGTGAGCCGATCGTGAGCTATCGCCTGTCGCGGCCGCCGGCGAGCGGCCGGGGCGTGGTGGTGATCGGGCGGCGCGTCGGCTCCCATAAGGTATTGACCGCCGATGTCGAGTCGCGCATGCATGATGCGATCGCTCGAGGCACCGCCAGAAGCATCCGCCATCGGTGATTCACCCCAGGTCATCAGCACGCGGATCTGTCCACCGAAAGTTCGAGCGTAGAACCCGAATGCTTCGCGACAGTTGCCATTGAAGCCCGGATGAACTGCCAGCTGCGTGATCTGTGCACTCCTATAAGCGTTGCGCCTTGAGGCCGGCGAAATCCTCCGGACCCATGACCGGGCGAATCTCGATCTCGGAGTCCGTCGGCATCGGATTGGGACAGCGCTTGACCCACTCGACGGCCTCTTCGATCGATCGCACCTGCCAAAGCCAGAAGCCGGCCACGAGCTCCTTGGTCTCTGTGAACGGGCCGTCCGTTACGGTGCGCCTGGCGCCCGAGAACAGCACGCGCTTGCCTGCCGCGCTGGGCTTGAGCCCCTCGGCGGCCAGCATGACTCCGGCCTTTACCAGCGTCTCGTTGAATTGCCCCATGGCGCTCCACGACTGTTCGCTCGGCATCTGGCCAGCCTCGCTCTCCTTGGTAGCCTTGACGAAAACCATGACCTTCATCGCTCGCATCTCCCCAGTGCTGGATCTAACGAACCATCGGCGCGGTGACGACCTCGTCGATGGAGCCTCTGTCCCCTACGACGAACGAGTTGCGGGAAATTCGACAGCGCCACGGGTCCGCGACGCAAGCCCGCGCGGGCGCTAACGGAACAGGTCGCGCAGTTTGTCGAAGAAAGAGCGCGAGCGCATATGCTTCAACAGCGACGCCCAGCGGTCTTCCGCGCGTAGCTTGCGCTTGAGGTCCTGTTCCTCGCGGTTCATCAGCTCCAGGACGCGGGTGTCCTCATTGTCTTCCAGCCAGTACCCGTGGCCACTCGGGCAGAGCTCCATCTGCAGATCGTAGAAGCGGTAGCGGAAGCGTTGCAGTGCGGCGCGGCATGCCGGACATTTATCGGCCGTCGGCGTGGCATCGACGACGAGCGTGCCCTTGGCATGCTCGCCAAAGTCGAACACCTCATCCTCGAGCTCGCCGAGTTCCCGAGCCTCGAGCCACATCCCCTTGCAGGAGGGGCAGCAGCCCACCGTGAGCTTGTGTCGAACCGTCGGCGTCAGCTCGACATTGCACATAGGACACTGCAACGATTGCTACTCCTGGCGTGGGCTTCTCGCCCCGCGCTCGGCCCTGGCCCCGCGTGGGCGCTTGCGACCTCATTATAGCGAGAGGCTGCATCCGCCCGCGGTCGCCGCCGTGCCGCTTGCCTGCGGCCGCATTCAGGGGTAGTGATGAGGGGCCGGGCGGCCGCCCCCGCCGCCCTGACGGGGCCGTCGTCGAGCGCACCATGCATTGGCTGACCTTTCTGTTCATTGCCGCGGTAGCCACGAGTGTCGTCGTGGAGCTGTGGCTTGCCCAGCGCCAGATCGCGGCCATTGCCGCGCACCGCGAGCGCGTGCCGGAGGCGTTTGCGCGCCTGATCTCGCCGCAGCAGCATCGCAAGGCCGCCGACTACACCATCGCCCGGGTGGAGCTCGGACGCATCGGCGCGCTCGTTCAGGCGGGACTCACGCTCGCGCTCACGGTCGGAGGAGGCATCGCGGGCTTCGATGCGCTCTGGCGCCGCACCGGCTGGGGCGAGCCATGGCTGGGCGCGGCCGTGGTCGGGACGGTCGCCTGCGTCGCGTGGGCCATCCATCTGCCGCTGTCGCTGTGGCGTACCTTCAGGCTCGAGGCGCGCTTCGGGTTCAATCGGCTGACACCGCGGCTGTTCCTGGCTGATCTTGGCAAAGGGGTGGCGCTCGCCGTGCTGCTCGGTGGGCCGTTGGTGCTGGCAACGCTCGCCGTGATGCGTCGCACGGGCGGCTGGTGGTGGCTGTGCGTGTGGGCGATCTGGCTCGCGGTGGCGCTGCTGATGACCTGGGCCTGGCCGGCCTTCATCGCACCGCTGTTCAACCGCTTCTCTCCGCTCGAGGACGCGGCGTTGAAGCAGCGGATCGAGGCGTTGCTCGAGCGCTGCGGCTTCAGCTCCTCGGGAGTGTTCGTGGTCGACAGCTCGCGCCGCTCGACCCATGGCAATGCCTATTTCACCGGCATCGGTCGCCACAAGCGCATCGTGTTCTTCGATACGCTGCTCGAGCAGCTCGGCGCGCCGGAGATCGAGGCGGTACTGGCGCACGAGCTCGGCCACTTTCGTCTGCGGCACATCCGCAAGCGGCTGCTGGTCTCGGCTGCGAGCACGCTCGCGGGTCTGGCGCTGTACGGATGGCTGGCGGCGCGCCCGGCGTTCTACTCCGCACTCGGTGTGGCGTTGCCGTCGGTGCAGGCCGCGTTGTTGCTGCTGGTGCTGGCGGCGCCGGCACTGACTTTCTTCACCACGCCGCTCGGCGCGCTGTGGTCGCGCCGCCAGGAGTTTCAAGCCGACGGCTTCGCCGCACGCTACGCGAGCGCGCCGGAGTTGGCCGCGGCGCTGGTCAAGCTGTATCGCGACAACGCCAGCACGCTGACCCCGGATCGGCTGTACGTGGCGTTCTACTACTCACATCCGCCAGCGCTCGAGCGCATCGCGCGGCTGCTGCCGGCCGGTTCGTCCGCCACCGCCGTCGCCGACGGAGCAGCCGCCACCTAGCGTCGCTGGACCACGGTTAACCGGGCTCAGCGCCGCTGCAACCGCATCATCAGCGGATGGCGGGTACGCAGATTGATCAGCGCCTCGAGCTCCATCGGCTGCCGAGGCGGATAGCAGAGCCGATAGCGACGCGCGAATCTATAGAGATGTAGCGTCATCTCGTACATGGCCATGGTCTCGCCGATGCAGTGGCGAGGCCCGGCCGAGAATGGCACATAGGCAAAGCGCGGACGTTTGGCTTCCAGCTGCGCTTCCGGACGATCGGGGCGGAAGGCTTCGGGATCGCTCCAGAACTGCGGATGACGGTGCAGCAGATAGGAACTGAGGAGTACATCGACGCCGGCCGGAGTGTGATAGCCGGCGAGCACGTCGGGACCGAGCGTGCGGCGCGAATACAGCCACACCGGCGGGTACAGCCGCAAGGTTTCGACCAGAATGCTGCGCGTGTACGGCAAGGACTCGGCGGCGTTGAGGCTCAGCAGCCCCGCGTCCGTGACGGCGTCGATCTCGGCATGCAGACGTTGCTCGACTTCGGGATGCTGCGACAGCAGATACCAGGCCGCGTTCAAGGTCGCGGCGGCCGTCTCATGTCCGGCGATGATCAGCGTCATGACCTCATCGACCAGTTCGCGCTCTCCCATCGGTGCGCCGGTGTTGCGGTCGCGCGTACTCACCAGCATGCCGATGAAGTCGAAGTGCTCACCCGGCTCGCTGCGACGGCGGGCTGCCAGCTCGCTCACGAGCTTTCTCAGCTGCCGGAAGCGGTAGGCAAAGGTCAGATCCCGGGTCGGCTCCCGCGTGATGAGCTCGAAGGGATTGCCGCCGAGCTCGCGCGTCAGGCGATCGAGGTCATCTCCGAAGATCGAGCGCAGGATGACCTCCAGCGTGAGCTCGCTCATCTCATCGGTGACGTTCACGGCCTCGTCGCCGCCGGCCAGCTGGTCCCAGCGCGCCATGAGCCGGTCGTTGGCGGCATCGATCATGGCGCCGAACTGCGCGATCACGCGTCGATGAAACATGGGCTGCATCATGAGGCGCTGTGAGCGCCAGAACTCTCCGTCACTGGTAACCAGGCCGTTACCGAGCAGCATCTTCACGCGGTCGAGCCCGAACCCCTTGTGGTAGTTGGCGTGATTGGTCACCAGCACACGCTTCACATCGTCGGGATGATTGATCACGTAGGCGTAGCGATGGCGTGCGGGCGAGTACACCCGATAGATGTCGCCGAAGCGCGCATACAGCTCGCGCATGCGCTCGAGCGAATCGGCGGCATCGCCGATGTTGAAGCGCAAATCGGGCTCTGGCGGCGTACGTGCCGGGGTCGCAGACTCGGGAGTCGACATGCGTGCTGTATAACAAATGTGCGTTGAATAAGGTAGTTTTGTGCCGGTGCAGTACCAGTTTGTAGTAATCGGCGGCGGCGTGGTGGGCTTGTCGGCCGCGATGCATCTGCTCGAGCGCTATCCGGGCCGCTCGCTGTTGTTGCTGGAGAAGGAGACGGCGGTAGCCGTTCACCAGAGCGGGCATAACAGCGGCGTCGTGCACGCCGGAGTGTATTACGCGCCGGGAAGCTTGCAGGCGTGCTGGTGTCGTGAGGGCGCCGCGGCGACCAGCGCGTTCTGCGCGCAGCATGGGCTTCCGTTCGAGCGCTGCGGGAAGCTGCTGGTGGCTACCGACGAGCTCGAGGTCGAGCGCATGGGGGCGCTGGCTGAGCGCTGCGCGCGCAACGGGGTGCAGGTGGAAGTGCTCGATCGGGCGGAGCTGCGCCGGCGCGAGCCACGCATTGTCGGACTGGGGGCGCTGTGGGTGCCGGCGACCGCGATCGTTGATTACCCCGCGGTGGCGCGCGTGATGGCGGCCCGCATTCAGGCGCAGGGAGCCGAGATTCGACTCGGACAGCACGTATGCGGAATCGAAGAGAACGGCGAGCAGGTCCTGGTACGCACGCTCACGGACCGCTTCCAGGCGCGACAGCTGGTCGTTTGTGCGGGCCTGATGGCGGACCGGCTCGCGGATTTGTCCGGTCTCGCCGCAGATTTTCGCGTGGTGCCATTTCGCGGTGAGTACTATCGCCTGCCGCAGCGTATGGCCGGCATCATCCAGCACCTCATCTATCCGATCCCGGATCCACGGCTGCCGTTTCTCGGCGTGCATCTGACGCGCACCGTCGGCGGCGGTGTGATCGTCGGCCCCAATGCCGTGCTCAGCCTGGCGCGCGAGGGTTATTCACGCGCGGCGTTCAACCTCAGTGACACGCTGAAGATGCTGTGCTTCGGAGGTTTCTATCGACTCGCACGCCGGCATCTGCGCACGGCGCTCGCGGAGCAGTGGAGCTCGTGGTCCCGCCCGGCCTACGCGCGACTGTGTCGCAAGTACTGTCCCGAGATCCGCGCCGCCGATCTCGCACCTTATCCGAGCGGCGTGCGCGCCCAGGTGGTGATGCGCGACGGGACCCTGCGGCACGATTTCCTGCTGCGCAGAACCGCGCGAACGCTGCACGTCTGTAACGCGCCATCGCCGGCGGCCACCGCGGCGATTCCGATCGGGCGACATATCGCCGGCGAAGTCTGCGCCGACTGATCCGCCGGTGAACGGATGCGACCGTGGCTGATCATCCCGGTGAAGTCGCTCGCGAACGGCAAGAGCCGCCTCGCCCCGGTGCTGAGCGCGCGCGGCCGGCGGCGGTTGAACGAGCGGTTGCTGCGGCGGGTGCTCGCCACCGCGGCGCGCTTTCCCGGCGTCGGGCGCACTGCGGTGGTGAGCCGCTGTCAGGAGACGCTCACCGTCGCTGAGCGCTACGGTGCCACGGCACTGCGCGAGCCGCGGCGGCGCGGGCTGAACGCAGCCGCGACATCGGCGCTGCGCCGGGTGCGCGCACGCGGCGCCGCGGCCGTGATCGTCGCGGCCTGCGATTTGCCGCGACTGCGCGCGCGCGATTTGCGGGCCGTGGCGCGCGCGGGTGCACGGCTCGTCGGCGGACTGCTGCTGTGCCCGGATACCAGCGGTACCGGTACCAATGCCCTGTATCTGGCGGCGGGCACCGTGATGCGCTTTCGCTTTGGAAGAGCCAGTCTGCGCGGCCATCTGCGTGAGGCACGGCGACGCGGCCTACCGGTGCGATTGCACCGCAGTGCACGCATTGCGGCGGATATCGATACACCGGCGCAGTGGCGGCGCTGGCGGCGGGAGCGGCAGCGACCCGCGCGGGCGCGCGTGCGTGAGTGGTCGCGTGCTGAGTCGTTGCCCGCCGAGCAAGCCGCGACCGCTGCACGAGCGGCCGTGAAAAAACGCCGCAGCGGTGCAGAAAAAGCTGCAGGCTGAGCGGTACACGATGGTCGCCGCTCGGGCGCCGTCGTCCTCCGGACCCTGACTTGCTCGACTCCAGCGGTGTCGCAGGCTTGCGGCATGGTGCTTGCTAGTGCTGCTCATGGCTTACTGAATCCGAGCGCGTGCACCGGAGCGTTCGACGCGGCGCCGCATCGGAATGGAGGTTCGCCGTGTTGAAGCCTGCTCGATCCGTGGCGCGTTTTCTCACTGCAGCCTTTGCCTTGGCCACCTTGAGCTATTACTTCGATCCGGCCAGTGGGCGGCGGCGTCGCGCCCGGCTCAGTGAACAATCAGGCCGCGCGCTGCGGCGACTGATCTCGACCACGTGCGGGGCCGGCCGTGATCTGGGCAACCGGCTCGCCGGATGGATCGCACGGCGGCGCGGCCGACTGCGGCCGAGCGGCGTCGAGGCGACGGTGCTGATCGAGCGCGTGCGCGCATGTCTCGGGCGTATCGTCTCGCACCCTGGCGCCATCCACGTCAGTGTCACTGCCCCGCAGCGGGTGCTGCTGCGCGGGGCGGTGCTGGCCTGGGAGCAAGGGCCGTTACTGCGCGCGGTGGCAGCCGTGCCCGGTGTGCGCGCGGTGCAGGAGCAACTGTCCGTGCACGAGTCGGCCGACCACATTTCTGCGTTGCAGGGCGGCAGGGCGCGCCACGCTGGGCCGTGGGTGCTACGGCGGCGTTGGTCGCCCGGTACACGTCTGGCGACGGCCGCGGCGGGGGGCGGATTACTCTGGGGTGGTCTGGTACGCCGGGGAGCCCTGGGCGCGCTGAGCGCGACCGCCGGCACGGTGTTGCTTCTGCGCAGCATCTGGGCCGGTCCGGCGCGCGCCGGCGCCAATGGTCTCGACGGCAGCCTCGCCGTGCGCAAGAGCCTGCGCATCCATGCTCCGGTGCATCGCGTGTTCGAGACGCTGTGCGACTGCGAGAGCTTTCCGCTGTTGATGCGCAACGTCCTCGCGGTGCAGCGACGAGAGGATGGCAGTACCCACTGGAGAATCGCAGGACCTCTCGGGGTACCGCTGGAGTGGAACGCGGTCACGACGCAGCTGGAAAAGAATCGGCTGCTCGCCTGGCGCACCGTGGAGGATTCATCATTCGAGCACTCCGGACTGGCTCGCTTCGAGGCCGAGGCCGATGGAACGCGCCTGCAGGTACATCTCTGGTATCGCCCGCCGGCTGGGCGGCTCGGACACGCCATAGCGCAGCTGCTGGGTGCAGACCCCAAGAGCGAGCTGGATACGGATCTCATGCGGCTGAAGACCTATCTCGAGACCCACCGGCCCGCTCGCGACGCGGCTGCCGCGCGCAGCCACTGACGGTGGCCGCCGCCGAGTCCCGTTGGCGCTCGTGGCCAGGTATCCACGGTGGCTGCAGCGCCCCCGCAGCCGTGCAGTAAGACATTGACCAAACACCAGTTAGTGCCTAGAATCGCCGGCCTTTGTCGGTCCGGCCCAACACGTCTGCCCGACCGGAAATAGAGATCTGGAAGCGCCGGGCCGTCCCAGGGTGGGGCGGCCCGGCGCGTCTCGTGAGCCGCCGCGTTTGTCGCTCGAGTTGGCGCCGGTCGTGGCTCCGACAGACGTGAGCCGGATCGTGAAACTTGATCTGCTGGAGAGCTGGAATTTGATGCGGGAGTTTGCATGGCCACTACCGGTCAGTTGATCCGTCAGCCGCGACAATCCAAGGCGGAGAAGACCAAGGTACCGGCGCTCGGGGCCTCGCCGCAGAAGCGCGGAGTGTGCACCCGTGTCTATACCACTACGCCGAAGAAGCCGAACTCGGCGCTGCGCAAGGTGGCGCGCGTGCGCTTGACCAACGGCTATGAGGTCACCAGCTACATCGGCGGCGAGGGCCACAACCTGCAGGAGCACTCGGTAGTCCTGATCCGCGGCGGTCGCGTCAAGGACTTGCCCGGCGTGCGCTATCACACCGTCCGCGGCACGCTCGACTGTGCCGGCGTCGGCAATCGCAAGCAGGGCCGATCCAAATACGGTGCCAAGCGCCCGAAGCAATGATAGAGGTATAGGAGCATGTCCCGTCGCGCCGCGGCTCCGAGCCGCACGATTCTTCCCGACCCGAAATTCAACAGCGAGATGCTGGCGAAGTTCATGAACGTGGTCATGCACAGCGGCAAGAAGTCGGTCGCCGAGCAGATCCTGTACGGCGCGATCGCACGGATCAGCGAGAAGACCGGTCGCCAGGGTACCGAGGCGATCGAGCTGCTGACGCAGGCGCTGGATAACGTCAAGCCGGTGGTCGAGGTGAAGTCGCGCCGCGTCGGCGGCGCGACCTACCAGGTTCCAGTCGAGGTACGCGCGAGCCGTCGCCAGACGCTGGCGATGCGCTGGGTCATCGAGGCGGCGCGCGACCGCACCGAGAAGTCGATGGCGTTTCGTCTGGCGCACGAGCTGATGGACGCGGCGGAAAACCGCGGCGCGGCGGTGCGCAAGCGCGAGGACACCCACCGCATGGCGGAGGCCAACAAGGCCTTCGCGCATTATCGCTGGTGAGCGGCGGCCGGCGCTCGCCACCGGTCGCCGCACGGCGGCACCGGCGGTCGGCCGCGCGGACTCGAGGGTACCCTCCTGATCCGGATTCCCCTTGAGCTCTCTGCGGTGCTGAAGCGAGCGATGCCGGCGCGGCTCGTGAGGTACGGCGCGCAGCGGCTCCGGCGAAGTCTCCATGGTGAGCATTGACGAGTAGCAGAACGAGCAGCGGAACGAGCAGCAGGAGTAGATCGTGGCACGTGCGACGCCCATCGAGCGTTATCGGAACATCGGCATCTCGGCGCACATCGACGCCGGCAAGACGACGACCACCGAGCGCATCCTG
>JASHTF010000239.1 GCA_030040715.1 Gammaproteobacteria bacterium | reverse complement strand
TCCGACGCCGGCGCGCTCGAATGGGCACAGGCGGCCGCCAGCGCCGGTCACCTGACCGCCGTGGCTGAGCACGGCGCCGAGGCGGCCGCGGATTCCGCCGACGGCGCTTTCGAAGCGGCCGACGCCGCGCGCCGGCCGACGCCCGAGCGGGCTGATGCGGCTGCCGGCTCAGTCGAAGAGGAGCTGCGCAGCCTGCGCTCGTTGCTCGAGCAGCAGGTGGCAGCGCTGACGTGGAACGATTTCACACGGCGCGAGCCGTTGAGGGCGCGTGCGCTGTCCGATCTCGCCAAGCTCGGGTTGGATGCGACACTGGCGCTGCAGATCCTCGCCGAGCTGCCGTCGGGCATGACCAGCGAGCAATCGCAACGCATGCCCTATGCGCTGCTCGCGCGCCGTATCCAGACCTGTCCGCCGCCGGCCCAGGTGCGCGGGGCGCTGGCGCTGGTCGGCCCGCCCGGAGGTGGCAAGACGACCACGCTCGCCAAACTCGCGACGCGCTACGTGCTCGAGCAGGATGCCGCAAACCTGCTCATCATCTCGACCGACGACGAGCGCCTGGGCGCGCACGAGCAGCTCCGGAGTCTCGGCCGCGTGCTCGGCGTGCGCGTGGAGATCGCGCTCGATGGCGTGCAGCTCGCGGCTCGCATCGCCGCACTGCCGGACCGCTGTATCCTGATTGACACGCCCGGCGCGAGCAGTCCCGACAGCGCCTCGGCCACGCAATACCGCTCGCTGCGCGAGCAGTGCGCACAGCTGACCTCGTTGCTGGTACTGCCGGCGAGCGCGCAAGCCGGCGTGGTCGAGCAGGCGGTGACGCAATTCGCCACCCCCGGCGTGAGCTGCTGTGCGCTCACGCGCATCGATGAGGCCGTCAGCCTCGGCGGCGCGCTCTCGGCACTGGTGGGTTCGCAGCTGCCGGTGGCCTACTGCGCCGAGGGTGGTCGCATTCCCGAGGATCTGCGGCCGGCGCGTGCGCATCAGCTGGTGGCGCGCGCGGTGGAGCTGGCGCGCGTCGCACGCTGCGCTCCGGATGACGAGCTGCTCGCGCGCCGTTACGGGGGAAGGCTTCATGCCGCAGCCTGAAGCGCGAGCCCGGGCGGCGCTGCCGGCGTTGCCGGCAGTACAGGTGATCGCCGTCACCGGTGGCAAGGGCGGTACCGGCAAGAGCTCGGTGGCGGTAAATCTCGCGACCGCACTGGCGCAGACGGGGCGTCACATCCTGCTGCTCGACGGCGACCTCGGCCTCGCTAACGTCGACGTGCTGCTCGGTTTGACGCCGCGCTACACGCTCGAGCATGTACTGCGCGGTGAACGACGGCTCGAGGAGGTCATCGTGGCGAGCAGCGCCGGCGTACGCGTGGTGCCGGCGGCATCGGGAGTCGCGCGCATGGCCGCGCTCTCGCGCACTGAGCAGGCCGCCATCGTGCAGGCGTTCGCGGCGCTGCCCGAGCCGCTCGAGATGATGATCGTCGACACCGCGGCCGGTATCTGTGAGTCGGTGCTGCAGTTCTGCCAGTCGGCGCAGCAGGTAATGGTGGTGCTGTGCGATGAGCCCGCAGCCCTGACCGACACCTACGCCCTGATCAAGGTGCTCAGCCGCGAGCGTGGGGTACGCCAGTTCCGCGTCGTCGCCAACATGACGGGCGAGCACGGACAGGGCGAGAGCTTGTTCCGGCGATTGCAGCGCGTGACCGATCGCTATCTGGACGTCGTACTCGATTATGTCGGCGAGATTCCCAAGGACGCGGCGCTACACAAGGCGGTGCAGGCGCAGCGTGCCGTGCTCGAGCTGTTTCCGTCGTCGCCGGCTGCGCACGCGTTCCGCAAGCTCGCGCGTACGGCGAGCCGCTGGCCGCTACCGGCCGGTCCGAGCGGCCGGGTGGAGTTCTTTTTCGAGCGCATGCTCGTGCGGCCCGCCCCACAGCTGCAGGTTCTCAAATGAATCAGGGCCTGCGCGCCTACGAGCAGACGCAGCCGCGAGTGGATCTCGAGGTACTGGTGCAGCGGCATGCCGATCTGGTCAAGCGCATCGCTTATCACCTCGCCGGGCGTCTGCCACCGCAGGTCGAAATCCAGGATCTGATGCAGGCGGGCATGATGGGACTGCTCGAGGCGGCGCAAAACTACTCCAGCGGCCGCGGTGCGAGCTTCGAGACCTACGCCGGCATTCGCATCCGCGGCGCCATGCTCGATGCGCTGCGCAAGCTCGATTGGGCGCCGCGCTCCGTACATCGCAAGGCGCGTGCCGCGGCACTCGCGCTGCGCTCCGTCGAAGCGCGCCTCGGCTCGCAGGCGAGCGAGGCCGAGGTTGCCGCAGAGATGGGTGTGCCGCTGACCGAGTACCAGCGCGTGCTCAGCGATGCGCTCGGCTGCCAGCTGCTGCGCTTTACCGAAGGTGAAGGCCCGGAGGACGCGCCGCTCGACCGTATCGCCGACACCGGACCGGACCCCGAGCGTCTGGCGCTCGATGAGTCGCGTCGCAAGGCCATCGCGGCGGCGATCGAGCAGCTGCCGGAACGCGAGCGCCTGGTGCTGTCGCTGTACTACGAGCATGAGCTCAACCTCAAGGAGATCGGTGCGGTGCTTAAAGTGACCGAGTCACGCGTCTGTCAGCTGCATGGCCAGGCACTGCTGCGGCTGCGGGCGCTGCTCGCCGATTGGTATCGCTAGCGCAGCCGCAGGACGCGAGTCGGGGACATCGTGGATCTTCTCAGCATAGGTGGCCTGGTGCTCGGCGGGATTGCCATCGTGCTCGGGGCAGTGCTCAAGGGCGCGGGGCTGCATGCGCTGCTGTCGTCAGCGGCGTTCATCATCGTGATCCTCGGCACGGTCGCAGCCATCTGCGTGCAGACGCCGCTCGAGGTCATGCGTCGTGCCTTCGTGATGCTGCCTTGGGTATTGCGCCCGCAGGAGTATGACCCGGAGCTGCTGGTCAGGAAGATCGTCGATTGGAGCGTGATCTCACGCCGTCAGGGACTGCTCGGCCTGGAGACCGTACTCGAAACCGAATCCGACCAGTTCCTGCGCAAGGGACTGCAGCTGGTCGTCGATGGCAGCGAGCCGGACACCATCCGTAACACTCTCGAGCTCGAGCTGCACGCGCGCGAGGCCGCCGATATCCGCGCCGCGCGCGTGTTCGAGGGCATGGGCGTGTACTCGCCGACGCTCGGCATCATCGGCGCGGTGCTCGGCCTCATGGCGGTGATGCAGAACCTCAATGATCCCGCGCAGCTCGGTCACGGCATCGCGGCCGCCTTTACCGCCACGGTCTATGGCATCGGTCTCGCGAACCTGTTTTTTCTGCCGATCGCCAACAAGCTCAAGGTCGCCGTGCAGACACATACCCACCTGTGCGAGATGCAGGTCGAGGGTTTGATCGCGCTCGCCGAGGGTGAGAACCCCCGCATCATCGAAGGCCGTCTGCGCGGCTTCCTGCACTGAGCGAGCAGCGCATGCCACGCCGCAGACGTACCGACGAGCTCGAGCGCCACGAGGCCTGGGCGATCCCCTATGGAGATCTGGTCACGCTGCTGCTGGCGTTCTTCGTGGTGATGTACTCGATCTCTTCGGTCAACGAGGGCAAGTACCGGGTGGTGTCCGACTCATTGACCCAGGCATTCCACGGCACACCGCACTCCTCGCAGCCGATCAATATCGGTCAAACACGCCTGCAGCCGATCGAGCAGCAGCTGCCGCTCGCGCAGGTGAACCGGATGATCGCTGCCGGTCTGCCGGCACCGCGGTTGCTATCGCAGCCCGGATCGGCCGAGCCGTTGTTAGCGCTCGCGCACGGCGAGCGACCTGCCGAGGATCACGGCTCGGGCGCGCAGAGCTCGGCGAGCGCGAGCAACGGCAGCGCGAACGGCGCTGCCGCGACCGGCACGCCGAGCGTCGTGCCGCCGACTCAGCCGCGCGATCTGGCCGCCGAGCATGAGCTCGGCCAGGTTGCACAGAGCGTGGGTGAGGCGATGCGGGCATTGATCGCTTCCGGCCAGGTCAGCGTGCATCAGCACGACACCTGGGTCGGAGTCGATATCAGTACCGACGTCCTGTTTGGCAGCGGCGTTGCGCGGCTGTCACCGGCGGCGGGGGCGATACTGCAGCGTCTGGCGGATGCGCTCAAGGCCTGGCCGAACGCAATCCGCGTCGAGGGCCACACCGATGACCGGCCGATCAACACGGCGGCATTTCCCTCCAACTGGGAGCTATCGGCCGCGCGTGCGGCGAGTGTCGTGCACCTGTTCATGGACCGCGGCATCGCGCCCGCGCGCATGGCGGTGCTCGGTTTCGGCCCCTATCGTCCGGCGGCGCCGAACAGCACGGCCGCCGGCCGCTCGGCGAACCGGCGCGTCGAGCTCGTGATCCTCAGCCGCGACAGTGCGCCCGAGGAGGGGCTGTGAAGGCCGGTGACGGCTGCTCGCGCCCAGTGCGCGCACGGCGCTGGCATGTTTTCTGCTCGCTTCTGTGGGAGCGACGCAGTCGGCTGCAGGACCGGCTCGAGAGTCAAGATTACGGCGG
>JASHTF010000238.1 GCA_030040715.1 Gammaproteobacteria bacterium | reverse complement strand
TGCTTGAGCAGATGCGACACCAGACCGGGGTTGGCCCCGTGCGTGAGCACCGCGGTGGGCGCGCGCGCATTGCCGGCGCGCAGTGCCAGCACCTCCTCGCGCAGCGCGTAATTGGTGCGCTTCGCGGGGGCGAGGGTCGGGTCGGTGTAGGTGCCCGGCCACGGCTCGATGCACGTATCCAGGTACATCGCGCCCTTCTCCCAGCAGTAACGAATCAGCGCGACGCTCGAGACGTCGACCGACACGTTGAGCAGAAAATCGCCGCGTCCGAGCAGCGGATCGAGCGTACGGCGCAGATTCTCCCGCGTCAGCGGCTCCTTGATGAACCGCACGTTGAAGCGTGACGCTTCCTCGCGCCCGGCGTCGTCGGCCGTCACCACGGTGATGCGCTCCGGGGCGATGCCGATATGCCGCAGAATCAGCGGCAGCACTCCGTGGCCGACGCTGCCGAAGCCTACGCACACGATGCGGCCGGGAAACTCGACGTGAATCTGACTGGGTTGGCTCATGATGGGTCCGAACAGTGGGAGCCGAAGCGTAGCAATCGCGGCGCCAGGTCGCTAGCGGCGCGAGCGGGTGGGCTTCCGCAGTCACGTGCGCCGCGGCTCGCGCGCTACGGCTCGCGCGGCGCGGCTCGCGCGGCGCGGGCACAGCGCCCAGCGCCAACGCTCAGCGCCAACGCTCACGCTCAGCGCCAGCGCGGCGGCCAGGTGCGCTCGTGGCCCGGAAGGGCGGCGACGCGCTCGAGCCAGCGACCGATCGCGGGGTAATTGACCTCGACCGGCAGGAAGCGGGCCGCCAGCTCGCGCGCCTCGGGCGCGCGCAGGGTCTGCAGCAGCAGGCGGATGTCCGGATAGATCATCATGTCGGCCGCCGAGAAGCTCTCGCCGACTACCCAGTCCGAGCGCGCCAGCCGCTGCTCGATGGTGCGCGCCTCGCCGGCCAGGCGGTGCATGGCCGCCGCCAGAGCCTCGTCGGCGAGCGCATCGTCGCCGTCGCGCCCGCGGGGATCGAGCAGTGCGCGCGCGATCTGCTTCAGCGGTGGCTCGGCGTAGGCCTGGTACTCGCAGATCACGCGCATGATCACGCCGGACTCCTCGGGCGTGCGTCCGAAAATCGGCGGCTGCGGATACTTGCGGTCGAGGTAATACAGGATCGCCAGCGATTCGAACACGACGTAGTCGTTATCGCGCAGCACCGGCAGCCGGCCGCGAAAATTCAGCGCGAGCATCTGCGGCGACTTATGTTCCTGCAGCTCGAAGTGCAGCATGTGGCTGCGGTATTCGAGCCGCTTGTATTCCAGGGCCAGCGCGACGCGCCAGCAATGTGCGCTGCCGTCGCCCCAGTAGAAATCGATCGCCATCCGCGCGCTGCCTTCGGTTCCCAGACGCGATTGTAGGGCAGCTCCCGCCGGAAGCGGCATCCAGTTGGCATTTACTTGTCAAGACGATTTGCTATCGTGCGAGCCCTTGCAAAACCGCGCGCACGCGAGGCTGAATCATCGTGGGGCAACCGCAACCGGCGCTGATCGCGCCACTGGGACAGAGCAGCAGCCAGAGCTGGAGCATCGAGGATGCCCTCGAGCTCTACAACGTCGCGGCCTGGGGTCTGGGCTATTTCTCCATCAACGCCGCCGGCCACGTCGTCGTGCGCCCCGATACCACCCCGGCGCACGAGATCGACCTGTTCGAGGTCGTCCAGGGCCTCGCGGAGCGCGACCTGTCGGCGCCGGTTGTGATCCGCTTCTCGGATATCCTGGCGCATCGGTTGCGCCGCCTGCACGACGCCTTCAATCAGGCCATCACCGAGAACGACTACCACAACCGCTACACCGCGGTGTATCCGATCAAGGTCAACCAGCAGCGCCTGGTGGTCGAGGAGGTGTTCCGCTACGGCAAGGAGTTCGGCTTCGGCCTCGAGGTCGGCTCCAAGCCCGAGCTGTTGGCCGTCATGGCGATGACCGAAGCCGCCCCCGAGCGCCCGATTATCTGCAACGGCTTCAAGGACTCGAGCTATATCGAGGCGGTGATGCTCGCCACCAAGCTCGGCCGCACGATCATTCCCGTGATCGAAAACTTCTCCGAGCTGGAGCTGGTGCTCCGACACGCCGATAACCTGGGGGTGCGCCCCAAGCTCGGCGCGCGCGTCAAGCTCGCCAGCGAGGGCTCGGGACGCTGGCGCGACTCGACCGGCGAGAAATCCAAGTTCGGCCTATTCATCACCGAGATCCTCGAGCTGCACGCGATTCTGAAGGCGCGCGACATGCTCGACTGCTTCAAGCTGGTGCATTGCCACGCCGGCAGCCAGCTGCAGGACATCCGCCGGATCAAGGAGGCGATCAACGAGCTCGCCCACGTCTACGCCGAGCTCAAGTCGATGGGTGCCGGACTCGAATACATCGATATCGGCGGCGGCCTGGGCATCGACTACGACGGCAGCGGCACCAATTACGCCTCATCGATGAATTACACCCTCAACGAGTACGCCAGCGACGTGATCTATCGCGTCGGGAGTGCCTGCAACGCCCGCAGCATTCCTCATCCGATGATCATCAGCGAGTCGGGACGGGCGATCGCGGCGCATCACAGCGTGCTGATCTTCAACGTGCTCGGCCGCTCGGCCCTCGACCGCTTCCGGGTGGAGGGCACGGATGCCGCGCGCACGGGCGAGGCGCGCCTGCCGCAGCCGGTGCGCGACTTGCTCGACGCCTACCGCAACATCGATGAGCGCCGCCTGGTCGAGTGCTACCACGATGCCCTCACGGCGCGCGATCAGGCGATGCAGATGTTCAATCTCGGACTGCTGTCGCTCGAGTTCCGCGGCCTGACCGAGCGGCTCTACTGGGCGAGCTGCGCGCGCATCCGCGACCTGTGCCGCCGCCGCCAGCGCTTTCCCGAGGAGCTGGAGGATCTCGAGAACGTCCTATCCGATACCTATTTCTGCAACTTCTCGATTTTCCAGTCCCTGCCCGACAGCTGGGCGGTCGATCAGCTGTTCCCGATCATGCCGATCCACCGCCTGTGCGAGCCGCCGACGCGCAAGGCCGTCCTGGCCGACATGACCTGCGATTCGGACGGCAAGATCGACAGTTTCGTCGGGCCGCGCGACATCAAGCGCACGCTCGAGCTGCATGAGCCCCGAGCGGGCGAGGAGTATTACCTCGGGGCGTTTCTGGTCGGCGCCTATCAGGAGACGCTCGGCGACCTGCACAACCT
>JASHTF010000237.1 GCA_030040715.1 Gammaproteobacteria bacterium | reverse complement strand
TTTTATCACTGATGAAACTTGAGGAGCATCCATGTCGCCTGAGACCGTGATGACCATCGGGCAGCGCGCGCTCGAGATGGCGGTGATGCTGGCGGCGCCGCTGCTGCTGACCGTACTGCTGATCGGCCTGCTGGTGGGCGTGTTCCAGGCGGCCACGCAGATCAACGAGATGACGCTGTCCTTCATCCCCAAGCTGATCGGCATGGCGGCCGCGATCGTGCTCGCCGGGCCGTGGATGCTCAAGGAGCTGATCGGCTACACGCGCACACTGATCGAGAGCATACCGAGCTTGATCGGTTAGCGGCCCCCGGTGAGCACGCTGCGCCCCTGAGACGTACGCGATCCGTATTGAGCGAGTGATGAGCATGCTATGCCGGTGATCAGCTTCGCGCAGATCGAGAGCTGGATCGGCAGCGCGTTCTTCCCGTTCGTGCGCATCGGCGCCTGTCTCATGGTTGCACCGATGTTCGGTGCGAGCTACGTGCCGCCGCGGCTGCGCATCGTGATCGCGCTGGCGCTGACCGTGGTGCTGCTGCCGGTGATTCCACGCGTGACGGGGCTCACGCTGTTGTCGGCCGACGGGCTCGTGACCACGGCGCAGCAGGTGGTGATCGGTATCGCGATGGGATTAGCACTGCAGCTGATGTTCGATGGACTCGAGTTCGCGGGGCAGATGCTCTCCAATGCGATGGGCCTCGGGTTTGCTTTCAGCGTCGATCCGCTGAGTGCGGTTACCACCCAGTCGCTCGGCCAGCTGTACGTGTTGCTCGGAACGCTGACCTTCCTGGCGCTCAACGGCCATATCGCTCTGATCCAGACGCTGGCGGCCAGCTTTCAGGGCCTGCCGATCGGCCCGCAGGGGCTGTCGCCCGCGGCGCTGCACGCGCTCGCCGACTGGGGCAGCGTCATGCTGTTCGGTGCGGTGCGCATCGCGCTGCCCGGCGTGACGGCGCTGCTCGTGATCCATCTGTCGTTCGGTGTGATCAGCCGCGCGGCGCCGGCGCTGAATCTGTTCGCGGTCGGCTTTCCGATCGCGCTCGTGTTCGGTCTGGTGGCGCTGTTGCTCGGATTGCCGAGCATGCAGGGTGGGCTGATCGACATGCTCCAGGCCGCATTTGCCTTCATGCGCGCGCTCGGCGGCGTGCACTAGCACCCGACCGGCGCCCGCGAGCCGCAATACATGGCGGATGACGACGTCCAAGATCGTGGCGAACGTACCGAAAGTCCGTCGCAAAAACGGCTCGAGGAGGCGCGCAGCAAGGGCCACGTGCCGCGATCGCGCGACCTGGGTGCGGCGACGGTGGTGCTGGTCGGAGGAGTAGGTCTGTATACCCTGGCTCCGCACACCGGGGTGCAGCTGCTGGCGCTGATGCGCGACGGCCTGTCGCTCTCGCGCGCGGACCTAGGCGACAGCGCCACGATGCTGCAGCGCTTCGAGCATGGCGCCGGCCAGGGATTGCTGGCGGTGGCGCCGCTGCTGGCGCTGCTGCTCGCCGCGGCGGTGCTCGCACCGCTGATGATCGGCGGTTGGACCTTCAGCAGCGAGGCCCTGACGCCGGATTTCTCACGGCTCGATCCGATCGCCGGGCTCGGCCGCATCTTCTCGCTGCGCGGCCTGATCGAGCTCGGCAAAGCGCTGGCGCGTTTCCTGGTCGTGGCGCTGGTGGCGGTCGCGTTGCTGTCCAAGCAGTTTCGCAGCTTCGCCGGCCTCGGCGCCGAGGCGCCGTCTGCCGGCATCGTGCATGCATTGGCGCTGATCGGTCTGGCTTTAATCGCGCTCGCGGGCGCGCTCGCGGTGATTGCGGCGGTCGATGTTCCGCTGGCGCTGTGGCAGTACCAGCGGGCGCTGCGCATGACGCGGCAGGAGCTGCGCGAGGAGCACAAGGAGACCGAGGGTAGTCCGGAGATCAAGGCACGCGTGCGGCGGCTGCAGCAGCAGCAGGCGCGCAAACGCATGATGCAGCAGGTACCCAAGGCTGACGTGGTGGTCACCAATCCGACCCACTACGCGGTCGCGCTGCGCTACGACGAACAGCGCATGCGGGCTCCGATCGTAGTCGCGAAGGGAGTTGAGCTGATCGCGCTCACGATTCGCACCCTGGCGCTCGAGCACCAGATACCGATCGTAGAGGCGCCGCCGCTGGCGCGCGCGCTGCACGCGAGCTGCGAGCTGGGCGGCGAAATTCCGGCGCAGCTGTATGCCGCGGTAGCCAAAGTGCTGGTTTATGTCTATCAGCTGCGCGCCGCCCGGCGCCGCGCGACGCCGCCGCCACGGCCGCCGCTGATCGAGCTACCCGCGCAGCCGCCTGGGCCGCCGGCCGACGGCTGATCGCGCGCGGATTCTGTGACCGCCGTCGCGCCTGGATAACCGCTTGAGCCGCCGATATTTTGTCGCACCGGCGCGGCACGGGTTTTGCTCCCTCGCTGCCGATGGCGGAACTGGCCCTCAATAGCGCGGCGACGCCGGGCGTCGCAGGTGGCGCGGGCGGTGTGCGTGCGCTGCTCGTGCGTGGCGCCGGCGCGCCGCTGCTGCTGCTCGCGGTGCTGGCGATGATCGTCCTGCCGCTGCCGAAGCAGGCGCTCGATGCGCTATTCACGTTCAACATCGTGCTGTCGGTGCTG
>JASHTF010000236.1 GCA_030040715.1 Gammaproteobacteria bacterium | reverse complement strand
AAGCGATGGTCCGTAAAGGCGCCACCGCTGCTGCAGGCCTTCCCGGAAATTCAGCCCTGCGCCACCGACAGGGGCTTCGGGCACGCGAAGCTCGCAATCCATCGACGCACGGACAGCACCGGTAGGGTTGCTGTTTTTCTTAGCGTTCCCTACGGCCGGCATCAGGCGGCATGGCGAGATCCCCCACATCCCCATCTCTCTCCATTGCATTTTTCTATCGAGCTTTACCTCTCAAGCGACGCTCTGGTCAGACCAGTACCACGGGGCGATTTGTGTACCAACGTCGCGTGGAACGTGACATGCCCGACCGCTATGGGTCCCGCCCGCGCAGTCGCGGTCGGATGTAGTGACCCCATCCTGTCGCCTCGATATGAACAAGCAGCTGATCCATCGGCCGCATTCGTTGGACAGTACCCCCTCCGGGACCAGAACAGTCCATGTGAAATACCATATTCATTTCTCAGATTGCTGTCAATGCGATCACTGCCACCCTGATGTGTCAAGACAGGTATCCTTTGGTTTTAATTGACAGGTTCACCGGTCGTCCGAAGGAGCAGCTCGAGCCGGCTGCGACGACAGCAGAGGGCGGTCGAACCGTGGAGTGGGCGCGCCCGCCGGAGCACTAGCCGCGGCCGGCGCTGCAGGTACATTTGGTTGACGGATCAGCAGGTTCTGCTTCGAACCAGGCCCCTCGCGGCGCTGCCTGGGCGGAAACGGTCAGACTCAGGCTATCGATCGCATGACATAGCCACGTGATTCAGGACACTACCCGGAAATCCGACGTTGACAATTGATAAACAGCTGTCAAATATCACAGCTCGTCTACAGCAGACGGGGCTTATCTCATGGGAATCTTCCTCCGTGGCTCGTCTTAATTTGACCCTCAACTTAGGATCCAGCCTGAAGCACCAAGCTCTTGCAATAGAAGCCGCCGTTATTGCTGGTTGGACCGGCCGCGATCCTTCGGCCGTCGAAAAACATATCGTTGAACTTAGGGAATTAGGCGTACGCGAGCCCGCCTTTACTCCAGTTTTCTATCGGGTAGCGGTGTCGCGGTTGACGACCGGAACGGAGATTGAGGCAAGCGGCACGGAATCGGGCGGCGAAGTCGAATTCGTGTTGCTGCGTCAGGGCGGCAAGCTCTGGATCGGCGTCGGATCTGATCACACCGATCGGAAAGTCGAGAGCTATAGTGTCACGGTCTCCAAACAGATGTGCGAAAAGCCCATTGCTCCGGCGTTCTGGGATTATGATGAAGTAGTCGATCACTGGGACGAGCTGTTGCTCCGGTCCTTCGTCTTCGAAGGCGGCGAGCGCACGGTCTATCAGGAAGGTTCTGTTACGGCGATGCTGCATCCGGAAGCGCTTATCGCGTGCTATACAGGTGGTGGCGACTTGAATGAATCCACTCTCATGTTCTGCGGCACACTCCCCGCGAACGGCGGCGTGCGCCCAACGTCGCAATTCGCATTTGAACTAGAGGACCCGGTACTCGGGCGAAAGATTGCCCATGAATATCGGGTCGTAACCCTACCGGTGCTTGGATGAAAGAGAATGCAGTAGTTCTTGACGCAGCTCGAGATAGACGCAAACGCCGGCGGGCACGGGCCTCTGCTGAGGAAACAGGCCGATCACAAAGCTCGGAATCGTTGCGCGATGTGGCCTATAGGTTGATCAAGCATCGCATCATTACTTGCGTATTCAAGCCGGGCGACTATCTCAACGAGGCATATATTTCCACGGTGCTCGGTCTCGGCCGAACTCCCGTTCATCAGGCGATCGATCGCCTGATGCTGGACGGCATGGTTGAGGTGGTTCCACGCAAGGGCGTCATTGTAAGACCGGTCAGTTTCGATGAGGTTATGCAAATAATAGATACGCGCCTCCATGTCGAACCATGGGGGGTTCGACTAACCGCCGAGCGCGCCGTCGAGAAAGATATCTTAGCGATGGAAGATATTCTGGTTCGTGCCGAGCGCGCGACTGCGGCGCGCGACATTGAACAGATGATGCTGCTCGATCGCGAGTTTCATATGGCGTTGGCGCGCGCGACGCGCAACGATGTCCTGGCCGAGATCTTGCGCAAACTTCACGAGCGCTCGCTGCGCTTCTGGTTCATCTCGCTGGTAGACGCCGGTCACCACGGCGAAGTGCAGTCCGAGCATCAGGCAGTGGTTCAGGCCATCAGGGGCCGTGATCTGAATGCCGCCGAAAGCGCGATGCGTAGCCATATCGAGTCGTTTCGCAAAAGCATCGCTCGCTACCTATAGATCCAGCGAGCCTCGAATCTGGCGGGTGGCGTGCGCGAGGAAGATGCTATGTCCAGGGTCAAGCCGCATCTTGAATTTCAGCGCATTGACCTCCGCGACGGTTGGGCGCCACCGCCGGGATATCCGGCGTCTATCAAACAAAAGATTCTTGCGAGCGATATTGACGAAACTGGCAAGACCGGAAGCCGAACCCGGCTGCTGAGATTTGATCCGGGCGCCTATACGACGGCGCCCTTCGTGCATGATCACTGGGAAGAAGTATATCTGGTATCTGGAGACCTGACGGTCGGTAATGATTCTCGCGGACAGGGCGGCGAGATTTTCCGCGCACCCACCTACGCATGTCGACCGCCGGGGGTCTCCCACGGGCCGTTCAAGTCATCCGGAGGCTGCGTGCTGTTCGAAATACACTACTACAACAAGAGCACATGAACGTCGGAGTGAGGGATGAACCGCGCTCGACTAACTTCATTGATGAAACGCAGCGAAGAGTATTGATCGCGGGCGGCGGGCCGGTCGGTCTGTTGTGCGCTTGGCTATTGGGACGTCAGGGAATTTCTGTCCGGCTATTCGATGCGAATCCCGGGCTGCAAGATGACCCGAGGGCAGCGACTACGCATCCGGCCACTCTCGATCTCCTGGCCGATGATGGACTGGCCGATGATATGGCGCGGGTCGGCCTGATTGCGCCCATCTTCCAATTCTGGGACCGACCCAACCGCGAGAAGATAGCCGAATTCGATCATGCTGTGCTGAAGAACGACACGCAACACCCATTTGTCGTTCAATGCGAGCAGTTTAAGACCTCCAAGCTGATTCTCGAGCGCTTGCAGAAGCTGCCCAATGTGGAAACGCTGTTCAGCCATGAGGTTCAGAGCCTGACGCAAACCGACGATGCCGTTTGCATCGATGTGCGGGGCCGCGACGGGGTGCAAAGTCATAGGGGGGCGTTTCTGATCGGAGCCGACGGTGGTCGCAGCACGGTGCGTAAACAGGCCGGTATTGAGTTTGATGGCTTTACCTGGCCGGAGCGGTTCCTGGTCGTCACGACGCCGTTTGATTTCGGAGCAGCCTTCGGGGTCTGCGCCCGCAGCTATTTCGCCGATCCCGACGAGTGGTGTAACTGCTTCAAGGTCTCCGCTGACGGACCGCCTGGTCTATGGCGCACGGTCTTTCCAGCCGACGGCCATTGCTCGGAACGGCAACTGTTGAGTGACACGGCGATCCAGGAGCGACTGTGGAGGTTCTTCCCTGCGGCTCGACCGTACGACATCGTCCACCGCAACCTCTACGTAACGCACCAGCGCGTCGCGGTCAGCTTCCGCAAGGGACGCGTCCTGCTCGCCGGCGATGCGGCGCACGTGAACAATCCGATTGGCGGCATGGGTTTGAACGGCGGCATCCAGGATGCAGCGAATTTGGCGGAAAAACTCCAGGCCATTCTGCTCAGCCAAGCGCCGGACAGTGTCCTCGACCTTTATAGCCTGCAGCGCCGAACGGTCGCCAAGGAGTTCGTACAGGAGCTTTCGATCGCAAACAAAAGGCGGCTCGAAGCACGCGATCCTGAAACGCGCCGTCGCAATCTCGATCAGTTGCGTGAAGTCGCCTCGGATCCGCTGAGAGCGAGGGAATTTCTACTGCGCACGTCGATGATAGCGAGCCAGAGGCGGGCTGCGGCGATGGGCCTGGCGTCCGAATCCGGTGGCGCGACGGCGGAGAAAGGATAGCGATCATGCAATCGTCCGATCGTGTATTGACTGCTCGGGATGAATTCCGACGGGGCTGGAGAATTGTCCTGGTGGCGGCGATCGGGCTCGGTTTCGGGCTTTCGGCTCTGCCGATCTACAGCATCGGCGTGCTCACCAAACCGCTGACGGCCGCCTTCCACATATCTCGCGGCGACGTCCAAAGCATCTACACCTGGATGACCATCGGTAACCTGGTCGCCTCGCCGCTCCTGGGTGTCATGATCGACCGCCATGGGGTGCGTCGGATCACCCTGGTTTCCGTCGTCCTGATGTCAATCGGTATGGCGATGATGGGCCTCGCGCAGTCCTTGTGGCAGCTCTACCTTATCGGCTTCGTCATGTCCGTGGTCGGGGTCGGTACCGTGCCGATCACATGGACGCGTGTAATCGTCGATTGGTTCAGCCTCGGCCGCGGCTTCGCCCTCGGGATCGCTCTCTCGGGCTCCGGCATCGTCGCGACGTTCCTGCCGATATACACAACTTGGCTGGTGGCTGACTTCGGCTGGCGTGCCGCCTACGTCGGCATCGGGATGCTGCCGCTGGTCTGTGCCTTGCCGCTCTCCTACTTCCTGCTCCACGACCGTACCGGCGGCACGGCGACGGTGGCCACCAAATCGGCCGTGGCCACGAGCGGAACGGAATTCCGCGACGCCATCACCGGCTATCGCTTCTGGGTAATGAGCGTCGCCTTCTTCTTGATCGGCGCCTGCGTCGCGGGCTTAATCGCCACTTTGGTACCGATCCTCACCGACCGCGGACTGACCGCAGGGACGGCGGCCCGGATTGCGAGCGTTATCGGTGTCATGGTGATTGTCGGCCGAAGCGGCACCGGATTCCTGCTCGACCGCTTCTGGGCATCGGGGGTGGCGCTGTTCCTGTTCAGCGCACCGGTGTGCGGCTGTCTTATCCTCGTCAGCAAAGTCGGCGGCATGTTCGGAGCGATCGTCGCTGCGGCTACCATCGGCCTCGCGACCGGCGCCGAGTTCAGCCTGCTGGCGTTCATGGTCGGCAGATACTTCGGCCAACGCCGCTACGGCATCATCTACGCTTGCCTCTATGCGGTGTTCAAGCTGAGCGCTGGCCTCGGAGCGCCGATGTTCGGCTATTCATTCGACATCACTAAATCCTACAACTTCATCCTGTACTTCTCCGCCGGCGCACTGGTGGTCGGTTCAGTACTGCTGCTCGCGCTCGGGCCGTACCGGATCGGTGTGCCCGACGTGCAGCAGGGACAGCCGCAGGCCGCGCAATAGGCCGACGACGAAGCGACTAGCCTGGAATACGACCTTGGAGATCGGCCAATGAAGATTGCTGTCCCCGATCTGGTTTCAAACTCCTATTTCCCGGCGATTGCGGCCGTCGAGTTGGGTTATTTCATGGAGGAAGGCCTTGACGTCGAGCTGGAGGTGCTTTTTCCGGTCGACAAAGCCTACCGCGCTTTGCACGATGGTCAGGTCGGCTTGGTTGCAGGTTCAGCCCATTCGGCGTTGGCTGCATTTCCGCAATGGGACGGTGTGAAGCTGCTATGCGCCCAGGGGCAGGGTATGTACTGGTTCTTGGTCATACGCGCGGACTTATATCGCGGCCGGCGAAATCTCGACGTCGTCAAAGCCCGCCGCATCGGCGCGGCGCCCTGGGTGGATATGGGCCTCCGCCGGCTTCTGGCTGCGGGTGGCATCGATACCGCGCGCGACGCGGTTCAGATCGCACCTGTCGCTGCGGCATCGACGCCCGGCGTCAGTTTTGGCGTGGCGGCCGCCAGAGCTTTGGAAGACGGGAAGGTGGATGGGTTCTGGGCCAACGGCATGGGAGCAGAGGTAGCCGTTGGACGCGGCGTCGGAAAGGTCGTCCTGGATATACGGCGCGGTGACGGCCCACCAGGCTGCTTTAACTATACGATGGCCTCCATCGCCACGAGCGATCGCCTGATCGCGCAGATGCCGCACTTGCCCGGGGCGGTGACACGCGCCATTGCAAAGACCCACGCAGCTTTAAAGAAAAGCCCGGAACTGGCGACTGGCATCGGACGCAAATTATTTCCCGCCTATGAAGCCGGTCTCATCGCCGAACTCGTGCGCCGCGATCTTCCGTACTATGAGACGGGTATATCGCGAGATTTTGTTACGGCAATGAATCAGTTTTCACGAGACATGAGCATTTTGGTCGGCGATGTGCCGTACGAAAAAATTGTTGGGTAACAGACGGGCATCTCCTACGGCTCGAGCAGCCGACGAGTCGATGCGCTGATCGCGGCAGAGTCGATCGATCAGGGTGATCGAAGACAAGCATCGACAAATCCCATACGTATTACCACGACGCCGATGACGTTGACGGCAATTTGAGAAGTTAATATGATATTTCACAGTTTCATCGAGTAAATGCCCCCGTCCCGCCCCGCGAAGTCCGGAGGTATTGTGACGTCCAACCGTCGTAATTTCCTGAAGGCCGCGGTGGCTGGCACGGCCGCAGTCGCGACGAATCCGATAAAGGCGCAACAGCCGACGCCAGCGGCGCGGCTGGCCCGGGCACCCTTGCCGGTCCCGGAGACCGATCCGCCCGCCTCCCCGGTTGAAGTCCTCACGACCGACCGGCCCGGCGCCGATTTCATGGTCGATGTCCTCAAATCGCTCGGATTCGACTACCTCTGCGCCAACCCAGGATCGAGTCTCCGGGGGCTACACGAGTCCATCATCAACTATGGCGGGAACACGGCTCCCGAGTTGATCACCTGCTGCCACGAAGAGTCCTCTATTGCCATGGCCCATGGCTACGCCAAAATCGAAGGCAAGCCGTTGCTGGTGATGGCACACGGAACGGTCGGCTTGCAGCACGCCGCGATGGCCATCTACAACGCATATTGCGACCATGTGCCGGTCTACATCGTCGTCGGCAACTCGATCGATGCCACCCAACGCCGGCCGGGAGTCGAGTGGCTCCATAGCGTGCAGGATGCCGCTTCGCCGGTGCGCGATTTTGTGAAGTGGGATGACTTGCCGATCTCGCTCGAGCACTTCGCTGAGTCGGCGGTGCGTGCCTACAAGATCGCCATGACTCCACCGCTGATGCCGGTGCTGCTGGTGGCCGATAGCAACCTTCAAGAGGCGCCCGTTGCCGATAAGGATCGCCTGCATATTCCCAAGCTCAGCCAGACCACGCCTCCGGAGGGCGAAAGCGCGGCGGTAGCCGAGGTGGCCAAGATGTTGGTCGCCGCCGAGAATCCGGTTCTCGTCGCCGACCGCTGCGCGCGCACTGCAGCCGGCTTGCAGATGTTGATCGAGCTCGCGGAAACACTCCAGGCGCCAGTGATCGACCAAGGCGGGCGGATGAATTTCCCCTCCCGCCATCCGCTCAATCAAACTGCGAACAGCCGTGGGTTGATCGCCAACGCGGATGTGATTCTGGGGCTCGAGGTCGTGGACCTCTGGGGAACGCTCCATTCTTACCGCGACCAGTTGGAGCGTTCTTCCCGATCCTTGACCAAGAATGGGGTAAAGGTGATCAGTATCACTGCCAGCGATCTGTTCACCAAGAGCAACTACCAAAACTTCGAGCGCTATCCGGAAGCGGACCTCGCCATCACGGGAGATGCCGAAGCGACGCTCCCCTGGTTGATCGAGTCCGCGAAACGTCTGCTTACGGCTGAACGCAAACGGGCGTTCGAGGAGCGCGGCAAGAAGCTGGCAGCGGCGCACCTCAAGGCATTGGAACGCGCGCGCACGGCGGCAACCTACGGCTGGGACGCCAGCCCCATTAGCACCGCGCGCCTGTCCGCTGAATTGTGGGCCGCCATCAAGGATAAGGACTGGTCCTCGGTCTACGGCGTCGCAGGAACACGGCAGCTTTGGGATTTCGACAAGCATTACCAGTCCATTGGAGGTCCCGGGGGCGGGGGTGTCGGCTACGCCGCTCCAGCTTCCCTGGGCGCTGCCCTCGCCAACAAGAAGCACGGCCGGCTCTCCGTCGCCATCCAACCCGACGGCGACCTGATGTATGCCCCGGGAATCCTGTGGACAGCAGCCCATCATCGGATTCCGCTCCTCAGCGTCATGCACAACAACCGCGCTTATCATCAGGAGGTCATGCACGTGCAGCGCATGGCGAATCGCCACCAGCGCGGCATTACGCGCGCCGGGATCGGCACTCGGATTGATGATCCCAACATCGACTACGCCACTCTCGCACGTGCGATGGGGGTGTATGGGGACGGCCCGATCAATGACCCCAAGGACCTCGGCCCGGCACTCCAACGCGCCGTCGCCGTAGTCGCCAAGGGCGAGCCGGCGCTGGTGGACGTGGTGACGCAGCCGCGCTAAAGGGAGAGTGGATGCGTTTTGTTCTATTTCTCGCGGGGGTCGGCATGCTCCTCGGCATGGGCGGTGGCTTGCGCGCCCAGGAGGTTGCCACACCACCCCCCGGGAATGCTCAGAGAGGCAAACAGATCTTCCAAAGCTATGGTTGCTATGAGTGCCACGGGCGAGAAGCCCAGGGCGGCGCTGGAACCGGACCTCGTCTGGCGCCGCATCCGATGCCGTTTGATACGCTCGCTAAGTACGTCCGCCAGCCCACGGGTGAAATGCCCCCCTACACCAGTAAGGTGGTTTCAGACCGGGATCTGGCGGACATTTACGCCTTCCTGTCCGCGCAGCCCCAGCCGCCGCAGGCCAAGAGCATTCCCGCTCTCAATGACTGACATCGGCGGTTACGGCTGCGCTCAGGTTTCGCGTCATCAAGCAATAGGAAGGAGCTGAGATGACATCCAAGCGCTATTGCGGTATTGCAAGACCCCGACAGAACTGGGTAACGACGATCGCCCAGGGGGCAACGGTGCTGGTGACTCTATCGTTTTGTTGTCTGTCACCCGCGATGGCCGAGACGCACGGTTATGTGATCAGCTGGTTTGCGACTGCCACTTACAATCTGAACCCACAGGAGAGTTGCCCTAACAACCGTAATGGCGGTCGTACCGAAGAATACACCCGGGAACTGAGAGCGATCGGATACAGCGAACAGCAGGCCAGCGCAATCATGGCGACGCAGGGCGGAGTTCTCGATCCGAAATACCAAAGACGCTACTACATGCGTGGCCGGGTGAACGGTAAACCAGTCAGTATCTACAATTATCCGGAGTCCGTGCCCGATCCTAACATCCAGACGGTCACGGGCAAGTATGCCTACGGCTTCGATCTCGGCGGTAATCCCTCGAGCAAGTTCGAAGACCCCGATACCCATGAAAAGATCGACAACCAACTGTGGCGCGCCGTCGGCTGCTCGCACTCATTCGATACCGTACCGCCGGCGCAGCCCTATTTCGAGGACCTAACCTGGGCTCTCATGGTCGACACGGCGCCGGGGTGGTCGATGCAGATCAGCGGCGATGACTTGAGCAAAGATGGAAAAGTGACGGTGACCCTGGATCTTCTGACGCAGCATTTGAAGCGCGATGCAGCGGGGAACGTCTTGGCGGGCGCGACCTACGTCATCGACCCCCGTCTGCGCTCTCATAGTGTTCTCGAGGGGCAAATCAACAATGGGATCTTGACGATCACCAAGCCTGGCAACATCTATCTCGAAGGTGAGATGCCGTTCTATTCCGAGATTGCCCTCCGCGATACGCACATGCGCGTTTCGATAAAGCCCAGCGGTACTCTGGCCGGCTACTGGGGTGGTTATCTGGATTGGTCCCGATTTGTATATATGTACACGGCACGCGCGGACATAAACGGAGAAGACGTCGTCGGGTTGTATTGGGCGTTAAAGAAGATGGCGGACTCTGATCCGGATCCGAACAGCGGTCAGAATCGCTACATTTCCGCAACCTGGCGTATGGAGGCGCTACCCGCTTATCTCGCCAACAGTGACGGGAAGATAGTCGCTGTTCCGGTCAACGTTCCGGATAACGTCAACGCCGCGGCTGCGGCAGCGGCGAACAAGTGACTACCGGTATCTGCGCTCTAAGTGGGGACGCAATGAGAAGGACAGTCGCTCATCGGACACGCCGGTGCGCGCCCACGTTGTCGACAGCGCTGATGGCGCTCGCGGTGACCGCGGTTGCGAGCGCGGCAGCTCCGAGCACCGCGGGGCCATCATCGGTTCGGATCAGTCCGAGCCAATACCGACAGTCGATCGCCGATATCTTCGGGCGCTCGATTGCAATAACCGGGCGCTTTGAGCCCGAGACCCGCACGCAGGGGCTGTTGGCGATCGGGGCGGCGCGGGTCAGCGTGACCGATAGTGGTCTTGAGCGCTACGACGAGCTCGCGCGAGGTATCGCCACCCAAGTGGTCGATGCGGAACATCGGGCTACGCTCGTTCCGTGCAGCCCGCACTCCGCACAGGGGAGCGACGATGAATGCGCGCGGACCTTCCTGACGTCCGTCGGACGGCTGCTGTATCGCCGCCCCCTCACCGAGGAGGAAGTGCAGGACGAGGTGCGAGCCGCTGGCGAGACGGCCAATAAGGCACACGACTTCTATGCGGGGCTATCGGCGGTGCTGGCCGATATGCTGATCTCGCCCAATTTTCTTTATCGCTACGAATTCGTCGAGCCAGACCCGGCTCATGCGGGTCAGGTGCGGCTCGATGCCTATTCGAAAGCCTCGGCGCTGAGTTTCTTTCTGTGGAACACGACGCCCGACAAGATACTGCTGGACGCTGCGCAGAGCGGGCAGCTGCAAACAACGCAAGGACTGCGGCGGCAGGTGGATCGGCTGGTCTCGTCGCCGCGTGTCGAGCAGGGCGTGCGGGCATTTTTCTCCGATATGCTCGGCTTCAGCGATTTCGAGACGCTGTCGAAGGATCCGAGCTTCTTTCCTCGCTACACACTGCCGGTGAAGGATCAGTCTCAGGAACAGACGCTGCGCACGATCGTCGATGAGCTCGTCACGCGACACGGTGACTATCGGGACCTGTTCACAACGCCCCATACCTTTCTGACCACTTCGCTAGCGGCTCTCTACCGCGTGCCGCTCGCGGACACCACGGACAATGGGCAGCCAGACCACTGGTTCCCCTACAGCTACCCGCCGGGAGACCTGCGCGCAGGGATTCTGTCAGAGGCGAGCTTCACGGCGCTTTATTCGCCTTCCGGACGTACCTCGCCGACCGGCAGAGGCAAGGCGCTGCGCGAGACCATACTGTGCGAGGCGGTGCCGCCACCGCCTGGCAACGTCGACTTCAAGTTCATAGAGGACACCTCGAACCCCGAGTTTAAGACGGCGCGGCAGCGGCTCACGGCCCACAGAAGTCAACCGATGTGCGCCGGCTGCCACAAGCTCACCGACCCGATCGGGCTTGCGCTGGAGAATTTCGACTCCTCCGGGGGATACCGTACCACCGAGAATGGCGTACCGATCGATGCCACCGGGGAGCTGAACGGTCACCAGTTCGTCGGCTCGCAGGGCCTTGCCAAGGCCGTGCACGACGACCCGGCGACCACCAGCTGCGTCGCGACGAAGGCCTTCGCCTTCGAGACCGGCTACCTGCCTGCGGTCAGCGACCCGCAGTGGCGGCAGATCATGGATAAGTTTGCGGCGAGTCACTATAACTTTCTGGAGTTGATGCGTCAGATTGCTCTGAGCGATCTGACGTACAGGGTGCCGTCCTCGGCCCTCTCGGCGGCAAATCATTAGTCCTTAGGAAACTGATCCTATAGGAGCTCGGATGATGAAAAAGTTGTGGACGCGCAGGCGCGTGCTACGCGGGATGCTGCAGGGGGGAGCGGTCTCGGTTGGCCTGCCGATTCTCGATTGCCTGCTGAACACCAACGGCACGGCGTTTGCTGCCACCGGTTCTGGCCTGCCGGTGCGATTTGCCACCTGGTTTTGGGCGTTAGGCCTGGGCGAGGCAGAGTGGCGACCCAAGACCGCGGGAGCGGACTACGAGTTGCCGGTACAGCTGGCGCCGCTCAAGCCCTTCCAGAAGAAGATGAACCTATTCAGCGGTGGGCAGGTGTTCCTCGACGGGCAGAGCAATAACACTCATTTCACCGGCGTGCAGGGGCAAATGACCGGGAAGGTATCCTCGACGGAGGGTTATTTCGGCAGCTTCGATACCGTGATAGCGGATGTGATCGACAACGGCACGCGCTTCCACTCGATCGAGGCCACCTGCTCGGGCGATCCGAAGGCGACCTGGAGTGCACGCGCCGGCAGTGGCTTGCAGCCCGCCGAGGTGTCGCCGCTGGCGCTGTATACGAGAATATTTGGTCCCGAATTCAGGGATCCAAACGCTGCGGTGTTTACCCCTGATCCGCAGGTCATGATCAGGAAGAGCGTGTTGTCGGTCGTAGAGGACGAGCGGCAGAGCCTGATGAAGAAGCTGGGGGCGAGTGACCGTGCGAAGCTCGATAACTACTTTACGGCGCTGCGTGCTTTGGAGCAGAAGCTCGCCATTCAATTGCAGAAGCCCGAGCCACTGCCCGCCTGTACCAAGCCGCTGCAACCCGAAGCGGACAAGCAGCAGACCGTGATGATGTGTGTGGATGCGATGCAGCGCCACGACGTGATGGTGGGGCTACTCGCTCATGCCTTGGCGTGCGGACAAACGCGCGTCGTCAACATGGCGCTTACCGTGGGTATGTCGGGGCTGAGACGGGAAGGAGACCCGACGAACCACCATACCTACACGCATGAGGAGCCGATCGATGCGGCGCTCGGATATCAGGTGAAGTGCGCTTGGTTCACGCAAAGATATATGGAGGCGCTGCACAACTTCGCGGCGATCCTGGACGGAATTCATGAGGGTGATCAGACGCTGTTGGATCACATGCTGGTGTATTGCTTCACGGACCACGGGGCACCGCGATTGCATTCGGTGCGTAACTATCCGGTCATCACTCTGGGTGGCGCCGGCGGCAAGATGAAGACGGGTCTGCATATACCCAAACCGGGTGACGCCGTGACCCGAGTAGGTCTGACGGCGCAACAGATCATGGGGGTTCCGGTCAGCAGTTGGGGCACCAAGTCTAATCAGGTATCCAGCCCGATTTACGAGGTCATGGTCTGACGGTTCTGGACCAGGGGCTCAATCTTGTCCAAGGAGCACGACGTGGCCATGAAGAGCGCGGGGCTGAGCCTCATCGCGATACTGGTGGGCCTTTGTGCCGCGAGCCCGGGCTACTCAGCGGCAAGATCGTCCGCGGACGTTCCCTATTCGACCCCTCCGGGCATCACGCTGATCGACGTGGTCGATGCGGGCGACAAGTTCCTGTGGCGGCGGCTCGGTGATGCCAGCGGTAAGCCGCTCTACACCTATGACCTCGAAGGCGACAGCGGCAGATCGAGCTGCTACGACCAGTGCGCGAAGGAGTTCCCGCCACTCATCGCTCCCAACAATGCAGTGACTGTCGGCGAGTGGTCCTTGGTGCGCCGTGGGAACGGAGTCAAGCAATGGGCCTACCAGGGTCGGCCGCTCTATCAATACTCCGGGCCGGAGCCAACCGGCACAGAGCCGGCCGATAGAAGAAACGCGAGAACCGGTGGCCCGGCTCAGGCGCTTTCGGACCCGGCCAGTCGCGTCAACTCGCCCAAGGCGGGATGGCGGCGTGCTGCCTACGCACCGAGCGTCCCAACGCCCGCGGGGATCACGTTTCAAGGCTTGCCGGTTGCCAATGGATATGGATTCCTCGTCTCGGGTAGCCAGATGGCGATCTACGTGTTGAAGACGCAGCCGACGGATCCCACTGCGTGGACGCCCGTGTACGCTCCTGAAGTCGCAAAGCCAATCGGTGACTTCTCGATCGCAACCAGGAAGGATGGAACGGCTCAATGGGCGTACCATCGGCAACTGCTGTACACCTTCAACGGCGACTATTCTTCGAGTGACCTGAATGGTCTCCTCGCGCAGAAAGACGCCAGGCCTGCGCTGGCCTACAGGAACTTTCTGCCGAGCTCGATCGCTATAAAGATCGTACCGCTGCGAGGGCCCATGATGGTGAACGCCAAGGGTTTGGCCGTCTATACGGAGATACCCTACAAGCTCCAATATGGCGGACGTCATTCCAGAGATGGTTATCGCTACCCCTATGAGGTCGCGAAAAAGGTGGGTACAGCAGGCTGTGTTGCCGAATGCACCGCGACCTGGCACCCCTTACGCGCGGCCGCCGACGCGCAGTCGTCCGGATTTTGGGAGGTCGAAACACGGGCCGACGGCTCGAAGCAGTGGGCCTATAAGGGGAGCGCTCTATATACCTACGCAGGCGACAAAGCTTTGGGGGACATCGAGGGTAACAACCTGCATGTAGTTCTGTTCGGCGATCTCGATGGCCACATCATCGATCTGCCGTTCACCGGTGGAGGAGCCGATCGCGCCAGCAGCGACGGCTCAGGGTTCTATTGGCATATTGTGACCTTCTTCGAGTGATGACGCGAATCGCACCCACAGTCGCAATCGCGCATACTGAGTTGGGCTATAGTGACACGACTCCGCTAGCCGGCGTCGGTTCGGGGGAACGATGAGGCAAGCTGTTTCGCGGTGGGCGTCGGCGGCAACTCTTGGCGCTATGCTGCTGGGCGCGTGTTTCGCGGCTGCAACCGCCAGTGCTCAAGAGGCGTCGGCGACTGAGACCGAACCCGGTATTCCCGTCACCGATACACTGGTTATCCAGAAGTGCGGCAACTGTCATAAGGCCGACGAGAAAGGCGATATGGCCCGCATCTCCTGGATACGCACGACGCCCGAGGGTTGGGAGCGGGCGATCAAGCGGATGGTGCGGTTGAATGACTTGAAGATCACGCCCCAGGACGCGAGGTCGATCGTCAAGGCGCTCTCGGCCCGCCACGGCCTCGCGCCCGAAGAGGCGAAGCCGGTGATGTACATCCCCGAGCACCGCATCCAGGACGAGACCAATATTCCGAACGACGCCGTCCGCGGCGCCTGCGCAACCTGCCACGCCTTCGGTCAGCCGCTGTCGTGGCGGCGCTCGAGAGCGGAGTGGTCGCTGTTGCAGAGCCTGCATGTCGCGCTCTATGAGCAGGCC
>JASHTF010000235.1 GCA_030040715.1 Gammaproteobacteria bacterium | reverse complement strand
AAGTCCTGCAGCGTCCCGAGCTGCGGATCGACGGACTTGTGGCCACCGGCCTCACTGCCGATCGCCCAGGGGCTTCCCGGGTCATCCCGACCGCTGGAGGGGCGATTGTTCGGTCCCCTGCGCTCGGAGGCGCCGATGGGGTGGATCGGCGGCAGGTACAGCACATCGAACCCCATCTGTGCCACGTAGGGCAAATGGGCAGCGCACTCGCGCAGCGTGCCGCGGGGTGCGGAGGCGCTCGGCAGCGAGCGCGGGAACAGCTCATACCAGCTCGAGAAGCGCGCCCGCTCGCGATCGACCTCGAGCACCCGTAGCGGCTGGTAGCGTAGCAGCTGCGCCGGGTCCGGATTGTCGGCCGCGAGCGCGTGCAGCTCTGCGCTCTGTGCGAGCGCGGCGCGCTCCTCGACGCTGCGGGCGCGATCGTCGAGCGCCTGCAGCCACTCGCTCAGGCGCCGGCGGTGAGCGCCGTTCTCGGTTCGTGCCGCGGCCGCCACTATCAGCTGCGCGCCGCGACTGAGCTCGACGGTGAGATCCTGGCCGGCGGCCTGGCGCTGGCCGAGGTCGCGCCGCCAGGTCTGCAGGTGATCGACCCAGGCCTCGACCGTGTAGAGCATGCGACCGAGCTGCTGCGGCCGAAAGCTTCCGCGCCAGCGATCGTTGCCGAGCGGCAGCATCGGTGCGCGTTGCCACAGCGGCGAGGATTCGAGCCGGTACAGCAGCCGGCAGCCGACGGCAGCATGACCGTCGGCGAATACGTCGGCCTCGACGCACAGCTCCTCTCCGAGCGTGCGCTTGACCGCAAAGCGTCCGCCGTCGACGCTCGGGGTGAGCTGCTCGATGACCACGCGGCGCGCGCCATCCTGCGGCGGCGCAGTGTCATCGGCCGACTCCTCGCGCATACTCATTCCGGTTTCAGAAACAGCGCTCCCAGAGGCGGTAACGTCAGGCTCAGGGAGTGAAAGCGGCCGTGCGCGGGCAACGGTGAGGCCTCGACGGCGCCGAGATTGCCCTGCCCGCTGCCACCGTAGTAGCCGGCGTCACTGTTGAGACATTCGCGCCAGATGCCGCCGCGTGGCACGCCGATGCGGTAGTTGGTACGCGGCACGGGGGTGAAGTTGCACACCACCAGCACCACGTCGCCGCTCGCCCGCCCCTTGCGTATAAACGTGAGCACACTCGACTCGCTGTCGTTGCAATCGATCCATTCGAAGCCTTCGGCGCTGAAGTCGAGCTCGTAGAGCGCGGGCGTGGCGCGGTAGAAGCGATTCAGGTCGCGCACCCAGCGCTGCACACCGGCGTGCAGCGGATATTGCAGCACGTGCCACTCGAGACTCTCGTCGTGCTGCCATTCGCGCTTCTGACCGAATTCCCCGCCCATGAACAGCAGCTTCTTGCCCGGATGACCCCACATGTATCCGTACAGCAGCCGCAGCTGCGCGAACTGCTGCCATTCGTCACCATGCATCTTGCCGATGAGCGCGCCCTTGCCGTGCGTGACCTCATCGTGCGACAGCGGCAGCACGAAATTCTCTGTGAATGCGTACCAGAGCGAGAAGGTCAGCAGGTTGTGGTGATAGCGTCGATGGATCGGGTCGGTCTGGAAATATTTGAGGGTGTCGTGCATCCAGCCCATGTTCCATTTGAAACCGAATCCCAGTCCACCGAGATAGGTCGGACGCGACACCATCGGCCAGGCGGTCGACTCTTCGGCGATCGTCTGCGCGCCACGCTCGTCGCGATAGACGGCCTCGTTCAGCATCTTGAGGAAGCTCACGGCCTCCAGGTTTTCATTGCCGCCGTAACGGTTGGGAATCCACTCGCCGCTGCGCCGGCCGTAATCCAGGTACAGCATGGAGGCGACCGCGTCGACGCGTAGCGCGTCGGCCCGGTAGACGTCGAGCCAGAACAGCGCGTTGCTGCCGAGAAAATCGCGTACCTCGGCCCGACCGTAGTTGAAGATGGAGCTGTTCCACTCGGGATGAAACCCCTGGCGCGGATCGGCGTGCTCATACAGATGCGTGCCGTCGAAATACGCCAGGCCGTGCTCGTCGCTCGGAAAGTGCGACGGCACCCAGTCGAGGATCACGCCGATGCCGCACTGATGCAGGTGATCGACCAGATACATGAAATCCTGGGGAGTTCCGTAGCGCGCCGTGGGCGCAAAGTAACCGGTCACCTGATAGCCCCACGAGCCATAGAACGGATGCTCCATGACCGGCAGCAGCTCCACGTGCGTGAAGCCCATGTCGGTGGCGTAGTCGGCGAGCTGGTGCGCGAGCTCGCGATAGCTCAGAGAGCGGTTACCCTCCTCGGGTACGCGCCGCCAGGAGCCGAGATGCACCTCGTAGATCGACCACGGCGCGTTGAGCGCATTGACCTGCAGGCGGTCGCGCCGCCAGTCGCTCGACTGCCACGTATAGGCGAGATCCCAGACGACCGAAGCGGTGCGCGGGGGGCATTCGTTATAGACCGCGAACGGATCGGCCTTCTGGACGATGTAGCCGTTCACGCGCGAGCGCAGGGAGTACTTGTAGAGGGCGCCGGCAGCGATCTCGGGCACGAACGCCTCCCAGATGCCCGAACTGTCGGCGCGTGACTGTAGCGGATGGCGCGTCGGATCCCAGTCATTGAAATCGCCGACCACGCTGACCGATGCGGCGTCCGGCGCCCACACGGCAAAGCGCACGCCGGCGCGGCCGTCGACGCGATCAACATGCGCGCCGAGCTTCTGATAGGCCCGCAGCAGCGTGCCTTGCCGGAACAGGTAGATCTCATCCGTAGTCAGCTCGGGCATGATTGCGTGTATCCCCATTCGGGGCATCATGCCCCGGTGCGCAGATTGTAGGTCCGGTGCGGCGTGCGGTGCGTGACGAGGCGCTACGTATCGCCGACGGCACCGGCGAGCGACTATGCTCCGCGCTCCTACACTGCCGTTAAGAAGATTCTGAATCTGGCGTTGGCGCGTCTCTGGCCGGCGAGGTCTGGCATGCTGGGGAGCGCGCCGACGCGGCCTCGGCGTGGCTCGTGCGAAATTCCCCGATCACCGCCGGTACTGCGGCCTCGTTGAGCGGCGCCATCAGGTGCACTCCGGCGACCCCCGGGATGCGCTGCATCTCGTGCATGAGCTCGAGACAGATGCGACGCCCCTCGAGCCGCGCGTCGGCGGCATGCTCGAGGCGCTCTAGCACGCGGTCAGGGATGATCGAGCCGAACAGGTGGGTGCGGATCCAGAGTGCCGAGCGCACGCTCGCGAGCGGCCCGAGACCGATCAGGATGAAGGCCCGCTCAGTGACGCCGTGGCGCGCGAGGCGCTCGATGTAGCGGCGCGCGATCGCGACGTCCATGCAGAACTGCGTCTGTACGAACTGTGCACCGGCATCGAGCTTGCGCTGCAGCTCATCGGGCGCCGACGCCGGGTCGGCATCGGTCGGCAGGTCCGCGCAGCCCAGAAAAAGATCGACCTTGCCCTGGATCTCACGGCCGTTAGGCAGCACGCCCTGGTCGCGCATCATGCGCGCCGTAGCGAGCAGGCGCTTGCTGTCGAGCTCATACACCGCCTTGGCATCGGGCTGATCCCCTGCGCTCGGGGCGTCGCCCGCGAGCACCAGGATGTTACGCACGCCCTGGGCACCGGCGCCGAGCAGCAGGCTCTGCAGCGCGATGCGATTGCGATCGCGGCAGGTCAATTGCAGGATCGGCTCGATGCCGGAGCGAACCAGGATGCCGGCAGCCGTGAGGGCGTCGAGGTGGGTACGCGCGCTCGCGCCATCAGTGATGTTGACGGCGTCGCTCAGGCCGGCGAGCGGGCGGATCTTCTCGAGCAGAGCCTGCGGATCGGGTGACAGCGGCGGCACCACCTCGCTCGTGACGGCGAAACGGCCGGCGCGCAACCGCCCCTCCAGGGTCTCGCTGCTCATCGGCGCGGTGACATCGGTGTGGTGTGCGAAGCGCTCAGGGCGTTAATTTGTCGATCTCGATCGAGCGCGGGCCGGTCTTACCCGCGACGTACTCGATCTGACCGTACAGGTCGCCGCTCTGCGGCAACGGATTGCCCGAGGCCGAAATACGGGCGACCACGGTCACCTTCTGCCCAGGCCGTACGCTGCGCGCTGCAATCATCGCGTCGGCAGCCGACAGATCGACGTCCTGCGGTAGCTTCATGGGACTGCGCTTGACCGCGAGCGGCGGGCCGCCGTCGGGCGAGCGCACGAATACGAACAGCGAGGCGTTCGGCGGCACCTTGGCTTCCAGTGCGGAAGCAAGCCGCACGCGCACGTGAATCGCCGTGGCCGGATCGATTTGCGGGTGCAGCTGGGCATCGATCTGATCGATCTGATGCTGGAGCGCGACGCGCAGCTTCTCCGGCGGCGCAGGCGTGAGCTTGAGCAGCGCGGCGAAATCGTCGCGCGCTACCTGCAGCTCGCCGGTGCGATAGGCGATCAGCGCGCTGTAGAACAGCGCCTTGGCTGATTGCGGATCGATGCGCAGCGCATGCTGCAGCAACTGTGATGCCTGCTGCACGCTCTGGGCGCCGTTGTCCTGTAGCAGCATGGCCTCGGCGATGTCCGCCAGCACGTTCGGGTCGGTGCCGTGCGAGAGTTGATTAGCCTGCTGGTAGGAACGCAGCGCCAAACCGTATTCACCGGTGGTGGCATAGGCAGCGCCGAGGGCGATCCAGGAGGACTGGTCGTCCGGATGTTGCTCGAGGTGGCGCGCGAGCGCGGCAATGTTCGCCTTCGCGCCGCTGCTAGCGACCGTCGAGGCGCGTACGCCCGCGGGGCTGCCGAGCAGCGAGTAGATGATCGCGCTCAGGCCGATGAGGCCGAAGGTCACGACCATGGCCGCCGTGGCCGCGGGCGGCGTCGGCACGGCGGCGCCCGAGCGCAGCAGCGGCAACACGACGAACAGCACCGCGAGCAACGCCAGCAGCGCAGCACCGATCACGAAGCCGGTCATGATTGTAGTGACTCTTCGCCCGACTCTTCGTCGGCGTCTTCGCCGAACTCGTCCGGGCCCTGATCGATCAGCGGCCGCCGCGAACGCAGCACCCGCCAGGCGATCAGAGCCCCGATGATCATCAATGCGGGCGGGGCGCCCCACAGCCAGGCGTTGCGCCAGCTTATGGGCGGCCGATACAGGATGAACTCGCCGTAGCGAGCCACCATGTGATCGCGGACCTGCTGCTCGGTCAGGCCTTGAAGCACCAGGTCATGCACTTCGCGGCGTACCTCCGCGGCCAGCGTGACCGACGAGTCGGCGAGTGCCTCGCCCTGGCATTGCATGCAGCGCAGCTCGTGCGTGAGCGCGAGATAGCGCTGTTGCAACACCGGATCCGCTATCGGCGGGGTGCTGTCAACCGCGAACGCGGGCGTCAGCTGCGCCACTGCGGTCCAGACCAGCAGCAGTGCTGCAAGCGAGCGGGCGGCAGTCCTCGGAAGCTTCATCGATCTGGCGTTGCCGCCGCCCTCGTGGCGCCGGGGCTGGAGCGTGCGGCGGCGCCAGCCGGGTTGGCTGCATTGATGCGGGCGAGAAACTCCCGCCGCCAGATCTCGGGCGTCATGGCGCCGATCTGCTTGTAGACCACCTGACCGCCCGGACTGATCAAAAAACTCTCGGGCGCGCCATACACGCCCCAATCGATGGCGACCTTGCCATCGTGATCCGTGCCAACCTCGGAGTAGGGATTACCGAGCTGGTCGAGCCAGTCGCGCGCATCGGTCTCGTCATCGTTCCAATCGATGCCGATGATCGGAACCTGCGCTTGTTGCTTGATCGACAGCAGGGTCGGATGCTCGGCACGACAGGCGTAGCACCATGAGCCCCAGACGTTGACCAGCGTCCAACGTCCCTTGAACTGCTCGGAGCTCACGGCGCCCTGCCCCGCAAACAGGTTCGGCACCGAGAATTGCGGCGCGCTCTTGCCGATCAGCGGCGATGGAATGATGTCCTTCTCGGGCGCACGCACCAGGCCCACGGTGAGCACGCCGAGCAGCAGCACGAAAACGCCGAGGGGTATGAGGTAGCGGAGCTTGCCGCTCGGGTCGCTCATAAGGTGCCCTGCCCGCGCGCGGCGGACGTGACCGATTGCGCCACCAGTGGCGGCACCCCGGGCGTGAGCTTCACGCCGACCGGAGCCGCGAGCGCATCCTTCAGTCGCCGCCGCCG
>JASHTF010000234.1 GCA_030040715.1 Gammaproteobacteria bacterium | reverse complement strand
CAGCGCCACCAGCGGATAGACCGCCCAGCGCGGCGCGAGCTGAAAAAACGGATTGCCGCTCAGCACCCCAGCCTTGAGCAGCAGCCCGGTCTGACCGGCGTAGCTCAGCAGCAGTGCCGGCAATACGATGCAGTACCACGACCCGCGTATCGGCCGCTTGCCGATGTGCCCCATGTCCGCATACAGCGCCTCACCGCCCGTGATGCACAGGAACACCCCGCCGAGTACCAGCAGTCCGACGGCTCCGTGACCGTGCAGGAAGGCGTAGCCGTAGCGCGGATCGACCGCCGCGAGCACCTGCGGGTGCCGTGTGATGCCCGCGAGCCCGAGCGCGGCGATCACGATGAACCACAGCAGCATGATCGGTCCGAAGGCGTGCCCGATGTATTCGGTGCCGAAGCGCTGCGCACTGAACAGAGCGAGCAGGATCACGATCGACGCCGGCAGCACCAACGGGGCCAGCGATGTGGTGACCGCGTTCACCCCCTCGAGTGCGCTCAGCACCGATATGGCGGGCGTAATGACCCCGTCGCCATAGATCAACGCCGTGCCGAGCAGGCCCATCGCGGTCAGCAGCGCCGCCGCTCCACGATAACTGTTGGCTCCCACCAGCGACATCAGCGCCATGATGCCGCCTTCGCCGTGGTTGTCGGCCCGCATGACGAACAGGCAGTACTTCACCGAGATCGTGATGATCAGGGTCCAGAAGATCAGCGACAGTACGCCGAGCGCAACGGCGGGCGTGAAGCGACCACCGGTAGCCTCCACGACCGTCTGCAGCGTGTAGAGCGGGCTGGTGCCCAGATCGCCGTAAACGATGCCGAGTGCGGTCAGCGCCGCCCAGCGCATAGGGGGCGCGTTCGCGGCCGCTGCGGCCTGCGGGTGCGGTGGGGGGCTGCTCACAGGCGCATGCTAGTCGATCTTGCGCACCACATGCCTCTAGTACGGTGCTTCCGGGCGCCAGGACGGTATTATGGTTGCATTGGAACCGTCAGGTGAGCCGCCGATCTGATTTTTCTGATCTGCTGCCAGATCGAACGTGCAACACACGCCCGCAAACGAAGCTGGCGGCCTTGAACCGCCGGCGACCGCTGCCCGACCGTTACTCATCTACGACGGCGACTGCGGCTTCTGTGGCTACTGGGCACGCTACTGGCAGCGGCTCACGGGCGACACCGTCCAGTATCGCACTTATCAGGAAGTCGCAGCACAGTTTCCCGCCATTCCTGCCGCCGACTTTCAGCGCGCCGTGCAGTACATCGGAGTCGATGGACGGCGCGCCAGCGCCGCCGAGGCCAGCTTCCTGACCCTCAGTCACGCGCGCGGCAAGGGTCTGTGGCTCGCGCTCTATCGCCGGCTCCCCGGGTTTGCGGCCGTCAGCGAATGCCTCTATGCCTTCATCGCGACGCACCGGCCGGCCTGCTATCGCATCAGCCGGCTTCTCTGGGGCAGGGATCTGGCACCACCACGCTACGATCTGGTCTCATTTCTGTTCCTGCGCCTGTTTGGCCTGATCTACCTGTCGGCCTTCGTATCGTTCGCAGTGCAGGCCCAGGGGCTGATCGGCAGCCATGGCATCCTGCCCGTGGCCGATCTGGTCGATTCCATCCGCGGTCAGGTAGGCGCGGAGCGCTTCTTTCTGATGCCGATGGTCTTTTGGTGGAATGCCGGCGATTTCACCATCCAGGCAGTGTGCTGGACTGGAGCAGGACTGTCAGTGCTGCTGGTGTTCAATCTGCTGCCGCGGCTGAGCCTGCTGCTCCTTTACGTACTCTATCTGTCGCTGCTCTACGCTGGCCAAGCCTTCATGACTTACCAGTGGGACACGTACCTGCTGGAAGCGGGCTTCCTCGCGCTGCTGCTGAGCTTTGCTACGGTACCCGGAATCTGGCTGCTGCGCTGGCTGCTGTTCCGTTTCATGTTCATGTCCGGAATGGTCAAGCTGCTGAGCGGGGACGTGAACTGGTGGCACCTGTCCGCGCTCTCCTATCACTTTCTCACGCAGCCGCTGCCGACGCCGCTGGCGTGGTACGCCGCGCACCTGCCGCCGTGGGCGCTCGAGTTCGCCACCGCGAGCACCCTGATCATCGAGCTGGCACTGCCGTTCCTGATCTTCTGCCCGCGCCGTCTGCGCTTCGTCGCCGCCTGGGGCTTGCTGCTGCTGCAAAGCTGTATCCTGCTTACCGGCAATTACAACTGGTTCAACCTGCAGACCATGCTGCTGTGCCTGCTGCTGTTCGACGACGCGGCGGTGCAAAAGCTGCTGCCGTCGCGATTGATTCGAGCGCTGCGGCTGCCACGCCCGGCGGCAGCGCCGCGCCGGGCGGTCACGGTCGCCGTCAGTGCCGCCGCGGCGCTGATCGTATTCTGCAGCCTGGTGCAGATGGATACACGCTTCGGTGGCACCCCGCCGGCGGCGGCGCAAACGGTCGCGCAGCTGATCGACCCGCTGCACATCGTCAACGGCTATGGATTGTTCGCCGTCATGACCACCGAGCGCGACGAGATCATCATCGAGGGCTCGGCCGATGGGATCGACTGGCACGAGTATCAGTTTCGTTACAAGCCAGGCGACCTGAGCCGCCGTCCGCCCTGGAACATTCCACATCAGCCGCGACTGGACTGGCAGATGTGGTTTGCCGCGCTCGATGACCCGAGGCGCCTGCCGTGGTTCGCGCGCTTCCTTGAAAAGCTGCTGCAGAACGAACCGAGCGTGACGGCGCTGCTGGCCTATGATCCCTTTCCTGACAAAGCGCCGCTGTACGTGCGCGCGCGGTTCTATGACTACGCCTATGCCGACGGCGAAGCGAAGTCCGAGGGTCAATGGTGGGCGCGCCGGCTACTGGGTCTGTATTTCCCGGCGGTACGGCTGCGAGATCCCTGACCTCAGCAGTGATCGCTGGCCGTCATCGTGGCTGGGTGCGGTTTGAGGTCGCCCGCGTACGCGCACGCGTACTGCGCACGATGACCAGTTGCAACTGCTCCATCCGGAGCGTGCCAGCGGGATCGCTCGGCGAGCTGTAGGGAATTTCCTGCCACAGACGCCGCGCTATTGAACTGCCCGCAGGCCGTCGCTGTGGCAGACTTGCGCGCTAGCAGCGCCGATCCTCGAGCCACATCCGCGCATCCGCAGCGACCGAGCCATGCTCGGCCAGCCAGGGCGGGGAGAACGCTTCGCCCGCAAAGTCCACGATGCCTACTCCAGCCGACCCCCGTCGCATTGAGGACTATGCCATCATCGGTAATTGCGAGACCGTGGCGCTCGTCAGCCGCGACGGCTCGGTCGATTGGTTGAGTGTGCCGCGATTCGACAGCAGCGCCTCGTTTGCGGCGCTGCTGGGAACGCCTGAGAACGGTCGCTGGCTGATCGCACCCCAAAATCACCGCTACCGCGTCACGCGGCGCTATCGCGGCTCGACCTTGATCCTCGAGACGGTGTTTGAGACCGAAGCGGGCGCCGTGTGCGTCACCGATTTCATGGCGCGCCGGAATCGAGTATCCGACCTGGTGCGGCTGGTCAAGGGGGTACGCGGCACCGTGCCGATGCGTACCGAGATCATCGTGCGGTTCGAGTACGGTCTGATCGTACCGTGGGTGTCGCGCCTGCCAGATGGGCGCCTGCAATTCGTCGCCGGCCCGGACCGACTGGTCCTCGACACCGATGCGACGCTGCGCGGAGAGGACCGGCGCACCGTCGGAGAATTCAACGTCAGTGCCGGGGAGCAGATAGGCTTTTGCTTGAGCTGGAGACAGTCGTTCCGCTCGACGCCCGAGCGGGTGCAATTCGAGCAGACGCTCGCTGCCACGGAGGCGTTCTGGTCGCAGTGGGCGCAGGCGGCCAAGCCGTTTGGCGAATGGTCGGAACCTGCGCTGCGATCGCTGCTGACGCTGAAGGCGCTCACGCACTGGGAGACGGGTGGCATCGCCGCCGCCGCCTCGACTTCGCTGCCGGAACGGCTCGGCGGGGAGCGCAACTGGGACTATCGCTTCTGCTGGCTCCGGGATGCCACCTTTACGCTGTTTGCGCTGGTGAGCGCCGGGTATCTCGAGGAGGCGCAGGCGTGGCGTGAATGGCTGATCCGTGCCATCGGAGGCAGTCCCGACAAGGTTCAGACCCTGTACGGCGTCGCCGGGGAACGCCGCCTGACCGAGTACGAGGCCTCGTGGTTGCCCGGATTTCATGGCTCGGCACCGGTGCGTATCGGCAACGCCGCCGCCGAGCAGTTGCAGCTCGATATCTATGGCGAGATCGTCGACGCCCTGTTCGTCGGGTGCATCGCCGGACTCGCGCCTGAGGATGCGTCCTGGTCGCTCCAGTACCAACTTATCAACCATCTGGAGTCCATCTGGGATCAGCCCGACAACGGCATCTGGGAGATGCGCGGCGACCCGCAACATTTCACCCATTCCAAAGTCATGGCCTGGGTCGCGTTCGATCGCGTCGTCGCGAGCATCGAGAGGCTCGGACTGCAGGGGCCACTTGACCGCTGGCGATCCATCCGTGACACCATCCATCGCGAGGTGTGCGAGCGCGGCTTCGACTCCAAGCGCAATTCCTTCGTACAGTTTTACGGCAGCACCCATTTAGACGCGAGTCTGCTGCGGATTCCGCTGGTGGGCTTTCTGCCAGCCGATGATCCACGCGTGCGCGGCACCGTGGCGGCGATCGAGCGCGATCTGATGCGCGATGGCCTGGTGATGCGCTACGACACGGGCAGCGGCGCCGATGGATTGCCTCCGGGGGAGGGCGCCTTTCTCGCCTGTAGTTTCTGGCTCGCCGACAACTATGCCCTGCAGGGCCGACATCAAGCGGCCCGGCAGCTGTTCGAGCACCTGCTCAGCCTACGCAACGACGTCGGCCTGTTGGCAGAGGAATACGATCCGGTCGGCAAGCGCCAATTGGGTAATTTCCCTCAGGCCCTGTCGCATCTGGCGTTGGTTAATACTGCGCGCAATCTCATGGGTATCGGTCCTGCCCACCTACGCTCGACTCGCGCCGAACACCAGCGTGCGGATAGGCCACACAAGTCGTAACGGAAAAACGCCACGCGCAGCCGCCACCGCGCTCGAGTTCGCTGCGCATGCGACGTCGCGCTGTTGGCACGCAACCGAGAGCGGTTGGAGACGGCGGCGCGCGAATGTCGCGGATTGCCGCCATGACCGCACTCGGGCGGGTAGAGTGCCACCCCCGGTCCGTCCGCGAGCGTTCACGGTCGGTCGATCGCGCGCGGTATCATCGGCTGCGAGGAGGTCCGGGGATGGGCACCGCTGCGCAGCTGCACAGCTATTGGATTACGTTCGCAGAGGGCCTGCAAACGCCGTCGAGTGTGGGCGTGACGGCGTGGTCCCTCGAGGACGCCTGTCACCTGCTGAACGCGTACGGCTACTATCCGGCAGAGCCGATCGGCGTGCGCGAGGATGTCACGGTCGGTGATCTCGATCAAAAGCTGGTCGTCCCCAACATCGGCCCCATGGCGGCGCGCGGGATTTGGTATCCCGCTGTGAATGCAGGTGTCTGAGAGGTGGCCATTGACGAACGCGCCCCCGACCGAAGCTGAACGTCGACGATTGGGTTTGGATGCCCCTATAACCCGTCGGGATTTCGTCAACGGCTCGCTCGCCGGCGCAGGCGCAGCGGTGCTCAGCGCCACATCGAGCAATGTCGCAACCGCCTTGGGAACCGCTCGCCCCCGACCGCCGAGCGAACCAGCCGCCGGGGCACCGAGTGCAGCGCACGACACCTTCACGGGCTATGGCGGCGTAGGTGACTACGCCCAAGCCAACGGGAACACCTGGCCGGTGGTGCAGGCAGCGCATCGTCTGCGCGACGGCAAATACGATTCAGCCGCGTTAGCCAATGCCAAACCCGCCGGCGATTTTGATCTCGTGGTGGTCGGTGGCGGCATCGCGGGACTGAGCGCTGCCTACTACTTTGTCAAAGCCACCCGAGCCCGCGCGCGGGTGCTGTTGCTCGAGAACCATGCGATGCTGGGAGGTGAGGCCCGTCAGAATGAGTTCATCGTCGAGGGCGAACGACTGCTCGGCCCGCAGGGATCCAACGAATTCTCCGTACCGGAGCGCGGCGATGGCTCGCTGTTTGACCGCTTCTTTACCGAGTTCGAGCTGCCCAGGGAGTATGCATGGCAGAGTTGGGACCCGAAGCTGCGACCACTGCGCTTCGCACGCAACAACTACTCCAACCTGGACGGTTTCCAGGAAGGCCAGGTGGACATCGGCTACTTCTTCGGCGCGGCGGGTTGGCGCAAAAACGTCTGGGCTAATGCCCTGACGGACACTCCGTTCTCCGCAGCGGCGCGTCGTGACCTGCTCAAATGGCGCGCCGACTATGCACCGACCAGCGATGCGGACAGCCGTTATCTCGATACGCTCACCTACAAGCACTACCTTGAAAAGGTCTGCGGTTACGATCCGGCGGTCACACGCATGGTCGAGCCCATCGTCGGGCTCCTGAGCGGCGTCAGCACCGATGCGGCCTGCGCCAGGCTCGGGCGGGACCTGGTGGAAGCGCCGGACTCGGCCATGCCCATTTCTTTTCCCGGCGGTAACTCGCCATTCGCGCGCGCGCTGCTGCGCAAATTGTTGCCTGATAGCCTGCCCGGAACGGACTTCAGCACCCTGATGTACGGACCGGTCAATTTCGAGGCGCTCGACCGTGGCGACCAGAAGGTACGCATACGCCTCAGCGCGACCGTGCTGCGTGTCGAGCACGTCGATGGTGGCGCCGGTCGCGACCCGCTGGCAATCACCTATGAGCGGGGCGGCTCCCTGTTCAGGGCGCGAGCAGGCACGGTCGTGATGGCCAGCGGAGGTTGGATCAACAAACACGTCCTGGCGGACATGCCGTCGGACCTGCGCGCGGCATACGATCAGTTCCTGTACGCGCCGGCGCTCATCGTGAATGTGGCCCTGCGACAGTGGCGGTTTCTATATGACATGGGTATCACGGCGTGTCGCTGGTTCGACGAGGGCGACGGCATCGGCTATTGCTGCAACATCCGTCAGAACATGGTCACCGCGGCGCACGCGCCGATGCTGCACCCGGATCACCCGGCGGTGCTGTCCTTCTACATGGGGTTTCCCATACCGGGTCTACCGGCGGCGGTACAGGGTGCAACCGCGCGCGCAAAATTCCTCGTCACCCCATTCCTAGACTTCGAGTTACGGATCCGCAGGCAGCTGATGACACTGTTCGCCGGCCGCGGTTTCAAACCCGAGCGGGACATTGCCGCCATCGTGCTGAACCGTTGGGGGCACGCACGGCTGATTGAACCTCCTGGGTTCCACTACGGAGTCGCTGGCCGACCCAGTCCGCTGGAGCGCGTGCGAGCGGGCTACGGCCGCGTCGCAATCGGCCACTCCGAGCTCAATGGTGATCAGCATTGGACCTCAGCCGTGGAGTATGGCAAGCGCGCAGGCGAGCAAGCGGCAGCAGCCGTGTAGGGGACGATGAATGCCGCACGATGCTGCGGCATCCTCCCAGGTACGCTCGCAGGGCTGCTGTTCAGTCGATCTTCATGTTTACGACCACAAAGGCGTCCGGCGTTCCTTCGTGAATCAGCGTGGGGATGCGTCCTATTGCCTCCGCCTCGGTGCTCTTCAGCAAGGCGCCGATCTCCCGCGCCCTTACATACGGAGCGTAGACCCTCACGTGCGGAGCCGAATGCACCAAGCGTTTGTCAGACGCGATATAGAATCCCTCCGGAGATAGCGCGTAGGCGACGCTGAGTCGCGCGGGCGGGCGGAAGCGCCCGATTCGGAAACCCTCCGCCAGCTCTCCTTCTACTTCACTCTTCGACTTGTGCGCCTGCAGCAGCTCAGCCTTGCGAATCTGCACGGGAAGTATCGAGTGCACACCTTCTGGGTCGTAGCAGACCGGATAACGAGCTCGGGCGTCGAAGTCCCGCTCGACGAAGCATGCGAACCCATTGGTACCCTCGCTCACCTTATCGACACCAGAGGCGCCGAGGACGTAGATACTGGCGCGACTCGCTATGGATGCCGGCGCGGCGCTGCGTGCGATTGAGATTTCGGCGTCACGCGACGCGAACAGGTAACCGGCGGGAGTGTTTTGATCTCGAGGGAAATGCATCGCAGCCGGAACGGGAAGATCTCCGGTCGGCACGTGCATGACCACGTAGGCGTTGAAGGCGCCCTCCGAGATCACTACCGGCAGGTTGGGGTGAAAGAGATCGTTCGAACTGCCGCCAATCTCGGACATATGCGCGAAGGGCGCGTAGAACATGACATGCGGCAGCGGGTGCACCATGCGCCCGTCCACCATCCCGCCGTTCTCCGTCGAGAGCATGTAGGCAATTCCGACGCGTCGCGGCAGTAGATAGTCGCCCGCGGCTATGCCGTCGTGGATCGCGCGCCGTATCTCGTCATCGGTCTTGCCATGCGCGCGCATGCTCGCTTCGGCGAGCAGGCGTGGCACGACGGTGCGGCTGCCTTCAGGATCGTGGCAGACGGGCGCGATCACCAGCGGCGTATCACGGACGACGAGACAGGTGAAGCCGTTGGTGCCCTCACGCTCCTTGACGTAGCCCGTCGTACCGAGCACATAAACGGTGGCGTGCTCGGCCACTTCTGGCGGCCCCGCGCTTTCCGCAAGGGCGATCTCGCGATCGCGTGATAACAGCGGTGGTTGGGTGACGCTCGATTGTGCGTCGGCGCATGTCGTAGCCGCGCATGCGGCCAGAACTATGAGCAGATTTCCCACCGCCAGGTCCTCAGAGATGCAGCTTTCGACGCCATCGGCCCAGCGCTCTCGGGCGATCCGGTGTTACGGGCGCCCGCGGTCGTTTCGGCGCCGGCGGCCGGCTGATCGCTTGCCCGCCATCTGTTGGCGACCGCCGCTACGGACCGGCGCCGGAGGTGAGTGGCTCGTGTCCTGTGTCGCCCCCTCGGCAAGATCGCGCAACCGTTTCAGCGCATCGGTCCAGTAGCGCTCATATTTCTCGAGCCAGGGCGCCAGTACTGTGGTCACAGCGTCGGCCTCCAGGCGGTAAAGCTGGTGTCGACCCTGGCGTGTCGCGCGCACGACGCCCAAGCCTCGCAGCTCCATGAGATGTTTGGAGATTCCCGACGTCACCAGATGAGGGAACTGGTCCGATAGCTGAGTCACGGTCTGCTCACCGCGTTCGGCCAAGACGTCGAGGATGCGCCGCCTGGTCGGCTCGGCGAGCACTCGAAACAGCGTGTCGATGGCCTCAGGTGCGAACACTCGCAGTCACCAAATGCCGTCACTCCATAATGTATTACCAGACAGTAATACATTATTGTGGATCTACTCGACCACTGTCAAGCGGGCTCCAGCCCGCCACAAAGACTCGCACCGAGAACGACCGGGTGCTTTAAGCGGCCAGTTACGAGGCGCATCAAGTGGTGGGAAGGCTCGGTTGCCGGGCTACTTTTCCGGCGGTCGCGTAAGGAAAATCCTTGTTCCCGTCTGAGCAACCACGTAGCTGTTGGTAACCGTGCCGGCAAGGGGAGTCATGGCGCTGTAAACCACCCGAAACAGATGCCCTTGCTTGTTGAATTCGAGATCAATCTTTTGATCTTTGACGTTTACGCCATCCAGTTTGATCCGGCTGATGGCGTACTGCAGCTCATGCGCTTGGAATGCACCCGTTTTGTCGATGTCGTCTCGTTCGCTGGTGGGACTGCCGAGTCTTCGCTTCGTTTCTAAGATGGTTTCCCCATAAGATAACGCCTTGACCCCTTCAAAGATTCGCCTTCTGGTGGCTTCATCCAGTTGCCATG
>JASHTF010000233.1 GCA_030040715.1 Gammaproteobacteria bacterium | reverse complement strand
GGCGGCTATAACGTCGCCTATGCGGCCTTCTGCGTGCACGCGGCGATGGAAGGGTTTGCACGCCTGCCGCCGTCGTTACCCGATCCGCTCGCGTACCTGCCTTTGGCGCAGGAGCGCGCGCTGGCGGACGTCGCCGCGCTGCAAGCTGCGGTCGAGGCGGCCGCCGTCGAGCAGGTCGCGTGAGGATCACCGTCCTTGGCGGGGCTGGGCTCATGGGCGCCGGCATCGTGCGCGATCTGCTGTCCGAGCGCGCCATCGTCGACATCGGCACGGTGCGCGTCTGCGACAGCGCCGCCGATCGCATCGAGCGGCTGGCCGCGGAGCTTGCGGACCCGAGAATCGAGCCGCTGGTGCTGGATGTGACCGACCCCACGGCGTTGGGTCGGACGCTGCGTGGAGCGGACTTGTGCATCAACGCCGTCCCCACGCTCGCGGGTCATCAGATGATGCTGTTCGAGGCCGCGCTCGGCGCCCGCGTGCCGTACCTCGATCTCGGCGGCCTGGGCATCTACACCGTCAGGCAGCTCGCCGAGCACGAGCGGTTCGTGGCCGCGGGTGTCACGGCCGTGATCGGCGCCGGCTCCGATCCCGGCATGTCCAACATCCTCTGTCGCAGCGTTGCCGACCAGCTCGATCAGATCGAGCGCATCAACCTGTACTGGGCCTGTGAGCTCGTAGGCGAAGAGAATCCGGTGCTGTGCCCGCCGTACAGCATCGCTACGGTGTTGGCCGAGTATGCCTATCCGAGCACGCAGTTTCTCGACGGACGGCACGTGCAGTGTCCGCCGCAGACGGGACGCGAGACCCTGGAGCTGCCGCAGCCCTGGGGACGCTGCGAATTCATGTACACGCCGCACTCCGAGCCGCTGACCGTGCCGCTCGCAGCCGGCATCAGGGACAAGGGCATCCGCGAGTTCACCTGGAAACTGCACCTGCCGCACCGCGAGCACGAGGCCTGGCTCGGGCTGGTCAAGGCGGGCTTTGGAGACTTCGACGATCCGCTGAGGATCGACGGCGTCGAGGTCAAGCCGGTGCGGTTTCTGGAGGCACTGCTACGGCGTAACATGGAGCGCAACCGCGCGCGCATGCCGTCGCAGGACACGCACGAGATCCACTTCGCTCTCGGGCGTGGCCGCAAGAGCGGTGCGCCCGCCACGGCGCGCTGCGAGGTCATCGTCGCGCCGGACCCGATGTACCACGGATACGTGGACGCCGGCACCTCCATGAACGCCTCGATCGCAGCACAACTGCTGCTCGACTCGCCACGGCGGGCGGGCGTGTTTGCGCCCGAATCCTATTTCGACACCCGGCGCTACCTGCGCGAGCTCGAGCGCCGGCATTTCAAGGTGCACCTGGAGACACGCCATGAATAAACCGATCCAGTTCCTCAATCCCGAGGGAGTAGCCGCGCCGCTGGGGATGTATTCGCACGTCGCGCGCGTGCCGGCCGGAGAGCTGATCTTCGTGGCCGGTCAGGTGGCCGTCGATGTGCAGGGCGCCCTGGTCGGCCGCGGCGACTTCGCGGCGCAGTTCCATCAGGTGTTCCAGAACCTCAAGGCGGCTCTGGCGGGTGCGGCAGCGGGGTTCGACGACGTGGTCAAATTCACCACCTATCTGGTACGGACGGAGGATCTGGCGGAATTCGTGCGGCTGCGTAAGGAGCTGATGCCCAGGTTGTTCAGCCGCGGGTCCTACCCGCCGAACACGCTGGTATTCATCGATCGGCTGGTCAGCGGCGAGTTTCTGCTTGAGATCGAAGCGATTGCACGCGCGCGCGGCTGATCGCGCCGACGCTGCGATGCGGCCTATTTTGGGCTGCCGATGCGAGGCGCACGGCACGCGGGTTATCATGCGAGTGGTAACCCGAGTGGAGACGTAGTGGCTATGGATCAGGATAAGCTGCAGCGGCTGCGGGCACGCTATGGCGACGGTAATGTGTTTGATTCCGACGATCCGGTGCTCGCCCGGGCCGCGCGCCAGGTGCAGTCGCCGGACGGCAAGCGCTTGGCGCCGTACATGGGGGTGCCTACATTCCTGAGCCTGCCGTATGCCAGCAGCGTCGCCGGCCTGGACGTGGCCGCCATCGGCGTGCCGATGGACCTGGGTGTCACCAATCGCCCCGGTGCGCGCTTCGGCCCGCGTGCGCTGCGCACCATCGAGCGTATCGGTCCCTATCATGGGACGTTCCGCATCGTGCCCAAGGCCGAGGTGCGTGCCGCCGACGTCGGCGACGTCCCGTTTCGCAGCCGCTACAGCCTCTCTGAGTGTATCGAGGACATCGAGCGCTACTACACCGCCGTCAAGGCCGAGGGGGTACGACCGCTGTCGGCGGGCGGCGATCACTCCATCACCTATCCGATACTCAAGGCACTCGGCCGCGATGCTCCGGTCGGGCTGGTGCACATCGATGCGCACTGCGACACGATGGGTGCGTTCGATGGATCGAAGTTTCATCACGGCGGTCCCTTTCGTCTGGCCGTGCTCGATGGCGTGCTCGATCCGGAGCGCACCATCCAGATCGGCATTCGCGGCTCTTCCAACATGTTCTGGGAGTTCTCCCATGCCTCGGGAATGACCGTGATCTACATGGAAGACTTTCTGAAGATGGGGGTCGAGGCGGTGGTCGAGCGGGCGCGAAAGGTCGTGGGCAGCGGGCCGACCTACATCTCCATCGACGTCGACGGATTCGATCCGGCGTTCGCGCCCGGGACCGGCACGCCCGAGGCAGGGGGGTTGAGCTCGCGGGAAGGCATCGCACTGCTGCACGGGTTGGCGGGGCTACACATCATCGGCGCCGACGTGGTTGAGGTGGCGCCGCAATATGACCCCAGCACCAACACCAGTCAGCTCGGTGCGCAGCTGCTGTTCGAGGAGTTCGCGCTGATGGCTCTCGAGAGAGAGCGCGCGCGCTGACCGGGAAAAACCATGGCCATCTCCAAAACCGAGGCGGCACTGCCGCCAGCGTCGCCATCCACTCACTCCTCGGCGCCAGCGTCGCCGCGGCTCGCGCTGCCGTTCCAGTCGGCGACCGAGCTGGCGGCGGCCGTGCGCGGCAAGCGCATCGGTGCGCGCGAGCTGCTCGAGCTCTACATCAAGCGCGTCGAGAGCTACAACGGCGCCATAAACGCGATCATCGTGACCGACTTCGAGGGTGCACGAGCGCGTGCCGATGCACTCGATGCGGCGCTGCGCGCGGGTGCAGCCGTCGGGCCGCTGCACGGGGTGCCGATGACGATCAAGGAGTCGTTCGATGTCGTCGGCATGCCCACCACCTGGGGCATCCCCGAGCTCGCGCAGCATCGCGCCGACAGCAACGCGCTCGTGGTCGACCGCCTGCTTGCGGCCGGCGCCAATCTGTTCGGCAAGACCAATGTGCCGATCTATCTCGGTGACTGGCAGACCTTCAACGCGATCTACGGAGTCACGAGCAATCCGTGGGACCTGAAGCGCTCGCCCGGTGGGTCATCCGGGGGGGCGGCGGCCGCCTTGGCGGCCGGGCTCACGGGGATCGAGACCGGGAGCGACATCGGAGCCTCCATCCGCAACCCGGCGCACTACTGCGGAGTATTCGGCCACAAACCGACCTGGGGCGTCTGCCCGCAGCGCGGTCATGCGCTGCCGGGCATCGTCGCCGACGCCGACATCAACGTGGTGGGTCCGCTGGCCCGTTCGGCGGAAGATCTCGACCTGGCCCTCAGCATCATGGCCGGGCCGGATGAGATCGACGCCCGTGGACTGCGGCTCGAGCTACCCGCGGCGGCAAAGACCTCGTTCAGCGAGCTGAAAGTGGCGGTGATGCTCGACGATTCGAACGCCGAAGTCGATCTCGAGGTGCAGGAACGCATTCAGGCTGTGGCTGAGTTCCTCGCGCGCCGCGGCGCGACGCTCAGCGATCGCGCCCGACCGCAGATCGATACCAACGAGATCGCGCGCAACTACATCCTGCTGCTGCGCGCGGCCACCGCCGGACGGCAGACGGCGGCGATGTTCGAGCAGAATGCCCGCATCGTGCGCGAGCTGCGTCCCGATGACGACAGCTACTTCGCGCGCATGATGCGCGGTTTCGTGGTGTCGCACCGCGACTGGCTGCAGCTCAACAACGAGCGCCACAAGATGCGTTTGCGGTGGGCGCAGTTCTTTCGTGACTACGACCTGCTGCTCTGTCCGGCGGCGGCTACCGCGGCGCTGCCGCACGATCATGTGGGCGAGCGTTATCAGCGCACCATTCCGGTCAACGGCAAGCGCGTGCCCACCACCGATCAGCTGTTCTGGGCGGGCTTTTCCTGCGTCGCCTATCTTCCGGCCAGCGTGGCGCCCGCTGGCTTTACCCGCTCCGGTCTACCGGTCGGTGTTCAGATCGTCGGCGCGCAATATCAGGATCGGCAGTGCATCCAGCTCGCCCGAATGCTGGAGGCAGAGTTCCAGCCGTTCGTGCCGCCGCGAGGCTACGACTGAAATCCCATTGAAACCCCACTGAGACCCCGGGGCGGGGCGCAGGCCGACTGGACCAGTCCGGCCGGAGGCAGGGCGCAGATGAGCTCGATCAATTCAGATGCCGCGGCGAGCGGTAGTGCCTCCGCGCCCGGCGGAGGCGAGGGGCGCGCGCGCGCCGGCACGCGGTCGGGGGGCATCATCGAGCAGCGCTCGATCGATTACGTTCCCTGGAGCGAGCGCCACGGCAAGGTGTGGCATCAGGGGCCGTTCTGGTTCACCAGCAACTTCGTGCTGGTGGCGCTGGCGACCGGATTCACCGGACCGCTCGCGGGCTTGGGTCTCGGATGGACGGCGCTCGCGGTGCTGCTGGGCGCGGGCATCGGCACGTTCTTCATGGCGTTTCACGCCAATCAGGGACCCGGCATGGGTGTGCCGCAGATGATTCAGTCCCGGGCCCAATTCGGCACCCGCGGCGTGATCGTGGCACTCATTCCGGCACTGGTGGTTTATGTCGGCCTGAACGTGTTCAACATGGCCATGGCGACGCAGGGGCTCAAATCCGCGGGTGCCGGCGGCGCCAACTGGACGTGGTACGCAGGAATCATCGCGGCTCAGGCGATCATCGCGATCGTCGGCTACGACATGCTGCACTTCGTGCAGCGCTGGCTGACCTACTTTCTGATCATCGCGTTCGCGGCCCTCACCATCGGGTCGGTCGTCGTGCTCGGCGGCGGGCGAGTGTTGACGATGGGGGCCTTCAACGCGGTGGCGTTCTTCGGTCAGTTCGTGGCGGTCGCGGGACTGCAGATCTCATTTGCCGTCTACGTGTCCGACTACACCCGTTATCTGCCTGCCAACACCAAGCTCGCGCCGCTGGTTCTGTGGACCTACGGTGGAGCGGCGCTCTCGGTCGTGTGGCTCGCGATTCTCGGGGCGCTGTTCGCCCTGCACCTCAAGGACGGCGCCACCGTTACCAGCGTGCTGACGGCCGGCAATCTGATTGCCTCCGGATTTGGGACCATCGTCATGGTGTTGTCGTCGATCGCACTGCTGACCATAGTCTCGGTCAACACCTACGGTGCCACGCTGGTAGCGCTCACCGCGGTGGATGGATTTCACCCGATCCGACTGTCGCGCACCACGCGGGTGCTGACCACGCTGCTGGTGAGCGTCGCGACGCTGTTGCTCGCGCTGCTGGTGCCGGAGCGTTACCAGGGGGTCTTCAATGACTTCCTGACGCTGATTCTCTATTTCCTGGTGCCCTGGTCGGCGATCAATCTGGTCGATTACTACTGGATTCGACGCGGGCGCTATTCCGTCGTCGAGATTTTCAGCCCCACGAGCATGTACGGTCGCTGGGGCTGGCGTGGCCTCACCGCGTACCTGCTGGGGTTTCTGGCGATGGTGCCGTTCTTCTCGCTGCCGTTCTACACCGGCCCGGGGGCGCGCGCGCTGGCGAGCGTCGACATCTCGATCATCTTCGGGCTAGCGGTTTCCGGGCTGAGTTACTTTGTGCTCGCTCGCAGCCTCGATCTGAAGACCGAGGAGAAAGCCAATCGAGCGAGCCTGGCGCTGCTCGAGCCGGCGCTGGGCGGGGCGCGGCCGAACGAGCAGCCGCCGAGCGCGGGCACGACGACGGAGCTGCAGGCGAATTCCGCGCGCTACGGCGTCACGCCGTAGCGCACGCTCACGCCTCAGGTCGGCTGCTCGATCGGCGTTGGGCGGCTAACCGCGCCCGTCAGCCGGTCGCAGTTTTGCCCACCGGGGCAAGTAATCCCTGGCGCTCGGCGTAGCTCAGGGTCTCATCGAGCGCCGCGCCGAGGCTGTCGACGAGCTCATCGATTTGCCGCTCGGTGATGATGAGCGGAGGGCAGATACCAATGCTGGTGCTGCCGAGGGCGCGCACCAGCAGCCCATGCTCCTGTGCTCGTTTCTGCAGGTACTGAACCACATCCGCGGTGGGGAACGACTGTCGGCTACCCTTGTCGGCCACGATCTCGAGGGCGGCAATCAGGCCGACACCGCGCAGCTCGCCGACCAGAGCGTGGGACTCGAACTTGCGCAGCCGCTGCTGCAGGTACGTTCCGACCTGGGCCGCGTGCTGAAACACGCGATCGCGCTCGTAGATCTCGAGCGTCTTGAGCGCGACGGCGCACGAGACCGGGTGTCCGGTGTAGGTGAAGCCGTGACCGAATACGCCGACCTTTGCCGATGGCGCCACCAGGCGCTCATACATCTCGCCGCGGATGGCCGCCACCGACAGCGGGATATAGCCCGAAGTTACCGCCTTGGCGAGCGTCATCATATCGGGACGAATGCCGAAGGTGCGCGCCGCGAAGTCATTGCCGGTGCGGCCAAAGCCGGTGATCACCTCATCGTCGATCAGGAGAATGTCGTGCTTGCGCAGCACCTCCTGGATCGCCGGCCAGTAGGTGCTCGGAGGCACCACGACCCCACCGGCACCCGTGACGGGCTCGCCGATGAACGCGGCGATGGTCTGCGGATTCTCACGCAGGATGAGCTGCTCGAGCTCGCGCGCGCAGCGCAGGCCAAACTCGTTTTCCGACTCGCCCGCTCGCCCCTGGCGGTAGTAGTGCGCGCCCTCGGCGCGCACTACGCCGAGCGCCTCGAACGGCAGATCGAAGTAGGTGTGCGAGCTCGGCAGTCCGGTGAGCGCACCCGAGGCGACGGTGATGCCGTGATAAGCACCCTTGCGCGCAATGATCTTACGTTTCTCGGGTTTGCCGATCGCGTTGTAGTAGTAGCGCAGCAGCTTCCAGTGAGTATCGTTGGCATCGGAGCCCGACGTGCCGAAGAACAGGTACGCGTCCTTCACCGGCAGCATGGCAGCCAGCCGCTCCGCCAGCGCCATCGCGACGGGATGGGTCTTGCCGCCGAACAGCGGCTGAAACGCCATGGCACGCATCTGCGTCGCGGCGGCCTCGGCGAGCTCGCGATTGCCGTGCCCCAACGCCGAGCACCACAGACCCGAGAGGCCCTCCAGGTACTTGCGACCCTGATTGTCGTAGACGTAGACACCCTCACCGTGGGTGATGACCAGTTGCTCGATCGCATTCAGGTTCGTGGTCGGATAGATCAGGTGTCCCATATCGAAGACCTCTTCTGCATCAAAAGCCTCTTCAGCTGCGCGCTGCGGCAGCGGTCACTGCGACGCCTGGCCCTTCTTCTCTTCGCGGTACATGTCGTGACAGCCCTTGCAGCCATTCGCGATGTCGACCAGCGAGGTCATCGCGGCGTCACTGCTCTGCTGGGCGGCCTTGGCGCCCTGCGCGGTGGTCTGGGCAAAATCGGTCATCTTCTTGGAGAAGTCGGCCCAGTTGCTCCACACGTCCGGCTTGGCTTGACCGCCCGCGACCTTCGGGGTGAAGGCCTTGAGCGCGGTGGAGGCGGTCAGCGCGAGTATTTGCATGTCAGCGGCCATGGTGTCGCTCGGGACCACACCCGATGCCATCTGACCGAGCGCGGCCGATTGCTCATCGAGCGTCTTCATCACGTCCTCGCGGTACTGGATCACGTCTTTGTCGTTGGGCGCGTCCGCCGCCAGCAGTGACAGCGGCAACAGAGCGCAAGAGCACAGCAGGAGTAAGAGACGTCTCATGGGCGGCACCTTATGCTAAGTAGCTAAACCTACGTCAGGAAATCGCGCCCCGCCGTTCACCGGGGCGGCTGTTGCGGCAGCGTAGCATGCGCACCCGTGCCCTGAGAAGTTGACGCGCGCCCAAGGCCGCGCGCCCAGGGCCGCGCGCCAAGGCGCAGCGCGCGGTCAATGACTGTCCGCAGGAGCGAACGCGTCGAAGCTGACGCTGAAGGAACCGTAGTCGTGATTCTGTGCGCAGTCGAATTTGGTTTGCAGATTGCGGGTCGCCAACATCGGCAACACCGTCTTGAGCATCTCTTCGATCAGCGAGCAGTCGCCCGATCCCAGCGTCGTGGGGGTACCCGGGGTCCAGGTGACATGGCGCCAGACCCCGGACGCCATCAGGCCCGCGGGGCTCGCCTCGTCCCCGCCCGCACTCGACGGCGCGAGGCTCTGGAACCCGAGATTCGCCTCGGGGACACGCTCAGGCGTACCCGGGTGCCCGAGACAGACCGGGTTTGCGTGTATGTCGCGCGCGCCGGTCGTGTGCAACAGCAGCCGCAGCTTGTCGGCGAGACCGATGCACGAGTAGCTCGTGTTGTACGCCAGGTACTGAAACAGATAGCGATGCGCTTGCCAGGTGCCGGGAGCGGCGTCACCCGCAACGGCGACGCGTTGATCGGCGGCCTCGGCGCACGCAGCGCCGGCGCCGATGCAGCTCGCGCCGGCGGTAGCGCTCAGCAACAGCGCCCAGATCGGGCGGGCAGGGGCCCTGGAGGGTGTATGCCTGGATACGGCGGTTGCCATGGCGGCTCGAGGCGCTAAAGCTCGCATAACCTTACTCCCGCGGCGGGACGACGGCAATCAGAGCTGCCCGCGACAGTACCCGGCGCTGCATTTATGATTGGAAATTCATCTGATTGGAAATTCATCATTCGACTGCGCAGAGCGATCGCGTTGCACCCGTCTGCGCCGCGTCTGCATGTTGGAGGAATCCCTTGAAGCGCTACCCGATGTACATCGATGGCCAATTTACCACCGGCCAGGACGGCAAATGGTTTCCGGTCTACGAGCCCGCGACCGAGGAGGTACTGGCGGAGGTACCTGAGGCGGGCGCGGCTGATGTCGCCGCGGCGGTCGCGGCGGCACGCCGGGTCTTCGACGAGGACGGATGGGGACAATCCACCGGACGGGATCGCGGTCGCCTGCTCTTCAAGCTCGCGGACTACATCCGCTCTCAGGCCGGCGCGCTCTCAGAGCTGGAGGCACGCAACAGCGGCAAGCCGCTGATCGAAGCTCAGGGCGACATCAGCGATGCCGCTACCTGCTTCGAGTACTACGGCGGCCTCGCGACCAAGATCCTCGGCTCCGTCAATCCGGTGCCCGACAACGCCCTGAGTCTCTCCATTCGAGAGCCCGTTGGCGTCGCCGGTCAGATCATTCCCTGGAACTATCCGCTGCTGATGGCTGCGTGGAAGCTCGCACCGGCGCTCGCGGCCGGGTGTACCTGCGTGCTGAAGCCGGCGGAGCAGACGCCACTCAGCGCCCTCGAGCTGGCGCAGTGCTTGCGCGACGTCGGGTTTCCGCCGGGCGTGATCAACATCGTGACCGGATATGGTGAGACCGGTGCGGCCCTGGTGGCGCATCCGCAGGTCGACAAGATCGCCTTCACCGGCAGTGTTCCGGTCGGCAAAGTGATCGCGAAGGAGGCAGCCAACACCCTCAAGCGCGTCACCCTGGAGCTCGGCGGCAAATCGCCCAATATCTTTTTTGCCGATGCCGATTTCGAGGCTGCCATCGACGGGGCGCTGTTCGGCATTTTCATCAATCAGGGCGAGGTCTGCTCGGCCGGCAGCCGCATCCTGGTGCAACGCTCGATCTACCCGCGCTTCGTCGAAGCGATGGCCGAGAAGGCCAGGACCATCAAGGTCGGCAATCCGCTCGCCCCCGATACCAAGATGGGGCCGGTCGTCAGCAAGGAGCAATTCGAGCGCATCCGCTCGTACCAGGAGCTCGGCAAGCGCGAGGCCAAGCTGCTGCTCGGCGGAGGGGCGGTGAAGGGCCAGCAGCGCGGCTACTACGTGGAGCCGACAATCTTCACCGACGTGCCCACCGGCAGCCGTATCGCGCGCGAAGAGATCTTTGGGCCGGTCGCGGCGGTGCTGCCGTTCGAAGACGAAGCCGAGGCGATTCGAATCGCCAATGACTCGCCCTATGGCCTGGCCGCCGCCGTGTGGTCGCGCGACATCTATCGGGCGCTGCGCATGGTCAAGC
>JASHTF010000232.1 GCA_030040715.1 Gammaproteobacteria bacterium | reverse complement strand
TGATCGCCGCCGATCGAGACCGGGCGCGCGCCGGCACGATCGAGGCGCTTGAAATACCCTTCGATATCTTCGACGCAGCGATCGTTTACCATCGCATGCGGCAGCGGCACATCACCCAGGTCGTGGATGCGCGCGACCTCCCACGGAACGATGCCGTACGCCTGATGCCCGCGTCGGTACCAGCCCGAGACGTTGCGCACGGCGCGCGGACCGAGATGCTGATCGCGCTCGGTGGAACCATTGCCGGAGCTGTGCGGCACTCCGACCAGAGCGATATCGCAATGCTCGGGGCGCTCGTCCCACGGACACTTGAAGAAGGTCGGGATGCCCCACCAGTACCAGGGCTCCATCTCGGCCTTGTTGCGCTGAAACTCTGCCTCATCCATCGCTGCCGTCCCCCAAGTTGAACTGAGCCGTCGTCGCCACCGCCTGCGGAGCCGTTTGCGCCGTACCTGGCGCGCCGCTGCCCTCGTAGCGCAGCAAGCGCGACAGAAACAGTTTGGCGCGCAGCGACCGCGGAGCGCTGAAGAACTGCTGCGGCGGCGCCGCTTCGACGATCCGCCCATGATCCATGAAGATGATGCGGTCGGCGATCCGCCGCGCGAACGCCATCTCATGCGTCACGCAGATCATCGTCATGCCATCGCGCGCCAGATCCGCCATCACGTCCAGAACCTCGGCGATCGACTCGGGATCGAGCGCCGAGGTCGGCTCATCGAACAGCATGATCTTCGGTCGCATACACAGGCTGCGCGCGATCGCCGCCCGCTGCTGCTGTCCGCCTGACAGCTCCGGCGGGTACTTCTCCGCCTGGTTGGCGATCTGCACGCGCCGCAGGTAGCCGAGCGCCAGCTCGCGCGCCGCTTCGGGCGCGAGGCCCCGCACCAGACGCAGCGCGAGCGTACAGTTATCGAGGATCGGCAGATGGGGAAACAGATTGAATTGCTGAAACACCATGCCGACTTCGCTGCGGACCGCAGCGATGTTGCGGGTGTCGGCATTCAGCTCCACCTCATCGACGAAGATCCGGCCGGCATCGTGCTCCTCCAGGCGATTGATGCAGCGGATCAGCGTCGATTTGCCGGAGCCGGAGGGGCCACAGATCACGACGTGCTCGCCGGCGGCGACCGTCAGATCGATATCGGTCAGCGCGGCGAAGCGTCCGTGGTACTTGCACACCCCGCGCATGCGGATGATCGGCGCTGACATCGGTGTGCTACGAGCGGTGCGATAGCGAATCGGGTATGGCGACCGCGAGCTCGTCACGCATGGCCGCGTCTGGGGCGTGCGTCGACCACGCCAGCCTGCGCTCGAGCCGCGTCTGGAAGTAGGTCAGCACTCCAACGATGACCAGATAGTAGACCAATGCGGCCCCATAGTACTCAACGAAGCGGAAGCTGCTAGCCACCGCCTGATTGGTGACCGTGAGCAGCTCGCGCAGCGAGATCACGGAGGCGAGCGAGGTCACTTTGAGCAGGTTGATGAACTCATTGGCGGTCGGCGGGATCGCCACGCGCAGCGCCTGTGGGACGATGACATGCACGAATACCTGAGTAGGCGTCAGACCAAGCGCGAGCCCCGCGGCGCGTTGGCCCGGATCGAGCGAGCGCAGTGCGGCGCGGTTGATCTCGGTCTGGTAGGCAGCCTCGTTGAACGTCAGGGCGAGCAGCGCCGCCAGAAAAGGCGTGAACCACGGCGCCTGCAACGCCGGTATGAACTGCGGCAGAGCATTCCAGATGAATAGCAGCTGCAGCAGCGTGGGAATACCGCGAAAGACTCCCACGTACAGCTTGACCGCGAGCACGGCCGGCCCGCGATCGCGGGTCAGGACGAGCGCCAATGGCGTCGCGAGCAGGATCGCGAGGGCATGAGCCGACACGGTGAGCGCGACCGTGATCAGCGCTCCCTTCAGATAGGCGACCGAGGCCAGCGCCCCCCAAAAGATGTCCCAACGAAAACCCATCCGTCAGCGAGCGCCGCGCTCGAGCGCCTGCAGCGGCAAGTGCCAGTGCTCGACGAGCGCCTTCAGCTGACCCCCCGCCCGCAGCTGCGCGATCGCGGCGGTGATGCTGGCGACGTCGGCGGCATTCGGGCGGACATAGACGGCAAACCGGTCGGGCTGCGGAAAGCGAAACAGAATCCTGAAGTGGTCCGGGCCCACGGCATTACGATGAGCGATCTCGGTATCCTGCGACACCACTCCGGCTGCTCGCCCCACCAGCAGCTGCTGAATCGCATCGGTTTCCTTCGGATAGGTCTGAATGATGATCGGGGCGCGGCCGGCCGCGGTGATGCGCTTGTTCATCTGCTCGAGCAGCTGTGCGTACTCGGTGCCCGATTCGACCGCGATCGTGAGTCCCGAGAAATCCAGCTCGCTCGACCCGCGCAGACTCGAGTCCGCGCGGCCGATGATTACCGCATAGGTGGATAGGTACGGTATCGCCGCGAGCACCGAGGCGCGCTCCGGTTTCAGCAGCACGCCACTGATGACCGCATCACAGCGTCCGGTCTGCAGCGCCGGCAGCAAGCCGGTAAATTCCGCCGGCACCAACCGCAGCCGCACACCCCATTGATCAGCCAGTGCCCGGCTCAGATCCACGTCGACACCAACCGGCTGGGCGTCGCCCGGCTGCGCGTAGAACTCCATCGGCGGGAAGCTCGGATCGAGGCATACGCGCAGCGTCCCGCCGTGCACAAAGCCGGGGGCCGCGGCCAGCGCGCACGGCGGAGCGCACGCAGCAGCCAGCCATAGCGCTGACAGCGCGCAGGCGCGGTACCGCTGCTCGACGTGCATAGGGCGGTCGCTACTCACTCGTGTCGGGATGCAGCTTGTGGGTTGGGCCCCGCGATGTCCTTCAGCAGCAGATACCAGAAATCGAGTCCGGTGTAGAAGCTCGCTATCGGCACTCGCTCGTTCAGTCCATGGGAGAAATCGTCGCTGTTCTTGATGAAGTTCTCGCCGACACCATAGGTTGGAATTCCAGCCCCTCGGAATACCGCACCGTCGGTGGCACCCGACTCCTGCACCGGCACGATGGGAACGCCAGGATAGAGTCGATGAACCGTGCGTGTGACCGCAGCGAGTATCTCGGGGCGCAGCGGCGAGGGGCCGCTGGCGATCACCGCCAGCGGCAGCCGCACCTCGACCTGCGGGCCGACGAGACCTTGCAGCGTCTCCTGTACCGCCGCCGCAGCGGTGCCGGGGAAGATGCGGCAGTTGACGGTCGCCGTGGCCGTTTGGGGAAGCGCATTGTCGGCGTGTCCGGCCGCCAGCAGCGTCGGGATACAGGTGGTGCGGATCATACCGACGTAGGTTGGGCTCGCATTCAGCGTCTCGTCGGCGTCATGGTCGAGCGGAGTGGCGGCAAAGCGCTCCATGGCCTGACCGAGCGCGCCCGGAGTCCGTCGACCGACGCTGCGGAAATACTCACGCGTCTCCTCGGTCCACATCACCGGGAAGCGATAGGCTTGCAGTTTCTTGAGCGCGTCGGCGAGGTCATAGATCGCATTGTCGGCCCGCGGCTCGGAGCTGTGCCCGCCGGGGTTGTGTACCGTGAGCGTGTAGCTCGCGAAGGTCTTCTCGGCCGTTTGCAGCTCATAGACCAGCGCATGCCCGTCGGTCTCATCGAGGGTGCCGCCGCCCGCATCGCTGTTGAGCGCGAACTCCGCGTCGATCAGATCGCGATGATGTTGCGCGAGATCAAGCGCCGTGCTCTGGCTGGTCTCCTCATCACCCGTGAACACCGCAATCAAATCCCGGGCCGGCACGAAGCCCTCGGCCTTGAGCCGCAGGAAGGCACTCGTGATGCTCACCACGCCCGATTTGATGTCGAGCGTGCCGCGCCCGTAGAAGAAGCCGTTCGCCTCGGTCAGCGTGAACGGATCGCGCTGCCACTCCGACGGCTTCGCCGTCACCACGTCCATGTGCGCCAGCGCCAGGATCGGCTTGAGAGGACCCGCCTTGCCGCGGTAGCGCACCACCAGTGCCGCGGTTTCACCCACCGGTACGATGTGAATGTCGTCCGAGGCAAAACCGGCAGCCCGATATTGATCGGCAAGATAGCGCGCCATGACCGGCACCTGGCCGGCGCCGATCTCGGTCTTCAGAGCGATCACATGACGAAACAGCTCGAGCGCCTGGCGCTGGTAAGGCAGCGACGTCGTCGCCGCGGCCGCAGCCCCCAGTGGCAACGCCAGCAGCGCCAGTGCCAGTATTGACCCATCCAGTATGGACCCATCCAGTATCAGCCCACGCGGTTTCTTCATGTTTATTCCCCCGGCCGCGAAGCGTCCCGTGATGCGTCAACAGGGCTCGCGGTGCCTTTGATTCTAAGCGGCTCACGAGGCAAAGGCGAAGCTCCAGCCTGCTTCCTTGACGGGCAGGTCGCCCGCGGCCGCCTCGCGAGTTGGTCGCACTCGCGGTATGCGGCACACTATGCCGTGTGAGTCGTGTGTTCAGCGACTGCGTGATTACGTAGGATCCCGAGCATGTCCCTGTCCGCCGCCGACGCCGTGCAGACGATCATCGCCGCTGGGCGGCGGCTGGATGCGCGCGGACTGGCGGCCGCGACCTCAGGCAACTACTCGCTGCGACTGCCGAGCGGGCGGCTCGCAATCACGGTCTCGGGCCGGCATAAGGGTCGTCTGGGCCCCGCGGACGTGATGGTGGTGGATATCGACGGGGTTCCGCTCGAGGGCCAAAGACCGTCGGCGGAGACCGCCCTGCACACGTTGCTCTACCGGCTCTATCCGCAGGTGAATGCGGTGCTGCACGTGCATTCGGTGGCGGCGGTCACGCTGACGCGCTCTCTACCTACTGCCCGAGAGATCGTGCTCGAAGGCTACGAGATGCTCAAGGCGTTCCCCGGCATCGCGACTCACAGGAGCGCAGTCAGCATCCCGCTGTTCGAGAATTCGCAGGACATCCCGGCCCTCGCCGCGGCCGTCGCGCGCCGACTGGAGGCAGGACCGGCCGCGCCGGCGTACCTGATCCGGGGACACGGCGCCTACGGCTGGGGTAGGGACATGGAGGAGGCCGAGCGCATAATCGAGGCTCTGGAGCATCTGTTGCTCTGTGAGCTCGAAGCACTGCGGCTCGCGGGAGGCAGGGCATGAGCCGTTTAACCATTTATCGCGAGGACGACCCGGGTAGCCGTGAGCTCGACACGACCGACGGCCGTGCGATCGCAGCGGCGTTGCAGCGCATCGGCGTGCGGTTCGAGAGGTGGGAAGCCTCCCAGCCGTTGTCCCGGGATGTCGAAGATCAGGCCGTGATGAACGCCTATCGAAGCGACATCGAGCGGCTGAAGTCGCAGTGCGGCTACCAGGCGGTCGATGTGGTGCGCTGCCTGCCCGACAATCCGAAGCGGCTCGAGCTGCGGCGCAAGTTTCTCGACGAGCACACGCATGCCGAAGACGAGGTACGTTTTTTCGTCGAGGGCGCGGGGGTGTTCTATCTGCGCGCCGCGGGCAAGGTGCACGTCACGCGCTGTGAGCGCGGCGATCTGCTGAGCGTGCCGGCCGGTACGCGGCACTGGTTCGACATGGGGCCTGCGCCCTATTTCACGGCCATTCGTCTGTTCACCAACCCGGAAGGCTGGGTGGCAAAATTCACCGGCGAGCCGATTGCGCGTCAGTTCCCGGCGTTCGAGAACGTGCCGGCGTGATCGAGCTCGGCGATGTCGCCGCGGTCGTGACTGATATCGAAGGCACCACGAGCAGTCTGGCGTTCGTGAAGGAGCAACTGTTCCCGTACGCGCGCCGCGAGCTGGCCGCATACGTGCGCGCGCATGCATCATCGCTGGCAGACGTCGCGACCCAGGTCCGCGCAGCGGCTGGCGCAGCCGCCGGCGCAGCGACTGGCGCAGCCGCCGGCGCAGCGACCGGCACCGCCGCCGGCGCGGCGGCCGGCACCGCCGGCCTCAGCACGCAGGCGATGATCGACACGCTCATGCAGTGGATGGACGAGGACCGCAAGATCACGCCACTGAAGACGCTGCAGGGCATGATCTGGCGTCACGGCTACGAAAGCGGGCAGCTGCGAGGACACGTGTATGAGGATGCCGCGCGGGCGCTGCGCGTATGGCACGCCGCCGGCATCCGCCTGTACGTCTACTCCTCCGGCTCCGTCGAAGCACAGCGGCTGCTGTTCGCGCACAGCTCACAGGGAGACCTGACGCCGCTGCTGTCGGGGTACTTCGACACCGTCATCGGGTCGAAGCTCGAGCCGCGGTCGTATCAGAGCATCGCACGCGCGCTGCGTCTTGCTCCCGGCGCGATCGGCTTCCTGTCCGACCATGCCGGGGAGATACAGGCCGCCACCGCCGCCGGCATGCAGACCGTTCTGTTCGCGCGCGAGCCGCATCCGAGCGCCGTCGAGCCAGCCGCTCGCAGCTTTGACGACATCGCTTTGAACGCACCATCGCCGCGCGGCCGTTAGCCGCGCCTGCATCGGGTCTCCAGCCCTGAAAACGGAATATCGATCATGCCAACCGAGTCCAAGGAAGCCACGACCGGTTCGCCACAGCGCCAGGGCATTCGGCACCTGAGACTCAGGATGACCTCGGTATCGTGGCGCGATCTGGCAAACGTGGCGCTGCCGATCCTGCTCGTGAGCGCGGCTGCCATTTGGCTGACTCTGGTGGTGGTGCAGCCGGCGCCGCCGCGCACGTTGACGCTGAGCGGGGGACCGAAGGGAAGCACCTTCAACACCATGGCGCAGCGTTATCGCAGGATCCTGGCGCGCGACGGCATCACGCTCAAGGTGGTCGAGTCCGCCGGCTCTTTGGAGAATCTGGCGCGACTCACCACTGCGCATTCGGGGGTGGACATCGCCTTCGTGCAATCGGGCGTCGCCGAAGACGGTGATACCTCCGATCTGGTGTCGCTCGGCAGCCTGTTCTACGAGCCGCTGTTGATCTTCTACCGCAGCCCCGAGCCGCTGCAGCGGCTGTCGCAGCTGCGCTCGCAGCGCATCGCCATCGGACCTGCCGGCAGCGGTGATCGCTCGCTCGCGCTGGCGCTGCTGCAGGCCAACGGCATCGAGCCGGAAGGGCCCACGCAGTTGCTCGGCTTGGAGGGCGACGCGGCGCGCGACGCGCTCGTGAACCAGCGCGTGGATGCGATCTTCCTGACGGGAGATTCGGCTTCTACCGCAACCCTGCGGGCATTGGAGCACACCGAGGGCGTGCGACTGTTCGAGTTCGCGCGCGCGGACGCCTATGTGCGCCGCTTCCCGTACCTCAGCAAGGTCATGGTGCCTGCAGGATCATTCGATCTCGGTGAAGATCTTCCTCGCACCGATACCGCTCTGCTCGCCCCGACCGTGGAGCTGATCGCGCACCGCTCGCTGCATCCGGCGCTGGTCGATCTGCTGATCGAGACGGCGTTCCAGATCCATGGGCGCGCCTCGCTGTTGCAGTCGGCCGGGCAATTCCCGAATCCCACGACGCATGCGTTTCCGATCAGTGAAGAAGCCGCCCGCTACTACAAATCGCCCGATCGCAGCTTCTTTTACCGTTATCTGCCCTTCTGGCTCGCGAGCCTGGTGAATCGACTGCTCGTCATACTGCTTCCGGTCATCGTGGTGCTGATCCCGGGGCTGCGCTTCCTGCCCCAGCTGTACCGCTGGCGGATCGACAGCCGCGTGCATCGCCGCTACGGGGAGCTCATGGCGCTCGAGCGCGAGACCCTCGGCGAGCTGAGCGAGCAGCGCCGATCCATACTGCTCGACCGGCTCAACCAGATCGAAAGGTCCGTCATCGCGCGTCGCATGCCCGGCTCTCATGCCGAGCAGGTCTATGCGCTGCGCGAGCACATTCAGTTCGTACGGGAACAGCTCACGCGGCCCGCGGTGCACGCCTGAGCAGCGCCCGCGTGGGCGCTCGCCAGCCTCGCTCACACCGTCAGCTGGGATCCTGGTCGGCCGGGGTCACCGAAGCGCGAAAGAAGTCGAGGATCTCGGCGCCCGTGCACATCACCACGTTGGTGTGCTCCAGGATGTGATCGTACAGCGCCTCGAGGTAGCGGATGCGGTGCGGCACTCCGGTCAGATAGGGATGGATGCTGATCGCCATGACGCGGGGGGTCTGAGCGCCCTCACGCCACAGGTGATCGAATTGATCGCGCCCGCGACGCAGCAGCTCCTCCGAAGGCTGCTGCTGGACGGCGAACAACACCACGTCGTTCAATTCGACCGTGTACGGAATGGACACGATCTGCCCGCGGCGCGTCTGAATCCAGACCGGCTGATCGTCGAGCACCCAGTCGGCGACATATTCGATCCCGGCGTCCGCCAGCAAGTCGACGGTAACGGAAGTCTCGGTGAGGCCGGGACTCTCCCAGCCGCGCGGCGGTTTTCCGGTGAAGGCGGTGATGGCCTCGATGGTCTCGCGGATGGCCCGCGCCTCGTCCTCGACCCGCTGCGAGGGCTGCTGCAGGTAACCGTGACCCATGAATTCCCACGCCGCCGCCTGCGCCGCCTGACAGGCCTCCCGATACACGCCCAGCGCTGACCCGTTCACCGCGAGCGTTGCCTTGTGTCCGCGCGCCTGCAGCACCTCGAGGAAGCGCCAGAAGCCGACGCGCATCCCGTATTCATGCCAGCACCAGTTCGGCACGTCCGGCAGCAGCGGCGCGCCCATCGGCGGCGGCAGCACGGTGCGAGGCATGGGCGCATCGGGCACCCAGTGCTCGACGTTTACGATTGTCCACACGGCGACCCGGGCGTCGCCCGGGAGCCGGAATGGCCGCTGGCCGACGATCGGCTGATAGGGTACGCGCTGGTGCGTCACGAACCGCGGTTCCTGGTGTTCACAGCTGCTCCACCGACGATGTTAGCGCAGGCACGCCCGCCGCTCGCGGCTGCCGAAGCCGCGGTATTGTGGCAAGCTTCACCGCTTCAAGCAGGCGAGCACGGCGCTCGAGCTGCGCAATGTACTCCTTCACGGTCTGACCTCGCCAAGGGGAATGCTGATGAAATTCGCCATCATCGGCGCCGGAGCCATCGGTGGATATCTGGCCGCCAAACTGGCCGCCGCAGGTGAGGACGTGACCGTGATTGCGCGCGGCGGCAACCTCGCCGCCATCCGCACTCACGGCTTGACGCTGATCCAGGAGGACGGCAGCGAGATTCGGGTGACCAACCTGCACGCTCACGCGCGCCCGGAAGAGGCGCAACCCCAGGACTACGTGCTGCTCGCGCTCAAGGCGCATCAGGTCGAGCCCCTCGCTGCCGCCATCCGGCACCTCTGCGATGAGCGCACCGCGATCGTCACGCTGCAGAACGGTATTCCGTGGTGGTACTTCTACCATCATGGTGGCAATTATGCCGGCCGACCGATCCAATCCGCGGATCCGAGCGGCGCCATCGGCGCCGCGATTGATCCGGCGCGCATCATCGGCTGCGTGGTGTTCCCGGCCGCGAACTTGATCGCTCCCGGGGTCATACAGGTGGTCGAAGGCAACCGCTTCACGCTGGGCGAGCCGGACGGGAGCGAATCGGACCGCGTCAAGATGCTCTCCGAGCGCCTCATCAACGCCGGCTTCAAGGCGCCCATCACGCGCGACATCCGCGGCGAGATCTGGCTTAAGCTGTGGGGCAATCTGACCTTCAATCCCATCAGCGCGCTCACTCACGCCACGCTGGTCGATATCTGCCAGTTCGGTCCCACGCGAGAGCTCGCCGTCACGATGATGAGGGAAGCCGAGCAGGTCGCGAACAAGCTCGGTATCGTATTTCGAGTCGGCATCGAGCGTCGTATCGCCGGTGCCGAACGGGTCGGCGCGCACAAGACCTCGATGCTGCAGGATATCGAGCAAGGCCGCCCGATCGAGCTCGACGCGCTCATGGGCTCGGTGGTCGAGCTCGGCAAGCTGACCGAGACGCCCACGCCGTGCATCAGCGCGCTCTATGCGGTCACGAGCCTGCTCGCCAAGACCCTCGAGGCGCAGAA
>JASHTF010000031.1 GCA_030040715.1 Gammaproteobacteria bacterium | reverse complement strand
GCTTGCCGACGATGGCGCGCGCGATCTGCACGCGCGCCCGCTCGCCGGCGGACAACTCCAACGGGCGCGTGTGCTCGGCGGCGAGCAGTCCGACCTGCTCCAGCGCCGCGCGGACTCGCACCCGGCGCTGCCGGACAGGCACGTCGCTCACCAGCAGCGGCAGTGCGACGTTGTCGTGTACGGTCTGCTCCGGCAGCAGGTGCGGCTGCTGGAACACGATGCCGATGCGGCGGCGGAAGCGCGCAAATTCGCGCCGCCGCAGCGTGGCGAGGTTGTCACCGTTTACCCAGATCTGGCCCTGGGTGGCGCGCTCGAGCAGCGCGATCAGCCGCAGGACGGTGCTCTTGCCGCTGCCCGAGCGTCCCGTCAGGGAAACCAGCTCCCCATCGAGTACCTCGAAGCTGAGCTGCGCGATGACTTCGCGACCGCTGGGATAGCGCTTGCTGACGCGCTCGAAGCGGATCACCCGACGCTCGCCTGATTGGCCGGCAGCTCGGCCGATCCGGCGCCCTCGATCAGCGCGCTGGCAAATGCGCGCGCATCGAACACTCCGAAATCCTCAGGCCGCTCGCCGATACCGATGAAGCGGATCGGCAACGCCAGCTGGCGCGCGATCGCCACGACGATGCCACCGCGAGCGGTGCCGTCGAGCTTGGTGAGCACCAGCCCGGTCACTCCCAGTGCGGCGTGGAACTGCTGGGCCTGCGCCAGGGCGTTCTGGCCCTGATTGGCGTCGAGGATGAGCAGCACCTCGTGCGGTGCCGCCGGGATCACGCGCTGGACCACGCGCTTGATTTTCTTCAGCTCGTCCATCAGGTGGGTCTGGCTGTGCAGCCGCCCGGCCGTGTCCGCCAGCACCACGTCGAGGCTGCGGGCCTGAGCGGATTTGAGCGCATCGAAGATCACCGCCCCGGGGTCGGCACCGTGCTGCTGAGCGCTGAACAGCGCGCCGGTACGCTGCGACCAGATCGACAATTGCTCGACCGCGGCGGCGCGAAAGGTGTCGCCGGCGGCCAGCAGCACGCCGAGGTGCTCGCCGCGCAGGCGTAGCGCGAGCTTGCCGATGGTGGTGGTCTTGCCCGAGCCGTTGACACCGACGACCAGCACGACGAACGGCTTGGCGCTGCGGTCGACGATCAACGGCCGCTCACAGGGCGCGAGGATTTGCACCAGCCGCTCGCGCAGCGCCGCGAGCAATGCCTCGACATCGTCGAGCTCATGTCGCGCGACCCGACGGTTGAGGTCGGCGAGGATCTCGCTGGTCGCCTCGACGCCGACATCGGCGGTGAGCAGCCGCGTCTCGAGATCCTCGAGCACCGCCGCATCGATCTTGCGACCGCGCAGCAGGCCGCGCAGGTCGCGTGCGATCGAAGCGCCGCCGCGGTTCAGCCGCGCGCGCAATCGGGCGATGAATCCCCTGGACTCGGGAGGGCTGGATGGGCTCGATGGGGTGGATGGAGTGGACGGGCTGGACATCGGCTGCGGTGGACTGGGTGTCGGCTGGTCGACGCAAGTTACGCCACGATTGTCGCATGTCGGAGCGCGCTCGGGGTGCGCGGGGTCGTGCGCCCCGGACTGCGGGCATCGCGACCGGCGCTGCGATAGGCTTGCGCAGTCATGTCTGCGATGTCTGCCCGTGCGCCCCGGTCTCGCGCGAGTTTCGCGCGCGGCCGCGATACGCGCCGCCTGCGCATCATCGGTGGCCGATGGCGCGGGCGGAAATTTCGTTTCCCCGACCTCGACATCCGGCCGACACCCGACCGCGTGCGCGAGACGCTGTTCAACTGGCTGCAGCATCGTATCGTCGGCGCGCGCTGTCTGGATCTGTACGCCGGCTCCGGTGCGCTCGGACTCGAGGCGCTGTCGCGTGGCGCCGCCGCGGTCGTGTTCATCGAGCAGCAACGCGCGGCGGCGGCGGCCTTGGAGGCGCTGCTGCGCGACTGGGAGGCCAGCAGTTACAGCGTGCGTTGCGAGCAGGCACAGCAGTTTCTCGCGACCCGTCCGCTGCCGGGAGCGCAGTTCGATATCGTGTTTGTGGACCCGCCGTACGGCGACGGAGAACTCGCCGCAGCCACCGCGGCGCTCGAGCGCGGCTGGCTCAGACCAGACGGCCGCATCTACATCGAGCATGCGCGTGCCACGGCGCTTGCTGGCCTACCCGTGAGCTGGCGCGAGTTGCGGTCGGGAACGGCGGGCGCGGTCAGGTATCATTTGTTTGCGTCCGCTGCAACAGGGCTCGGTGACTCATGAAGACCAGCGCGGTCTATCCTGGCACGTTTGATCCCTTCACCCACGGCCACGAGGATATCGTGCGGCGCGCCGCACGCATCTTCGATCGCGTGGTGGTCGCCGTGGCGGCCAATCCGCGCAAGGTACCGAGTTTCGACGTGACCGAGCGGGTGGAACTGGCGCGCGCGGTACTCGCCGACGTCAACAACGCCGAGGTGGTAGGTTACGACGGCTTGACGGTGTCCTTTGCGCGCGCGCGCGGACTCGAAGTCGTGGTGCGCGGATTGCGCGCGGTGTCCGATTTCGAGTTCGAGTTTCAGCTCGCGAACATGGGACGCCACCTGCAGCCCGATATCGAGACCATGTTCATGGTGCCGACGGAGCGCTTCACGTTCATCTCCTCGACTCTGGTGCGCGAGATCGCCAGCCTCGGGGGCGACGTCAGCGCCTTCGTGCACCCGCGCGTGGAAGCAGCGCTCAAGCGTCGCTACGGCGGTGGGTCGCGCCCCGAGGGATCGAGTCAGTAGAGGGAACGGGTCAGTAGAGGGATCGGGTCAGTAGCTCAGCGGGCTGCACTACCGCGCCGGCGCGGTGCGCGCGAGCGCGCCGCGCTGGCAGGTAGAGCGCTCGAGCGGCGGACGCGCCGCGCAGCTTGGGCGCGAACGCGCGTGGCCGCGGGCCGGGACGAGCGCGTGACCTTGTCCGCCAGAACCCGGATGGCGATGCGCGGCGGGCGGCGGCAGCAACGCGGCAGCAGGCCCTGGCGCGCGAGCTCTACCGCGCGCCACAGATACCAGGCCGCGACGCTGCGATACGGCTTCCAGCGTTCGCCGAACTCGGCCAGCGCCCGCGGCAGCGGCAAGCCCGCCAGCCCATAGACGAGCCGAAAGCCGTTGCGCACGCCGAAGTCATCGACCGGCAATACGTCGGGACGCTCGAGCTGAAAGATCAGCAGCATCTCGACGGTCCAGCGGCCGATGCCGCGCACGGTAGTCAGACGCTCGATGATCTCGAGATCCGCGAGGGCGTTGAGCTCGTCGAGCGGCGGCACGACTCCGGCGACGGCGTTGGCAGCCAGGTCCCGCAGCGCGGCGACTTTCGAGTGAGAAAAGCCCACGGCGCGCAGCTGCCGTGCATCGGCGGCGAGCAGTAGTTGCGGCGAGGGCAGCTCATCGCCGCCGAACAGCGCGCGGAGGCGTGCCAGAATGCGCTCGGCGGCAACGCCGTTCAGCTGCTGATGCGCGATCGCTCGCACCAGCGCCTCGAACGGCGAGCGCAAGCTGCTCGGCCGCAGCGCGTACGGACCCACCGCGGCGATCAGGCGCGCCATGACTGCGTCGGTCTGCAATACCTGGTGCGCGGCGGGGTGCAGCGGATTTACGAACGCTGACATCGCGGACAGTAATAGCTCGAGCGTTGCCCTTGCCGGATCTTCTTGACCAAGGTACCGCAAACACGGCAGCGCTTGCCATCACGCTCGTAGACGTAGAGCTTCTGACGAAAGGCGCCGGGGTTGCCATCGGTGCCGACGTAGTCGCGCAGGGTCGTGCCACCGGCGCGGATGGCGGCAGTGAGCGCCCCGCGTACGCCGCGCACCAGGCGTGCGCAGTCCGAGTGCGACAGGCGGCCGGCCGCACGGCGCGGGTTGACCCGGGCACGAAACAAGGCCTCGCTGGCGTAGATGTTGCCGACGCCGGTAACCAGACGGCCGTTCATCAGCACCTGCTTGATGGGGGCACGCCGCCGCCGCGTGATGCGCTCCAGGTAAGCGGCATCGAACGCGGCGTCGAACGGCTCCGGTGCCAGATGTCGCAGCAGGCGATGCGCGGCGGGATCTTCGGTGGTGTAGTGGAGGCTGCCGAAGCGACGCGGATCGTTCAGGCGCACCGCTACACCCGAGTCGAGCACCAGATCGAGCTGGTCATGCTTCTGCAGCGGCGTGTCCGCGGGCAGCACCCGCAGGCTTCCCGACATTCCCAGGTGCAGCAGCACGGCGCCGTGCGTCAGGCGTAGCAGCAGGTATTTGCCCCGTCGGTCGACGGCCCGCAGCTGCTGACCTGCGAGCGCCTGCGCCCAGTGCGCGTCCACCGGCCAGCGCAGCCGCGGATCGTAGACGCGCAGCTCCCGCACCTGGGCGCCGGCGGCCACGCGCTCGATGCCCCGCCGCGTCGTCTCGACCTCGGGCAGCTCGGGCATTGGCTTGGGAGTGTCGCGGGCGCCGCGAGCGGCGCCGCCGAGCTACTTGATCTTGGCTTCCTTGAAGGCGACGTGCTTGCGCGCGATCGGATCGTACTTGCGCACTTCCATCTTGTCGGGATGCAGGCGCTTGTTCTTGGTGGTCACGTAGAAAGAGCCGGTTCCGGCGGTCGACAACAGCTTGATCTTATCGCGCATAGGGGCGCCCTCAGATGTTGTGGCCGCGACGGCGCAAATCCGCCAGCACGGCCTGCAGACCCTTCTTCTCGATAGTGCGCAGTCCCTTGGTGGAAACGCGCAAGGTCAACCAGCGCTTCTCCTCTTCGAGCCAGAAGCGCTGCGTATGCAGATTCGGCAAAAAGCGCCGGCGGCGGCGATTGTTGGCGTGCGAGACGGTGTTACCCGTCGCGGGTCGCGTGCCGACGATCTCACAAACGCGTGACATGATTGAATTCCTCGATACCGGCCGCACCCGGGACGTTTCGGTCTGGGGCGGCGCATGAGGCGACCGCTGCCTCAAAGGGACCGATGCCTCAGAGGCGCGCTTTATACCAGTGACCGCGCCCGCCGGCAACGCTACGGTGCCCGATCCGCCCTCGCCGCGGCCGGTGTCGCCGCCGCGTCAATTCTCGGCCGGCGCGGGGGCGAAGGCGCGTAGTCCAAGCCGTCCCAGGGTGCCCGGGAACAGCACCAGGGCCACCCCGAGCAGCACCAGCACGGCGGCCACCAACGCTGGGGCGGTGATCCGCTCGCCGAGCACCAGCGCCCCGAGCGCGAGGGCGATCACTGGATTGACCAGCGCATAGGTGGTGATCTTCTGTGCCGGCACGTGCGCAACCAGGAACGCATAGCAATTGAATGCGATCAGGCTGCCGAACACGATCAGATAGAGCAGCGCCAGCAGCGACTGGAGCGTGACATGGCTCGGCACGAATCCGATCCACTCACGACCCGCCAGCCCTAACAGCAGGTTGAAGGCGCAGCCCACCAGCATCTGCAGGCAGGTGTAGTTCGCGACCCGATCGGCGGGTGCGTAGCGGCGCTGCAGCAGCGTTCCCCATGCCCAGCCGACTTCGGCCGCGACGACGGCGAGCACGTGTATCGGACGCACGCGGCCGGACAATCCGTGCGTGTTCAGCGACAGCACCAGTACGCCCGCCAACCCAAGCGTGACGCCGAGGGCGGCGGCGGCGTTCGGCCGGCGGCGCGAGAAGAACGCCCAGTCGAACAGCACCGTCAGGACCGGCAACACCGCGATGAACAGCGCGGTGATGCCCGAGGGCAGCCCGGTCTGTGACCAGAGCACAAAGCCATTACCGAAACCGATCAGCAGTACGCCGCAGAGCGCCGTACCAGCGAGGTTCAGCCCCTGGAACGGCCGCGGCTCGCGCGCCCGCAGCCACGCGTACATCAGCGTCCCGGCGATAAAAAAGCGCACGGCGCCGGTGAAGAACGGCGGTATCGAGGGCAGCACGAGCGCGTTACCGAGGAACGTCGTGCCCCAGATGACATAAATGGCGGCGAACGCGAGCAGGATCGCGCTCGTGGCGGGGCGGTCGGGCATCGTCTAAGGGTGAGGTGTAGGGGTCCTCTTGTCCAGCCCGTGGTGGCGAGGCGCCTGCGCCTCGGACCGTGCGCGTCCACGCGCGCTGGAGCGCGCCGCAGCGCGCCGCAGCGTGCCGGAGCAGGCCTTACAGCAGCCCACGCTCGGCGAACGAGAGGGCTTCCCCGCCGGCGACAATGATGTGATCGAGCACCCGTATGTCGACCAGTGCCAGCGCCTCGCGCAGCCGCCGCGTGATGAGCTCGTCCGCCTGGCTCGGCTCGGTGGCTCCGCTCGGGTGCGGATGAGCCAGCACCAGAGCGGCGGCGTTACGGGCCAGCGCGAGCTTCACCACTTCCCTGGGATGCACGCTGGCTCCATCGATGGTCCCGCGGAACAGCTCGACGTAGTCAATCAGGCGGTGGCGGTTGTCCAATAGCAGCACCGCGAACAGCTCGTACTCGAGCGTGCCGAGCTTCAGGGCGAGGAATTCGCGCACGGCGCGCGGCGAATCGAGCGCGATGCCGCGCCGTACGCGGCGCGTCATCGCCCGGCGAGCAGCGGTGATGATCTCGGCCGACGTTGCCGGGCGCAGGCGGCCGAAGTCGGCGCGAACGAGTAGCTCCGCGCTGTCCTCGGCTGGCGTGTGCCACGGTGCGAGCGCCGCGATGCCCTCGAGCTCATCCGTCCGGCTCAGCGGCAGACGCAGCTGCGGGCGCTCGCCGAGCGGCCAGTCACTGAGGCTCATGAACGGGCAGTCTGCGGCACCATGGCCGCGATGTGCGAATCTCATATCATGCGCGCATGCCGTGAAAGACCGATAATCACGCCATGCAAGGCAAACATATTCTGCTCGGAGTCACCGGTGGCATCGCGGCCTATAAGGCCGCCGATCTGGCGCGCCGATTGATCGAGCGCGGCGCGCAGGTGCAGGTGGTGATGACTGCCGCTGCGAGGAAGTTCGTCACGCCAACCACGTTTCAGGCGCTGACGGGACGGGCGGTGCGTACCAGTCTGTGGGATGCCGCCGCCGAGGCGGCGATGGGACATATCGAGCTGGCGCGCTGGGCCGAGCTGGTAGTGATCGCGCCGGCGAGCGCGGACTTCATTGCGCGTCTCGCGCACGGGCTGGCCGAGGACCTGCTGTCGACGCTGTGCGTGGCCACCTCGGCGCCCATTGCGGTGGCGCCGGCCATGAACCAGCTCATGTGGCGCAACGCGGCGACGCAAACCAATGTCGAGCTGCTGAGAAGCCGCGGCGTGCAGGTGCTCGGCCCGGGTATCGGCGGGCAGGCGTGCGGGGAATACGGGGCGGGCCGTATGCTCGAGTCGCTCGAATTGGTCGATGCGATCGCGCCGCTGCTGTCGGTCGCGGGGCCGCTCAAGGGACGGCGCGTGCTCATCACCGCCGGTCCGACGCGCGAATGCATCGACCCGGTGCGGTTCGTGAGCAACCGCAGCTCCGGCAAGATGGGGTTTGCGGTCGCGCAGGCGATGCAGGAAGCGGGCGCCGATGTCGTGCTGGTCACCGGGCCGGTGTGTCTGCCGACGCCGATGGGAGTGCAACGGGTGGACGTGGAGAGCTGCGAGCAGATGTACGCCGCCGTGCAGCGGGCGCTACCCGGGACCGCGATCTTCATCGGCACCGCTGCCGTGGCGGATTATCGACCGATCAGCTGCGCCGAGCAGAAGATCAAGAAGCGCAACGACAAGCTCAATCTCGAGCTCACGCGCACGCCCGATATTCTGGCGCAGGTCAGCGCGGGTGCACGCCGACCGTTCGTGGTCGGCTTTGCCGCCGAGACCGAGGCGCTGGAGCAGCACGCGCGCGAGAAGCTGCTCGCCAAGAACCTGGACCTGATCGCCGCCAACGAAGTCGGCCACACCAAGGCGTTCGATTGCGATCAGAATGCGCTGCTGCTGCTGTGGAGGGGCGGGCGCATGGAGTTGGGTCCCACGAGCAAGCGCGAGCTGGGTCGGCAGTTGACACGCGTCATCATCGAGCGCTACGAGCAGCGCGAGCGCGATGCGCGCGTGGCGAGCTCGGGCGCCCAGGGCGAGGCGCACACGGGGGCCGAGAGCTCGCGGGCGCAGCCGCGATGAGTGAGCGCTCGCGCCGGAGCCTGAAGATCAAGATTCTCGATGCGCGCCTCGGCCGCGAGTTCCCGCTGCCGCGCTACGCAACCGAGGGCTCAGCGGGGCTCGACCTGCGCGCCTGTGTCGATGCGCCGCTCATCCTGGCCCCCGGTCAGAGTGAGCTGATCGCGACCGGATTGGCCATCCATCTCGATGATCCCAATCTTGCGGCCATGATCCTGCCGCGCTCCGGACTCGGTCACAAACACGGCGTCGTGCTCGGCAACCTGGTCGGCCTGATCGACTCGGACTACCAAGGCCCGTTGATGATCTCGTGCTGGAACCGGGGCGGCGCGAGCTATGTGATTCAGCCGGGGGAGCGCATCGCGCAGCTGGTGGTGGTGCCGGTGGTGCCGGTGGCGCTCGACGTCGTCGCCGAGTTCGATCGCAGCAACCGCGCCGCCGGCGGCTTCGGCCACAGCGGTCGGCAGTGAGGCGGCCGCGGCGGCGGCCAGGGCGCGGTCTCTAAGATCGCTCTAAGACTGCG
>JASHTF010000231.1 GCA_030040715.1 Gammaproteobacteria bacterium | reverse complement strand
TCCTTGTGAATGATCGTGGCGGGGTCGGTGGTGAACTCCCCGACGATCTCCTCGAGGATGTCTTCGAGCGTCACCAACCCGACGATATCGCCGTACTCGTCGACCACGTATGCAAACCGCCGCCGTGTGCGCTGGAACTGCGCCAGCTGCTGAGTCAACGGCGTGCCCTCGGGCACGAAGTAGGGCTCGCGTGCCGTGGCGATCTCCCGGAGACGCTCGGGCGTGAGGTTGCCGCGGGCGAGCTCCTGGGCCACGCGTTTCATATGCAGGATACCGATCATTTGGTCGAGCTCGTGCTCATAGACCGGCAGTCGCGAGTGTGGCGTCGAGCGGAGCTGATCGAGGATGTCGTCCCAACTGTGCGCCAGATCGATCGCCGCGATCTCCAGCCGTGGAATCATGATGTCATTGACGGTGACGCGTTCGAGGTCGAGGATCGAGAGCAGCATCTGGCGGTGGCGTTGCGGCACGAGAGTGCTCGCCTCCGAGACCACGGTGCGCAGCTCCTCGCTCGATAGCGCCTGCGATGCGCGTGCTTGCGGCTTCACGCCGAACAGGCGCAGGAACCCCTGGGCGAGCTGGTTGGTCACGGCATTGATCGGCCGCGTGATCCACAGCAGCACTCTATAGATATAGGCTGAGCCCAGTGCGATCGGCTCGGCATGCAGCGCAGCGAAGATCTTGGGCGCCAGCTCGCAGAACACGATCATTACCAGTGCGAGTACCAGCGCCATGACCGGTAGGGCGAGGCGATGGCCGGTACGAAGCGCGAGCACATTGACGACGGTCGTAGCCGCGACGCTGGCGACGGCCAGCACGACCAGGTTGGCGCCCAGCCAGCGATCGGGCTCGGCGAGCAGCCGTTCGAGCAGGCGGGCGCTGCCCTGACCTTGACTGGCGCGGTGGCGGATGCGATAGCGATTGACCGACAGCATCGCCACCTCCGTCCCGGAGGAGAAGGCGATGATCAGCAGCAAACCGAGCAGAATCAGAAGCAGTACGACCGTGGGCGTCTTGTCCACCGGCCTCTTATAATCGGTTGTTTAATCACTGTATAGGGCGGCTGCCGACCACGATGTTCGACCAATTGACCGAGCGCCTCGGTCGCGCCGTGCAGATCATGCGCGGCCGCGGGCGTGTGACCGAAGAGAACGTCGCCGAGACGCTGCGCGAAGTACGCGTGGCGTTGCTCGAGGCGGACGTGGCTCTACCGGTGGTCAAGAGCTTCATCGATCGCGTCAAGGCAGGCGCGCTCGGTGCCGAGGTGGCGGGCAGCCTCACCCCGGGGCAGGCGTTCATCGGCATCCTGCAGCGCGAGCTGGTGGCGCTGCTGGGCGAGTCACAGGCCGGCTTCGCGCTCAATGTGCAACCGCCGCAGGTGGTGCTGCTGGCGGGTCTGCAGGGCGCCGGCAAAACCACCACTGCCGGAAAGCTCGCGCGTTGGCTGCAGGAGCGCGCCCGGCGCCGGGTGCTGCTGGTGAGCACCGACGTGCGCCGACCGGCGGCGATTCTGCAACTGCAGCGGATCGCCGAGAGCGTCGGGGCAGATTTCTTTCCGAGCGCCGCAGGCGCAGACCCCGTGAGCATCGCACGCTCGGCGCTCGAGGCGGCGCGGCGCGGCGTGTACGACACGCTGATCGTCGACACCGCCGGTCGCTTGCACGTCGACAGCGAGCTGATGCAGGAGGTGCAGAGCATCGACGGGGCGGTGCAGTCGCATCAGCGGCTGTTCGTGGTCGATGCCATGGCCGGGCAGGACGCCTTGAATGCGGCGCGTGCCTTCGGCGCCGCGCTGGCGCTGACGGGCATCGTGCTGACCAAAGCCGACGGTGATGCCCGCGGCGGCGCGGCGCTCTCGGTGCGCTTCGTCACCGGCACGCCGATCGTCTTTCTCGGCGTGGGCGAGAAGCTCGAGGCGTTACAGGCGTTCGACCCGGAGCGCATGGCGTCGCGCATCCTCGGCATGGGCGATGTGGTGTCCCTGGTCGAGGATGTGCAGCGACGGGTGGATGTGGCCGCGGCCGAGAAGCTTGCACGCAAGGTGGTCCAGGGCAAGCAGTTTACGCTGCTCGACCTGCGCGCCCAGCTCGAGCAGGTGCGCAAGCTCGGCGGGCTGTCGGCGGTGATCGATAAGCTCCCCGCGCAGCTGAGCCAGCGCGCTTCGGGCGTCAGTGGCGAGCAGGCCGACCGCGAGCTCAAGCGACAAATCGCCATCATCGACTCCATGACTGCCCAGGAGCGGCGCCAGGCGGGCATCATCGACGGCTCGCGCCGCCGGCGCATCGCCGCTGGAGCGGGCGCGCGGGTCCAAGACGTCAATCGCCTGCTGAAACAGTTCCAGGACATGCAGAAGCTCATGAAGGGCATGAAGGGTGGCAAGCTCGGCCGCCTCCTGGCTGGGCTGCGGGGAGCGCTGCCGCCCGGGCTGCCGCCGTCGCGCTAACCGCCCTCGCGCTAGCCGCCTGGAGCGCCCCGGAGGCGGTGCGAGCAGGGTCCAGGCCCACCCTTTCTTGGCTGCCCCGATTTGCGTAGAATTCGCGCTCTTTTTTTGTAAGCGCCGGGCTGAGGTCCGGGCAGTACGGAACTCAGCCATGGTCACAATTCGGCTCACGCGCCGCGGCGCCAAGAATCGGCCCTTCTATCACGTTGTCGTCACTGATAGCCGCAAGCGTCAGGGCGGCGCGGGCTTGGAGCGGGTCGGGTTCTTCAATCCGATCGCACGCGGCAAGGATACGCGCCTGCAGCTCGACCTCGAGCGCATCGAGCATTGGCGCAAGCTGGGTGCCCAGGAGTCCGATCGCGTGCGCCAGCTGGTCGCGAGCTACCGTCGTGAACGTGCCAAGGAGTCTACGCAGCAGGCCACCGCCTGACGCGTACCTGGTTCTGGGACGCATTCTCGGGCCTCACGGTGTGCACGGACAGGTGCGCGTGCGCTCGTACGCGGAGCGCCCGGAATCGTTGCTGCAGCACCGCTACTGGACCCTGCGCAGTCCCGAGGGCGCGCAGTCGCGGGTCGAGGTGCTGCAGGCGCAGCGGCTCGCTACGGGCCTGCGCGTGATGCTCGCGGGCGTCAGCGACCGCGATGCCGCGGGCCGGCTGCGCGACAGCGACATCCTGCTCGAGCGCGCGGCCTTACCGGCCATCGGAGCGCACGAGTTTTATCAGGATGACCTGCTGGGTTTCAGCGTGCGCAATACCGCCGGTGCGCTGCTGGGGGAGCTGGCCCACTTCCTCGAGGCGCCGGCGGGGACGCTGATGGTGGTGCGCGGCCGGCGCGAGAGCTGGCTACCGGCGCGCCCTCCGCATCTGCGGCGCGTCGATCCGCAGCGGCGCGAGATCGTGGTCGACTGGCCGGAAGAGCTGTGAGGTAGCCCGGTGCACATCGAGATCGTGACGCTGTTTCCGGGGCTGCTGCGCGGTGCGCTCGACTATGGAGTGCTCGGGCGCGCGCTCGAGCGCGGATTGGTGTCGGTCGGGCTCGAGGATCCGCGCAGCCACACCAGCGACGCGCATCGCACCGTCGATGATCGACCCTACGGTGGCGGCCCCGGCATGGTGCTCAAGCCCGAGCCGCTGTGCGCGGCGATCACGGCAGCCGCGACGCGCGTGCCGGCGGGCAGTGCGCGCATCGCGCTGTCGGCGCAGGGACAATTGTTGACCCAGGCGGGCGTGGCAGAGCTGGCACGGCTGCCGGGTCTGGTGCTGGTCGCGGGGCGCTACGAGGGCATCGACGAGCGCGTGCTCGAGTTGATGATCGACCGCGAGCTGTCGATCGGCGATTATGTGCTCTCGGGCGGTGAGCTGGCGGCGCTGGTGCTACTCGACGCGCTCGCGCGGCTGCAGCCCGGTGCGCTCGGCGATGAGCGCTCCAGCGCCGAGGAGTCGTTCGCCGCCGGATTGCTCGAAGGACCACACTACACGCGGCCGGAGGTATTCATGGGGCGGCGCGTACCGCAGGTGCTGAGCTCCGGCGATCATGCGGCGATTCGTCGCTGGCGCTGCAAGCAATCGATCGGCCGCACTTGGTTGAAGCGGCCGGAGCTGATCGGACGCGCGCCGCTGGACGAGACGCAGCGGGCGCTATTGCAGGAGTTTCTGCTGGAGGGCAGCGTGCGCGTGACCGGCGAGCAGACAACCGGATCGAGATGAGGAAACGAGCATGAGCATGAGCAGCATCATTCAGACGCTGGAAGCCGAGCGCAGTACCCGTACGGTCCCGGATTTCAGGCCGGGCGATACGGTGGTAGTGCAGATCAAGGTGATCGAAGGTGATCGCGAGCGCATTCAGGCCTTCGAGGGAGTGGTGATCGGGCGGCGCAACCGCGGCTTCAATTCCTCCTTTACCGTGCGCAAGGTGTCGCACGGGGAAGGGGTCGAGCGTACCTTTCAGACCTACAGTCCGAGCATCAGCGACATCGCGGTCAAGCGCCGCGGGAGCGTGCGCCGCGCCAAGCTGTACTATCTGCGCCAGCGTGCGGGCAAGTCGGCGCGCATCGAGGAGAAAGTCTGAGGAACCGAGCGGTGTTGTGGACCTGATCCATGCGATGGTTCGGCAGACTTTTCTACGGGGCGTGGCGCGGTCTGGACGCGCTGCGCCGGGTGCTGCACCTGGCGTTCCTGCTGGTGCTGCTGGCGATCGCGCTCGCTGCCGTGGGGCAACTGGTACCGCCGCGGGTGCCGGAGCGAGCCGCCCTGGTGGTTCGGCCTTCGGGTGAGCTCGTCGAGCAGCTCAGCGGTGAGCCGGCCGAGCGCCTGTTCAGCGAAACCCAGGGCCAGGCGGCGCCCGAGACACTGTTGTGGGATCTGACCACCGCGATTCGCGCCGCCGCCTCGGATCGTCGCATTGCTGCACTGGTCATCGACACCGACGATCTGAGCGGTGCCGGCCAGGTCAAGCTCGAGGAGTTGGCTGCGGCCATCCGCGACTTTCGCCGCAGCGGGAAGCGCGTCATCTCTTACGGGCAATATTTTCTGCAGAGCCCCTACTACCTGGCCGCGCAGGCCGACGAGGTGTATCTCGACCCGTTCGGCTTCGTACTGCTCGACGGCTACGACCGCTATCAGATGTATTTCAAGACGGCGCTGCAGAAGCTCAACGTCGACATGCACCTGTTTCGGGTCGGCAACTACAAGAGCGCGGAGGAGATCTTCACGCGCGACAGCATGTCGACCGACGATCGGGCGCAGAGTGAGGCGTATCTGTCGGCTCTGTGGCAGGGATACGAGCGCGCCGTCGCCAGCGCTCGCCAGCTCAAGGCCGATGACATCGCCGGATACGCGGACAACTACGCCGCTGACGTCGAGGCCGCAGGCGGTGATACCGCCCAGGTCGCCAAGGACAGCCACCTGGTCAGTGACCTGAAGAGCGAGCAGCAGGTCGACGATCGGCTGCTCGGGCTGGTGGGCGCCGATCCGAGCGGCAAGAGCTACCGCCAGATCACGGTGCAGGACTACCTGCACGCGACCCACGCCGAGGAGAAGCAACGCGGCAAGGGTCCGGCGGTGGGCGTGGTGATCGCCAGCGGCGATATCCTCGACGGCAAGCAACCGCCGGGCACCATCGGTGGCGTGTCGACCGCGCAGCTACTGCGCACCGCGCTGTTGGACAGCGATATCAAGGCGGTGGTGCTGCGCATCGACAGCCCCGGCGGCAGCGTACTTGCGTCCGAGCAGATCTATCGCGCCGTGCAGGCGCTCAAGCAGAACGGCAAGCCGGTGGTCGTATCCATGAGTGACGTCGCCGCCTCGGGCGGCTACTACATCGCCGCGGGCGCGGACGAGATCATCGCCAGTCCAAACACCATCACCGGCTCGATCGGTGTGTTTGCCGCCTTCCCGACCTTCAGTCGTACGCTGGCGAAGGTCGGCGTTGCGGTCGATGGAGTCGGCACGACCCCGTTGTCGGGGGCGATGCAGCTCGATCGTCCGCTGTCCCCGGCGGTGGGCCAGCTGCTGCAGAGCGGGGTCGATCACACCTACCAGGAGTTCCTCGAGCGTGTCGCCAAGGGACGTGGTAAGCCGATCGACTACATCAATCAGATCGCGCAGGGGCACGTGTGGGCGGGTGTAGATGCGTTGCGCATCGGGCTGGTCGATCGCCTGGGCACCTATGAGGACGCGGTACGCGATGCCGCCGCCCGCGCGGGTCTACGGGCCCCCTATGGTGTGCGCCGCATCGAGCCCGAGCTGACGCTCATGCAGCAGTTGCTGCTGCAGCTCGGGTCGGGGGTGGAGCATGTGCTCGCGCGTCTGGGCGTGCTCCATCAGAGCGCGACCACGACCGGCGTAGCGCAGTGGGCTCAGCAGCTAGAGCGCATATTGGCTCACTGGGCTCGTCTGTCGTCGGTCAATTCGATCTACGCCTATTGCTTCTGTGGAGTGGAATAAGCGACCGTCGAGACCGCCGACTACCACCGCATCAACGTAGCAGCGAGACGGCGATGACGCTGGCAGGCCCGAGCTCGCGCCACGAATCGGTCTGGAACTGTACCCGGCACAACCCGGCGGTGTGCAGCTCGAGCGGCTCAGCGTGCCCGCCGTCGGGCGCGTCGTCGATCGGCCCGTGCGCCGCCCGCGGCTCGAGGTTTGTGGGTAGAGCATGTGCCAGACGGCGGGCGAGCATGCTCACGCTGGGATTATGGCCGACCAGCAGCACGCGGCTCGCGTGCCCGTCGCAGCGCTGCAGCGTGCCCAGCAGCGCCTGCGCGTCGCCGTGATACAGGGTGTCGTCGTAGAGCAGGTGCTGATCAAAGTCGAGCTGAGCGGCGACGATCAGTGCCGTCTCGCGCGCCCGCAGCGCCGGACTGACCAGGACGGCATCGAGCCGTATCGCCGCTTGCTTGAGACACGCGGCTGCATCCAGCGCCTCGGTGCGGCCGTGAGCAGTGAGCGGACGGTCGAAGTCGCTGATTCCGGTCTGCTTCGGCTGGGCCGCGGCGTGCCGTAACAGGATCAGGTCCCGCATCAGGCACACCTGACAGCTCATGCCCCGCGAGTCACTACCAAGTCATCCCGGTTTGCAACCGCGCGGCCTCTGACATCATTGACTGATTCCAGGGTGGATCGAAGGTCAAGTCGACGGCGACGTTACGCACCGTGGGGATCGCCCCGATCTTTTCCTTCACATCCTGCACCAGTACATCGCCCATGCCGCAGCCGGGAGCGGTCAGCGTGAGCGTGACGCGCACGTCGCGCGAGTGATCGGGATTGGCGCTCACCTGACATTCGTACACCAGCCCCAGGTCGACGATGTTGATGGGGATCTCAGGGTCGTAGCAGCCGCGCATTTGCTCCCAGGCGAGCTTACGCACGTCCTCCTCGGTGGCATCGGCAGACAGCTGCGGCGGTTGCACGATCTCCTTACCGATCGCGTCGGCCTGTTCGCCGGACAAGCGATACAGGTTGCCGTCGACGTAGAGCGTAAAGCTGCCGCCGAGCGCCTGCGTAATGTAGCCCGCCTGTCCCAGCGTGAGCGTCGCGGGCTGTCCCGACGGCACCGTGATCACCTGCACCTCTCGCAGGATGACCACCGGCTCATTCTCGTATCCACGCATGGCTCAGAGCTCGCTCACTCGGTCGAGACCGGAGCATTCGCGCGCTCGAGCGCCGCGTTGAGCGTGTGCCAGCATAGGCTCGCGCACTTGACGCGCACCGGAAACTCGGCAACGCCTGCCAGGGCCGCGAGCTTGCCCAGATGGGCTGGAGGATGCGATAGCCGCCCGGTGAGCATCGCGTGCACCTCGTCGTAGAGCTGGGCGATCTCGGCGCGGCTGCGACCTTTCACCGCCTCGCTCATCAGCGAGGCGGAGGCCACCGAAATAGCGCAGCCCTGACCCTCGAAGCGCAAGTCGCTCAGACGTTCGTCCTGCAGCCGCAGCGTGAGGTGCAGCCGATCGCCGCAGAGCGGGTTGTGACCCTGCGCCTCGGCGTCCGCCGGCTCGAGGCGGCCGAAGTTGCGCGGACTGCGGTTGTGATCCAGAACCACTTCGCGGTAGAGGTCTTTCAGGTCCATGTCGAACTCACGAGCACATGAGGAGGCGCGAGCCGCTGCGCGCTCAACCGAACAGCTCCCGCACCCGCTGTAGGCCCGCCACCAGCCGCTCGACGTCGTCCGCGCCGTTATAGACCGCAAACGAGGCGCGCGCCGTCGCCGGCAGGCCATAGAACTGCATCAGCGGCATCGCACAATGATGGCCCGTCCGCACGGCGATGCCTTCACTGTCGAGCACGGTGCCGATGTCGTGGGGATGGACACCGTCGATCGTAAAAGAGATCACCGCCGCCCTGTGTGCGGCCGTGCCGACCAGATGCAGATGCGGCACCGAAGCGAGGCGTGAGGTCGCCAGCTCGAGCAGCCGCTGCTCATGCGCGGCGACCCGCTCGCGCCCGAGCCTCTCGAGGTAGTCGACCGCCGCACCGAGCCCCACGGCGCCGGAGATGTTCGGAGTGCCGGCCTCGAATTTTGCCGGCAGCTCGTTGTAGGTGGTCTCCTCGATGGACACGGAGCGGATCATGTCGCCGCCGCCTTGCCACGGCGGCATCGCCGCCAGCAGTGACTCGCGTCCATAGAGCACGCCGATGCCCGTCGGCCCGTACATCTTGTGAGCCGAGAACGCGTAGAAGTCGCAGTCGAGTGCCTGCACGTCCACCACCGGTAGATGCGCGATCGCCTGTGCGCCGTCGAGCAGTACCGGGACGGCGCGCGCGTGCGCCGCGCGAATCAGCTCCTGCACCGGCAACACGGTACCCAGCGCGTTCGAGACGTGGGCCAGCGCCACCAGTCGAGTGCGATCCGAGAGCATCGAGTGATAGGCGGCCAGGTCCAGCTCGCCGTTGGCGAGCACCGGCACGGCACGCAGCCGGGCACCGGTGGCGGCGCACACGATTTGCCAGGGCACGATGTTGGAATGATGCTCGAGCAGGGTGATCAACACCTCATCGCCCGGGCCCAGCTCGGCACGCGCATAGCTGTGCGCGACCAGATTGATCGCCTCGGTGGTACCGCGCACGAATACGATCTCGCGCACCGAGCGCGCGTTGATGAAGCGGCGCACGCGCTCGCGCGCCTGCTCATAGGCCTCGGTGGCCCACTGGCTCAGGCTGTGCACTCCGCGGTGCACGTTCGAGTGCATGGTGCTCTCGTAGCGCTCGACCGCCTGCAGCACCGGCCGGGGGCGCTGTGAGGAGGCGGCGCTGTCGAGATACACCAGACGGCGGCCGTTGACGAGACGCCCGAGGATCGGAAAGTCGGCGCGCACCTGCGCCTCGTCGAGCGGCGAATCGGGGGCCTGCGCCTCGTCTGTCCGCGTCTCGCCTGTCCGCGTCTCGCCTGCCTGCGCCTCGATGGGCCGGGTTTGGATCGACTGCGCCGGGACCGCGCGGCTCATGCGACGGCTCCGACCGCGAGGACATCCTGCAGTTGCCCTGCGGCGCTGCGTTCGGCCTCCGTGCGCAACTGCGCTATCTCGATGTGACGCAGCACGTCGCTGAGGAATGCCCACTTCAGCAGCGCGCGCGCGGTGGGGGGGTCGATGCCGCGCGAGAGCAGGTAGAACAGCAGCGCCTCGTCGAGGCGGCCGGTCGTCGCGCCATGCTGCGCGCTCACCTCGTCGGTATTG
>JASHTF010000230.1 GCA_030040715.1 Gammaproteobacteria bacterium | reverse complement strand
TCGCGACCATCATCGCGAGCCAGTCGATCATCACCGGCTCGTTCTCGATGACCCGGCAGGCGATGCAACTCGGCTGGCTGCCCGGGTTCGACATCCGTCAGACCTCCGATGAGGTCTACGGGCAGATCTACGTCCCTGTGGTGAACTGGCTCATGATGCTGGCGACGGTTGCGATCACGATCGGTTTCAAGAGCTCGACGCGGCTCGCGGGTGCCTACGGCACGGCGGTGTCGACCACGATGCTGCTGACCACCTGCCTGCTGTTGGTCGCCATGCGCAAGGTCTGGCGCTGGCCACCGCTCGCGACGGTGCTCGTCGGCGGCCTGTTTCTGTGCGTCGACCTGAGTTTCTTTTGTGCCAATCTGCTCAAGATCGCCGACGGCGGCTGGCTGCCGCTGATGATCGGTCTGGTCATATTTGTGATCATGCTGACGTGGCGCTCGGGGGTCGAGGCGGTACGCGGGTGCTTGACGCAAACCGCCTGCGATCCGGCACCGTTCCTCGCGGATCTGGCCGCCGGCAAGGTCGTGCGCGTGCCCGGTACGGCGGTATTCCTCACCCGCACGATACAGCGCTTCCCGCGCCTGATCATGGATCACGTCGAGCATATGGGCGCGCTGCACGAGTGCGTGCTTGCGGTAGCGGTGGTGTTCGACGAGGTGCCGCGCGTGGCCGGCGAGCAGCGCTGTCGTCTCGAGCAGCTTGGGCCGAAGATCTGGCGGGTCACCATGCGCTTCGGCTTCGTAGAGATCCCTGACCTGTGCGCCGCGCTGCGGGCGATTCCGCCGCCGGATCCAGCGTTCGACATCGAGGGTGCGATGTACTTCGGCGCGCGTGATCTGGTGGTGCGCAGAGCCGGCAGCAAGCTGCTGCGCTTCGGGCGACTACCCCTGTTCGCCTTTCTATATCGCAATGCCGTGAAGATGGTCGATCGCTTCAATCTGCCGGCGGCGAATGTGCTGGAAATCGCGCGCCTGATACCGATCTGATCCGATGAGCTCGCCCAACAGCCCAGACGGAGCGGCGCAGCTACGGCTGCTCGCTCGCCGCGCGATGGTGGCGCGTGGTCTGTGGCCCGACTTCGCGCCGGCCGCCCTGCAACAAGCGGAGTCTGTGGCGCAGCCGCCGCGTGACCGCGGCGTCGTCGGTGCGCAGCCCGCGCCCGCCGCCCACGGCGAGACGCTGGCACTGCGCGATCTGCGCTTACTCGCCTGGGCCTCGATTGATAACGACGACTCGCGCGATCTCGATCAGCTATCGGTAGCCGAGCCGCTCGCCGGCGGCGTGGTCAAGGTGTTGGTCGCCATAGCGGACGTCGCCGCGCTGGTGGCGCGCGACACGCCGATCGATCAGCATGCAGTGCACAACACCACCTCGGTCTATACGGACGCCGAGGTGTTTTCCATGTTGCCCGAGCGGCTGTCGACCGACCTGAGCGTACTCGGGCAGGACCAGGAACGGGTCGCACTCATCGTGGAGTTTTGCGTGCAGCCGGATGGCAGCGTCGGCCAGTCCGACGTCTATGCCGCAGCGGTCGTGAACAAGGCCAAGCTGGCCTACGACTCGGTCGCCGCCTGGCTGGACGGACGGCAACCTCCACCCCCACGGGTGAGTGCCGTCACAGCCCTCGCCGAGCAGCTGCGGCTGCAGGATCGAGTGGCACAGGCGTTGAAGCAGATGCGCCACGCCCACGGTGCCCTGACGCTGCAGACGCTCGAGACGCGGGTGCTGTTTGATGCCGATCAGCCGCGCGAGCTGTACATCGATCAGCCCAACCGCGCCAAGGAGCTGATCGAGGAATTCATGATTGCCGCCAACGGGGCGACGGCGCGCTTTCTCGAGCAACGGGGCTTCCCCTCGTTGCGTCGCGTGCTGCTGCCGCCGGCGCGTTGGGAGCGCATCGTCGCTCTGGCGGCGACGCTGCACGAGGCGTTGCCGGCTCAGCCGGACCCGGCGGCGCTCAACGACTTTCTCGTCAGGCGTCGCCGCCTGGATCCGGGCCGTTTTGCCGACCTGTCGCTCTCCATCATCAAGCTGCTCGGCCGGGGCGAATACGCGCTCGACCTTCCCGGCCAGCCGGCCACGGGACATTTCGGACTCGCGGTGAGCGACTACATGCATGCCACCGCGCCGAATCGCCGTTTTCCGGATCTGCTCACCCAGCGGCTGCTGCGCGCGGCGCTGGCGGGAGCGTCGCCGCCCTACTCCGCCGATGAGCTGCGGCAGCTGGCAGCGCACTGCACGGAGCAGGAGGATAACGCTGCCAAGGTCGAGCGCCAGGTAGCGAAGTCTGCGGCTGCCATGCTGCTGGCTACGCGCCTCGGACAGCAGTTCGACGGCATCGTGACCGGCGCCTCGAGCAGTGGCACCTGGATTCGCATCAGCACACCGCCGATCGAGGGTCGCATCGTGCAGGGATTCCAGGGACTCGACGTCGGGGATCACGCCCGGGTGCGACTGGTGCACACCGACATCGAGCGCGGCTTCATCGATTTTGACCGCATCCAAGGAAACGTATGAGCGCTGAGCGTCCCAATGCCGTCTCCCTCGCCTACGAGGACCCCGAATTCATGGACAGTGATGCGGCCAGGCCGCTGCGCATCGTGGCCGAATATCTCGGGCCGCTCGAGCGCTTCAGGCGCGCCGGCGTGCACGATACCGTAGTGTTTTTCGGCTCTGCGCGCCTCACGGCCGATGGGCCGCTCGGACGCTATTACGCCGACGCGCGCGAGTTAGCGCGCTTGATCACGCTCTGGTCCAAGGGCCTGCCGGCAAACTCGCATCGCTACGTGGTGTGCTCGGGCGGGGGCGGCGGCATCATGGAGGCGGCGAACCGCGGCGCATCCGATGCCGGTGGGCTGACGATCGGACTCAATATCAGCCTGCCACGCGAGCAACGCCCCAATCCCTACATTACTCGCAGGCTGTCGTTCGAGTTCCATTATTTTTTCATGCGCAAGCTGTGGTTCGCTCACCTGGCTCGTGCGCTGATCGTATTTCCCGGGGGGTTCGGCACGCTCGATGAGATGATGGAGATCCTGACGCTCGCCCAGACGCGCAAGCTCGAGCGCGCCACCCCGGTGCTGCTCTACGGCTCGCAGTATTGGTCCGAGATCATCAACTTCCAGGCGCTGGTGCGCCATCAGGTGATCAGCCCGGAGGATCTCGCGCTGTTTCAGTATGTCGATAGCCCGCAGGCTGCGCTTCAGACGCTGCAGAACGCACTCGAGGGGGATGTGCCGCCCGACGAGCGCACGCCCGGGTTTGCGCACTCTCACTGCGGGGGCGGTGACCGCGGCTGACGGTTGACGGTTGACGCCGTCGCTCAAGCCGTTCCCGAGGCGCTCATCACCAACGCCTCGGTCGGGGTCGTCTTCGCATCCGGCCGCGGGCCGAGGATTTGCGGCAGCTCCTCCTCACCGATCGTCTCTTCCTTGAGCAACGCCGTCGCCAGACGATCGAGGACGTCGCGGTGCTCGGTCAACAGCCGTCGCACGACGTTCTGTCGCTCCGTGAGCATGCGCTCGACCTCCTCATCGATACGCGCCGCGGTGGCCTCGCTGTAGTCGCGCCCCTGCGCCAGCTGGTAGCCGAGGAAGGGTTGATCTTCCTGGGTGTCGAAGGCTACCGGTCCCAAACTGCCCATCGCCCAACGCGTGATCATGCGCCGTGCGAGTTGAGTGGCGTGTACCAGGTCGTTCTCAGCCCCGGTAGTGATCTCGCCGATCACGAGCGACTCCGAGGCGCGGCCTCCGAGCATCACATCAAGGCGCGCGAACAGATCGTCGCGGCTCATGTTGTAGCGCTCCTCCTCGGGTCGCTGCGCGGTCGCGCCGAGCGCGCGACCGTGCGGCACGATGGTCACCTTGCGCACCGGATCGGCCGCCGGCGTCAGCCAGGCCACCACGGCATGGCCGCCTTCATGGTAGGCAATGACGCGTCGGTCGCGCGGTGACAGCACCGTATTGCGCGCGGCTCCGAGCACGATCTTGTCCCATGCCAGCTCGAAGTCCTGGCTCGCAACCTCGGTGTGATTGTTGCGCGCCGCGCCGAGGGCGGCCTCGTTGCAGAGGTTGGCCAGATCAGCGCCACTCAGGCCGGTGGCGATGCGCGCCCAGCGCTCGAGATTGACGTCGGCGGCGAGGTGCAGGTGGCGGGTGTGAATGCGCAGGATGCCGAGTCGCCCGCGCCAGTCGGGCAGCGGCACGACCACCTGGCGGTCAAAGCGACCCGGACGCAGCAGTGCCGGGTCGAGCACGTCGGGACGGTTGGTGGCCGCGAGCAGGATGACCTGCTGGCGCTCATCGAATCCGTCCATCTCGACCAGCAGCTGGTTCAGCGTCTGCTCGCGCTCATCGTTGACGTTACCGAGCCCCGCCCCACGCCGGCGGCCGACGGCGTCGAGCTCGTCGACGAATATGATCGCGGGCTGCGCGGCTTTGGCCTGGGTGAACAGATCTCGCACGCGACTCGCGCCCACGCCGACGAACATCTCCACGAACTCCGAGCCGCTCATACTGAAGAAGGGCACCCCGGCCTCCCCCGCCACGGCGCGTGCCAGCAGGGTCTTGCCGGTGCCCGGAGGCCCGACCAGCAGCACGCCGCGCGGGATACGCGCGCCGATCGCCAGGTATTTGGAAGGATGGCGTAGGAAGTCGACCACCTCGGTCAGATCCTCCTTGGCCTCGTCCGCTCCGGCGACGTCGTCGAAGGTGACCTTGGGCCGGTCTGCCGAATAGCGGCGGGCGCGATTGCGAGCGAAGCCGAACAGGCCGGTCTGCGCCTTGGAGCTCTGCCGTCCCATCCAGACCAGCATTCCAATGATCAGCAGCACGGGCAATCCATAGCTCAGCAGCAGCGCAAACCACGGTGTCGTGGTCGCCGCGACCTCGATGATCACGCGGTGCTGCTGCAGCAGCGGCATCAGCGAGGGGTCACCCACCACGCTCGGGAAGGTGGTGGTGAAGCGGGTGTAGCTCTGCGGCTGCTGCACCTGGGGGGCGGCGAACGGCCCGTCCGGAGTCGGCTTGGCTGCAGTGGTCGGCTCGGGCGGCGTCGGGGATGGGCCCGGTGTCGGGGATGGGGCCGGTGTCGCGGGTTTGGCCGATGTAGCGGGCGCGCGAGCTGCAGCTACAGGCGCAGGCGCAGGCACACGCGCCGTGCTCGCAGGTTGCGGCCAGAGGAGCGCGTGCGCGAAGACGCCGCTGATGGTCTCGCCCGCGATGTGCACCTCCGTGACGTTACCTCCCTTGAGCTGATCAACGAAATCGCTGTAGGGCAGCGTGACCGCTCCCGGCTGGCGCGGAAGGAATGCCCACAGATTCCAGACGGCAAGGAAGATCAGAATCACCCACCACAGCGGGGCGAAGCGATACGGTCCGGGAGCACCCGATGGTGGCGTCCTTGGACCCGGCCCTGGACCCGGCCGCGGCCCTGGTCCCGGCCCGGGCGGCGGTGCCGAAGGCGGATCGGGTGAGCTGAGATTGGGAGGTGGCATGGGTGCTACTCGCGAGAGACAGTGATCAGAGTGCAGAGTGCCAGGACTTCGCGCGCAGTTTCATCTGCAACTGTCGGCAGATCGTGTCAGCATTGTTCAGCGACGATTGATCTCGACTCACGGTTAGAATTAGATCATATGTAGCTGTATTTGAAATATATTTTATCAAGAGGCTTCGCGCGGCTGCGACTTCTGCGCTCGCTGACATACACTCGCGCGGTGACGCGCAGGTGAGTTGCGCGCGCGGCAATACATCGCGGCGGCCCCACGGCCCGAAGAACATGCTACGCCGTCGGGCGGGCCCATCAAATACGAGGCACTGCGGATGGATTTTCGAAGCGACAACACGCGCGGCGCCGCGGCTGAGATTTTCGCGGCGCTGGCGGCGGCAAACGACGGACGGCGGACCTCGTACGGCGAGGACGCGCAGACGCGTGCGGTCGAGGCCAAGCTCAAGGACCTGTTTGAGACCGATCTGAGCGCCATCCTGGTGGCGACCGGCACGGCCGCAAATGCGCTCGGGCTCGCGCTGCTGTCGCCGCCGTGGGGCGTCATCTATTGTCACCAAGAGGCTCACGTCGCGGTGGATGAGTGCGGCGCGCCGGAGTTCTACAGCGGCGGGGCGAAACTCGCGCCACTCGCGGGCGCCGACGGCAAGCTGACGGCCGAGCAACTCGCGGCGCTGCTGCCGAACGGCCAGGGCTTCGTGCACCACGCGCAGCCCGCGGTGATCAGTCTCACACAAGCGACCGAGGCCGGTACCTGCTACCGCCCCGCGGAGATCGAGGCCATTGCGCAGGTCGCCCGCCGCTACGGTCTGCGCCTGCACATGGATGGGGCGCGCTTTGCCAACGCAGTGGCGTTCCTCGGGGTGTCACCGGCCGATATCACCTGGCGCGCCGGCGTCGAGGTGCTGACCTTCGGAGCGAGCAAGAACGGAGCGCTCGCCGCCGAAGCCGTGATCCTGTTCGACAGCACGCTGGCAGCCGAGTGCGCTTTCCGCCGCAAGCGCGCCGGCCACCTGATCTCCAAAGGCCGCCTGCTGTGCGCGCAGCTCGATGCGTATCTGCGCGATGGCCTCTGGCTCAGATTGGCCGAGCACGCCAACACCATGGCGCGGATGCTCTCCGACGGCCTCACGCGCATCCCCGGTGCGCGCCTGGTACATCCCACCGAGGCGAATGAGGTGTTCGTTGATCTGAGCGAGCCCGTGATCCGCGCTCTGGAGGCCGACGGGTTCGAGTTTTACCGCTGGCCGAGCGACCCCAGCACCACACTGCGGCTGGTGACGGCATTCGACACCGAGCCGAGCGAGGTGAATGCGCTGCTGGCGGCGGTGCGGCGGTATACGCAGCGCTAGCAAGCCCCTGCTGGATGCGGTCTGGCCGCGGCGCTATCCTGCGCGCCTTGCCGCACAGCCAGGAGCGTTCCATGCCCGAGCAAGTCATTCCGGATGCTTACGTCGAGTTGTTCCACAAGAAGGCGTTCGCTCACCTCGCGACGCTGATGCCGAACGGTGCCCCGCAGGTCACGCCGGTGTGGGTCGACTATGATGGCAGGCATGTGCTGATCAACACGGCCGAGGGACGGCAGAAAGACAAGAACCTGCAGCGTGATCGGCGCGTCGCGCTGTCGATCACCGATCCGGACAACCCTTACCGCTACATCGAAGTGCGCGGCCGCATCGCCGATCGCACGACTGCCGGCGCCGATCAGCACATCGACAAGATGGCGAAGAAGTACCTCGGCAAGGACAAGTACCCGTTCCGACGGCCGGGCGAAGTGCGTGTGATCTTCAAGATCGAGCCGCAGCACGTCACCCAG
>JASHTF010000030.1 GCA_030040715.1 Gammaproteobacteria bacterium | reverse complement strand
GCCTTCCTAGACGCCATCGAAGCGCTTTTGCGGCCGCTCATGCCGGTGGTCCTCAGCTACGGCGTTACCTCCGAGGACATAGGCGAAGTTTTCAGAACTCTGTATCTAGAGACCCTCATAGCTCGACTGCGAGATCAGGGTAGGCCCGCGACAGTGCCCCGACTCGCGCTAATGGCAGGCTTAAATCGAGGTGAAGTTGAGTCCATCTTGGCACGACGAGCCGAAAGGCGCCGGCTGCGTGGACGCAATACAAGAAAGCTAGATGAAGCGTCCAGGGTCCTCGCTACATGGCACGACGACAGCCGCTTCAGCACACCCTACGGAGCGCCCCTCGACTTGTCACTGCGACCCGAACGAGGGTTTAAAACCTTCGCAGACGTCGTCGAGGCTTCAGGCGCTGCAAGCGATCCGAGTTTGGTGTTGGACGATCTGCTTGCCGCCGGGTGTGTCGAAGTACATGCAGAAAAATTTGTCCGCTGCGTGAGTCGCGTATTCATTCCTGCGGGCATTGATACATCACGAATTGCACGGATAGGACGCCTTGTCGGTGCTTACAACGCAACGTTGGCACACAACCTTCTACGCAAAGCCGACGAAGCTTCGTATTACGAGCGCGGCCTAGGCACGACCGGGCTAATGAAGCCCGAATTTCGCGACGTCGCCCTGCGATATCTCCTCTCGAATGTTCAGCCATTCCTCGAACAAGTCGACCGTTGGTTTGAAGGCCAGGAAGAGGAATTCGGAAGCGCAGAAGGATCGCGCTTTGGCTTGTGCACGTTCTTCTTTGAAGAGACTCAGCCAGTGGATGAGTCGTTGGAAGTCAAGCAGTCAGCGGAAGCGAGTTAGACGACGGAGTCGTGGGTGCCAAAGGTTACGGAGTAATGACCATGGGAAGTAACAAGTGGGTCTCAGTCGCATTTGGTGCAGTGCTGGGCGCCACAGCGATGGCGTCAGCGTACGCAGACGCAGGTAAGGAGCTCCTGCTTTCCGGACCGGTGGAGCAGATCGACCGAGGAGGGGACACGGTCACTGTACTGGGCCAAAAGTTTAAGGCTCCAGCGGATCAATTGAGCCTAGGCCAGGTCGTAAATGTATACGGCCAACTGACAAGTGATGGGTCAATCACCGACCCCGTCGTGCAGGGGACTAACCGATTTGGAACCAACGGCGACCCCGTGTTCTTGAAGGGTGTGGTAACCAACAGCGATGCAGCGCTGGGACGTGTAGGGGTCGATGGACTCACCATTGACTACACAGCAGAGCTTGCGAACGCTGATTTCACGATGCCCTCCGTGGGCGACGTTATCGCAGTCTCTGGAACAGAGCCCGCCGCCAAGGGCCTGCTCATGGCCGCCGCCGCCGGCTTAGCTGCTTACGGGCCTGGTGCAACGGGAAACGCGTTGGCCGCGCCAGCAGGGGTGGCAACCAGCGGTGCTGAAGCTGCTGGAATGACTGGAAGCAGAGATATGACCGGTAGCCGTACTGAAATCGCCGGGATGACTGGCAGCAGAGCCGGCGTGCGCGCTGCTGAAGCAGGCATGACGGGCAGCAGGTAAGCAATAAGCAGCCCGATTGATTCAAGCCTTCGGCCGAGCTTTAGTCGAGCTTTAGGACCAGCAGCAGCTCTGAGGCCCGCTGAAGCAGTGCGGAGCAAACGGGCGGTCTTGCGACCAGCTTGGCAGCTGCGGCGCTCTATATCACCCCGATCGCGTGCTGCAAGCGTCTCACCGATGCCGCGCAAGCAAGCGCGTTGAGCGCAGTGTGAAGTCTGGCGCATCTGCGCCGTCCTTGTGTACGCTCATGCTCCATGCGCGCTCTGATCTGCGGCTCCATGGCCTTCGACACCATCATGGTGTTCAAGGGTCATTTTCGTAGCCAGATCCTCCCCGATCAGCTGCACATGCTGAATGTGTCCTTCCTGGTTCCAGAGCTGCGCCGGGAGTACGGCGGTTGTGCGGGCAACATCGCCTACAACGTGCGCCTGCTCGGCGACGCCGGGGTACCCATGGCCACGGTCGGGCCCGATGCCGAGAGCTACCTGGCGCGGATGCAGGAGCAAGGTATTGCCACCGATTTCATCCGTGTCGTGGAGGGGGAGTACACCGCGCAGGGCTTCGTGACGACCGATCTCGACGACAATCAGATCTGGGCGTTCCATCCCGGAGCGATGCAACAGTCGCACCTAAACAAAGTGACCGACGCCAAGGACATCGCGCTCGGGATCGTGGCACCGGACGGCCGCGAGGGCATGCTCCAGCACGCGCAACAGTTCAGGCGCACGGGTATTCCCTTCATCTTCGACCCCGGACAGGGCCTACCGATGTTCGATGGCCCCGAGCTGCGTCAGTTCGTCGACCAGGCGACCTGGGTGGCCATGAACGATTACGAATGGCACATGCTGCAGGAACGGACTGGATTCAGCGTCGCTAATGTTACAGAACGCGTACAGGCAGTCATCGTCACCCGTGGTGCCGAAGGGTCCACGATTTACCGGGCTGAAGGCACCGAGGTCATCCCCCCGGCGGTACCGCAGGCCGTCGTGGACCCGACCGGTTGCGGCGACGCCTATCGGGCGGGCATCATTCATGGTTTGCTGCACGGATTGAGTTGGCCGGTGACGGGGCGCGTCGCATCGCTGATGGGTGCTTTGAAGATCGAAGTACGCGGCACCCAGAATCATCGATTTACCATGTCGGAATTCCGGACCCGCTACCTGCAGAGCTTTGGTGAGCCACTGGCTCACGCCGGCGCGGTTTGAAGCCCCGATCAGGGAGTCACGAGCATGTCGAGTACGTATCTGTTCACGTCCGAATCGGTCTCGGAGGGGCATCCGGACAAGGTGGCAGACCAGATCTCGGATGCCGTTCTCGACGCGATCCTGACGCAGGACAAATTCGGACGGGTGGCGGCCGAGACGCTCTGCACTACCGGGCTCATCGTCCTGGCCGGCGAGATTAGCTCCAAGGCCGTAGTGGACTACCAGATGATCGCGCGCGAGACCATCAAGCGCATCGGTTATGACAACACCGATTACGGCATTGACTACCGCGGTTGCTCGGTACTGGTGGCCTATGGCAAGCAGTCACCGGACATCGCTCAGGGCGTCGATGAAGGTCGCGGGCTGAAGAACGATCGCGACGAGCAGGGCGCCGGCGATCAAGGCATGATGTTTGGTTATGCCTGCAGCGAAACCCCCGAGCTCATGCCGCTACCGATACATCTCGCTCATCGACTGGTGCAACGTCAGTCTGCGCTGCGCCGTTCTGGCAAGCTCAGCTTTCTGCGTCCCGATGCCAAGAGCCAGGTGACCGTGCGCTACGTCGACGGCAAGCCACGCGACATCGACACCGTCTTGCTCTCCACCCAGCACGACCCCGACATCGAGCACAAGCGGCTCGCCGAAGCGGTCATCGAGGAGGTCATCAAACCGGTGCTGCCACGCGAGATGATCGGCAAGAACATCCGCTACCTGGTGAATCCGACCGGCCGCTTCGTCATCGGCGGCCCGCAGGGCGATTGCGGACTCACCGGTCGCAAGATCATCGTCGATACCTACGGCGGCGCCGCACCACACGGTGGCGGAGCGTTCTCGGGCAAGGATCCCTCCAAGGTGGACCGCTCGGCCGCCTACGCGGCGCGCTACGTCGCCAAGAACATCGTCGCCGCGGGATTGGCGAGCAAGTGTCTGGTGCAGATCTCTTATGCCATCGGTATGGCACGCCCGATCAGCATCATGGTGACCACCTACGGCACCAGCCGCCTGTCCGATGAGCGGTTGGAAGCGCTGGTGCAGGAGCATTTCGATCTGCGTCCCAAGGGCATCGTGCAGATGCTCGATCTGCTGCGTCCGATCTATGAGAAGACGGCCGCCTACGGCCATTTTGGCCGCGAGGAGCCAGAGTTCACCTGGGAGCGTGCCGATCGCGCCGAGCAGCTGGCAGCCGACGCCGGCGTGAAGACGGCCGCCCGCGGCTGAGCCGTGGCTCGAACAGTCGATCGCTAACTGAGAACCGCTTCATGAGCACCGTGATGCACTCCAACGCCGCCGCCCAGGACTTCCATGTTGCGGACCTCGCGCTTGCCGATTGGGGTCGTAAGGAGATCCTGATCGCCGAGACCGAGATGCCAAGCCTGCTCGCGATCCGCCAGGAATATGCGCCGCTGCAGCCGCTGCGCGGCGCATGCATCGCGGGCTCGCTGCACATGACTATTCAGACCGCGGTGTTGATCGAGACGCTGCAGGCCCTCGGCGCCGAGGTGCGCTGGGCCTCCTGCAACGTGTTCTCGACGCAGGACCATGCCGCCGCCGCGATCGCAGCGCGCGGCGTCCCGGTGTTTGCGTATAAGGGCGAGACGCTCGAGGAGTACTGGCACTTCACGCACCAGATCTTCGAGTGGCCGCACGGTCAGTACGCCAACATGATCCTCGACGATGGCGGCGATGCGACCCTGCTGCTGCACCTGGGGGCACGCGCGGAGAAGTCGCCCGCGGTCATCGCTCACCCGGACAGCGCCGAAGAAACGGCACTGTTCGCAGCCATCCGGTCCACGCTGCGACGCGACCCACGCTGGTATTCGACCCGCATCAAGGCGATCCGCGGCGTCTCCGAGGAGACCACCACCGGGGTCAAGCGACTCTATCGGATGGCCAAGGACGGACAGCTCGCGTTTCCCGCGATCAATGTCAATGACTCGGTGACCAAGAGCAAGTTCGACAACCTGTACGGCTGCCGCGAGTCCCTCGTCGACGGCATCAAGCGTGCCACCGACGTCATGCTGGCGGGCAAGATCGCCGTGGTCGCGGGCTACGGCGATGTCGGCAAGGGCTCGGCGCAAGCGCTGCGCGCGCTGTCGGCGCAGGTGTGGGTAACCGAGATCGACCCGATTTGCGCGCTGCAGGCGGCCATGGAGGGCTACCGCGTCGTCACCATGGACTATGCCGCCGACAAGGCCGATATCTTCGTCACCGCCACCGGCAACTACCACGTGATCACACACGAGCACTGCCGGCGCATGAAGAACAACGCCATCTTGTGCAACATCGGCCACTTCGACAACGAGATCGAAGTCGCGGCCCTGCGCCAGCATCCGTGGGAAAACATCAAGCCGCAGGTCGATCACGTGATCTTCCCCGATGGCAAGCGCATCATTTTGTTAGCCGAGGGGCGTCTCGTGAACTTGGGCTGCGCCACCGGGCATCCGAGCTACGTCATGAGCTCATCGTTCGCGAACCAGGTGCTGGCGCAGATCGAGCTGTTTACCAATATGGATAAATATCCCGTCGGCGTATACACGCTGCCCAAGCACCTCGACGAGAAAGTGGCGCGGCTACAGCTGACCAAGCTCAATGCTCAGCTCACCGAGCTCACCGAGCAGCAGGCGCGCTACATCGGGGTCGAGCGCGTGGGACCATACAAGTCGGATCATTACCGTTACTGATGGGCGCGCGGCTCATCGACGGCGCCCGCATCGCCCAGCAACTGCAGGCGCAGCTGCGCGAGCAGCTCGCCACCCGCCTGACGCCGGCGGGGATCGTCCCCGGGCTCACCGTTCTACTCGTGGGCGAGAACCCCGCATCCCGCATCTACGTGCGGCGCAAGATCAAAGCCTGCGGCGAGGTAGGCATCCGCTCGAATCTGATCGAGCTGCCCGACACCGTGGCAGAAGCGCGCCTGCTGGACGAGATCGAGCGGCTCAACACCGACGCTGCCGTGGATGGCATCCTGGTGCAGCTGCCGCTACCGAAGCACATCTCGGTCGCCAAGGTGCAGCACGCGATTCGTCCCGAGAAGGACGTGGACGCATTTCATCCGCGGAACGTCGGTGCATTGGTGACCGGTGAGCCTGCTCTGGAGCCGTGTACGCCCCTCGGCTGCCTCAGGCTGCTGGAGCAGGAGAGCGTCGCCATCCAGGGTCGGCACGCCGTCATCGTGGGCCGCAGCAACATCGTCGGCAAGCCGATGGCACTGCTGCTGCTCCAGCGCAGCGCCACGGTGACGATCTGCCACAGCAAGACACCCGATCTCGGCGCCATAACTCGTCAGGGCGACATCCTGGTCGCCGCCGTGGGTGTGCCCCGGCTGATCAAGGGCTCGATGGTCAAGCCCGGGGCTGCGGTGCTGGACGTCGGCATCAATCGACTGCCGGACGGCACGCTCTGCGGGGATGTCGACTTTGCCGAGGCTCGCGAGGTGGCCGGCCTCATCACCCCGGTGCCGGGAGGGGTAGGCCCGATGACCATAGCGATGCTGTTGCACAACACCGTGCTCGCGGCACTGCGCGCGCACGGGGCCGCTCGCTAGGAGTGCTCAGGGTCCAGATTGAGCAGATCCTCGGGGCGGTCGATATCGATGGCCGCTTCGGGGTGCGCCAGCGCGAGCATCCGATCGGGATAGCGGGCAATCACGGCGCGCGCGCCCACATCGCCGCGCAATGCGCACAGGTCGTCGAAGCACCAGCGAGGAAAGATCGCGGGAACACCGGTCACGTCACCGTAGCGCGAGGCGACGATCTGGCGTGGCTGAGCGCGCCAGGCTGCGACCAATCGCTGCAAGCTCGCGGCGCTGACGCGCGGTTGATCCGCCAACAGCACCAGCACTGCATCGCAGGCACCGGGCAGCCTGCGCACACCCGCGCGGATGGAGCTGCCGATGCCCTCCTGCCATTCGCGATTGACGATCAACCCGACGGGCGGCAGTGCCATGCCAATCTCCGCGGCGTTGGCGCCCAGCACTACCGTCACAGCGGCGCCCGCAACCTCACCGGCAGCGCTGATCACCCGATGCAGCAACAGCTCACCACCGAGGCGCACGAGCTGCTTGGGTGAGCCGAAGCGGCTCGAGGCACCGGCCGCGAGCACGATGGCGTGCAGCGTCGGCGCCGTATGGGCCGGCTTGGTCACCGTGCACCTTTGGCGCTCAGCGGCAGCATCGTCACATTTCCGGCCAGCGCGGCTTGAATCTCAGCCACGATCGACAGCGCGATCGCCTCGGGGGTCATCGCACCGAGGTCGAGACCGACCGGCCCCCGCAGCCGCTCTCTGAGTCCGGCAGCCTCGACACCCAGGTCGGTCAGCAAGCGCTCGCGGCGCACGATTGGACCGAGTAGGCCGATGTAGGGAATGGTGCTGTGAGCCAGCGCGCGCAGATACGCCGCGTCGGTCAACAGGTGGTGGCTCATCACGATGACGGCATCGAAGTTGCCTGCCGCGGAGCCGTCCTCCTGCAACAGCGACGGCACCGCCTGCGGCCCGCCTCCGATGACCGCCTCCGCCTCAGGAAAGCGCGCTGCCTGAGCGTAGTGGCTGCGATGGTCGACGACCGTTACGCTCCAGCCAAGAAATGCCGCCAGCTTGGCCACCGGCAGAGCATCGGCGCCCGCTCCCAGCAGCAGGATTCGGGGCTGGACCTCCTGCTCGAGGAGGAATAGATCTGTATCGCTCGCGCCTGAAGTCCCTGTGTAGAGCAGCCGGCTCCCCGAGCCGCGCGGCAGTTTTCTCGCCAGCGTCCGCAGCGTATCGAGCCCTGCTCCCTGCAAGCCGAACGCCGCTCCATCATCGAGGAACACGCCCGAGCCTACCGCCAGCGTCTCGCCTCCGGGCTGCGCACGCTCCTCACCCGTGGCGCCGGCGACCGTTGCAGCAGCGGACGTCGCAGCCGCGGGCGCCGCCCTCGCAGTCGTGCCTGGTCCCAAATCTGGCGGCAGCGCCGGAACCACGAGCAGCAAGCTCTCGCGCCGATGCGCCTTCCACGCCGCCGTGAGGCGCTTCATCGGCTGCCAGTCCCACGCTGCATCGAGCCGCTGCAGCAGGATATCCATGGCGCCTTCGCAGCCCGATCCCAACCCAAAGAGCAGATCGTCCGGGCCGCGCATGTCATAGCGCGCCAACTCGCTGTGGCGAGTGCGCAGGACTCGCCCCGCACGATCGCTCAAATCCCCTTCCAGACAGCCGCCCGACAACAGTCCGGCATACTCGCCGCTCTGCGCGATCAGCATCTGCGCGCCGGGCTTGGTATAGCTGGGACCGGCGGTGCGGATGACCGTGGCGAGCACCATGGCACGCGCCTGCGCGTGCTCGCGCTCAAACAGCGGTAACAGACCTTGCAGCGATCCGCTCATGCCGGTAAGCACGCACGCAGCCGTGCCGCGGCCGCCTCCGGTGTCACGTCGCGCTGGGGCATTCCGAACATTTCAAAACCCACCTGAAATTTGCGTACGCTCGCCGAGCGCAACAACGGCGGACAAAAGTGCGCGTGCAGCGTCCAAGCTTCGGGCGCCGCCGAAGTCATGCGCGCGGCCATGGTAGCGCCCGACTCGGCACCCTCGAAACGGGCCGCTCGAGCCCGCACCGCTGCGCGGCTCGGCCGTGGATGCCAGCCCATCGAATAGGGGCAGGGCACCCCGAAGAGAGCATCGTAGCCTCGGACCAGACGCCGCCATAGCCGGGCGAGCTCGGCGACGCCACGTTCGCTGAGCTCATCAAAACCGCTGATCGGGGTCGCCGGCAACAGCAGCACCTCGAAGGGCCATGCCGCCCAGAACGGCACCAGCGCGTACCAATCGCCCTGCTGTGCGACCACCCGCTCGGCGGCGGCGATCTCGCACGCGAGATACTCTGGAAGCAGTCCGCTGCCACGGCGCTCGAAGTATCGGGCCTGCGCGCGCACCTCACGTCCGAGTTCGTCCGGCAGCACGCTGGTCGCCCAAAGCTGCGCGTGCGGATGGAGATTACTTGCGCCCATCTGCGCGCCTCGGTTCTCGAAGATCAGCGCATAGGCGATCTCCGATCGCCTGTCGAATGCACACCATTCGTCGCGCCATGCCCGCACGATGGCCTCGATGTCCGCCGCGTTGAGCTCGCCGACTTCAGCGTCATGCCGCGGCGTGTAGACGATGACCCGGCAGCTGCCGGCAACGCCCGAGCACTCCAACAGCGGCTCGTCATGCGCCGTCATCATCGCCTCGTCACCGCTGTCGCCCGCCCTCGGCGGCGCGAGCGGCGACGCATCGAGCGCCGGGTAGTCGTTATCGAACACGTACGGCCCGGAGTAGTCCGGAGTGCGTTCACCGTGGGGGCGCACGCTGCCGGGACACAGCGGGCAGCTCGGATCAAAGCGCGCGCGTGGCGTTCTCGCAATCGTGTCCTCGAGCCCTTGCCATGGACGTTGCAGGCGCTGCGGCGACACCAGTACCCACTCGCCGGTCAGCGCGTTACGGCGACGGTGCGAGTGATCGGCAAGTTCGGCGAGCAAAGACACCCTATCGATTCTACCGGAGGCGCCTGGCCGCATCGCCGATCCTGCACAGGTGTATCCAGGGGACGATTCCCGTAGCCCGCTCGTAGCGCTCCCGAAGAGTCTCGGCGATCTGCGCGGCCCGATCGGCCGCGGCAAGGATCAACGCGCAGCCGCCGAAGCCGCCGCCATGCATGCGCGCCCCAAAAACGCCGGGCAGCACGCACGCGAGCTCTACCATGGCATCGAGCTCGGGGCAGCTGACCTCATAGTCATCGCGCAGGCTCTTGTGCGAGGCGCTCAGTAGCGCACCGAGCGCCGGCAAATCGGCCCGCTGCAGCGCCGAGACTGCATCGAGCACGCGGCGGTTCTCGGTGGCGATATGCCGTAGGCGCCGCGCCAGGACCGGCGAGAGTGACGCTCCAACTGCCGCGACGTCCCCAGACGAGAAATCGCGCAGCGAACGCATTTCCCGGCCTCCTGTCGCCGCGGCCCGCGCGAGCTGCTCGCTCTCGCTGCGCCGCGCGTTGTATTCGCCCGAGGCGTGCGCATGATGCACGCGGGTGTCGGCCAGAATCCAAGCCCCATCCGCCGGCACATCGATCACGCGCGACTCGAGCGTCGCGCAGTCGAGCAGCAACGCCTGTCCACACCGTCCGTACAGCGCGATGAGCTGATCCATCGGTCCACAGCGTGTTCCGACCCAGTCGCTCTCGGCGCGTAGACATGCGAGCGCCAGTTCACGCGCCGGCAGCCGCCGGCCGGCACGCTCCAGCAGCGCCAGGGCGGTCGCTACCTCGAGCGCCGCCGAGGAGGCCAGCCCGGCTCCGAGCGGAACATCACTCTCGATCTCGAGCTGCGCCCCCGCGAGCGAGATGCCGAGCTCCTCGAGCGCCCAGGCGACACCGCACACATAGTCGCTCCAGTGTCCGCGGCGTGTCTGGGCGCCGAGCGGTAGCGACACCTGCAGACTCTCGTCCAGGTTCACGGAGTGCAGCGACAGCTGTCGATCGGCACGTGGCCGCATCGTCACTCGCGTGCCGAGCGTCAGGCTCGCCGGCAACACCCGTCCTTGGGTGTAATCGATATGCTCGCCGATCAGATTGATTCGGGCCGGAGCAAAGAACACCGCCGTGGCGGTGTTCGGCGGGTGCGCAGTCATGAGTCTGAGGTCGGACGGGTGCAGGAAGGGCGGCGCACGCGCCGGACGCCGTATCGCATCGTGATAGCGAAGACCACAGAGCGAGACCCCGTTCCCAAGCCTGGGATTTCCGATCTTGCCACCGCCGCGATGGAAAAGTCGCGTCCGCCTTGACTTGGCGCGGGGCGGACCGCACCATTTCTGGGTCTGTCTTGGCCAGTGCGGGAATAGCTCAGTTGGTAGAGCGCAACCTTGCCAAGGTTGAGGTCGCGAGTTCGAGCCTCGTTTCCCGCTCCAGAATTTTACTTCCGCCGTGCCGCACGACCCCGGCCATCGCGCGAAGCGGCCTTACAGCGCGGACTTCCCTGGGCTAGGTGGCAGAGTGGTCATGCAGCGGCCTGCAAAGCCGTGGACGCCGGTTCGATTCCGACCCTAGCCTCCAGAATTCCGTCCTCTGACTGTACGGCGGAGTCCTCTGGATTTCCCCGACCAACCGCTCGTGAAGGCGGGGAGATTGCTTCCCGGGATCACCAGCCGGCCAGCCGGCCTTGCCAGGCCGCTGATGGCGGGATCGCGTTAGCGTCCTGCTCCATCGCCCGCAAGCGCGTGACGAGCTACTTTGCGAGCGGAGGGAGGCGGTCGCTTGCACCTTGGATAATCAACCCCACCCAGCTCCGCGAGGCCACATTATGGCTCGCTGCTCAGACGGGTGATCGCTATATTCACGATCATATAGCCAAAGTGCCACTGACAGGACGACGCTTAGGGTGCCCGTTCAGTTAGAAGAATCTGAGCGGCACAGGAGCTGCGTATGACGCTACGGGGTGTGCGATTCCGCGTGGACTTTACCGAGGCCTGCTCCGTGGGAATAGGCAAGATCGAGCTACTGGAGGCGATTGCGCGCACGGGATCGCTCTCTCAGGCGGCGCCGAAGTTATCGATGAGCTACCGGCGCGCTTGGCTCCTGGTCGATAGCATGAATCGGGAATTTGATGCCCCCGTAGCCAATACCAGCGTGGGGGGCAAGGGCGGCGGCGGTGCCGTTCTGACAAAGTTCGGACAGGACCTGATCAGCGCCTACCGCAAGCTGGAGACCGAAATCACGCAACTCGCGACACAACGGCTACACGCCATCACCCGTCACGCGATGCGCGGCGGGCACCGCGCCGCCAACTCAACCCCGCGCCAACGGCTCACCCGCGCCTTGCGCTAGGGCAGGGCACGGTAGGGCAGGGCACGGTACGCCGAGCGGCATCAATCATGGTACGCACTCGACCAGCCCTGTGCGTACCGGGGCGAGCCGGCGCTCTCTAATCGGGGAGAACGGGACCCGTGATGGAGATCTTAGGTTTCAGATTTTTGAAGTTCGCACACAGGCTGGCGAGCTTCTCGTAAGTGTCGGCAATCTGCTCGAGCTGCTGTTGAGCTTCTGGCGATTTGGTCCCCGCACTCATGAGGCGCAATCTATCAGCCACATTCAGGTAGACCACC
>JASHTF010000229.1 GCA_030040715.1 Gammaproteobacteria bacterium | reverse complement strand
TGCCAGCAGCGCACGCACTTCGGACGTGACGAAGGTTGCACCTGTATCCACACCCCTCCTCCCGGCACCCCCACGGCCGCGACCGCCTCCGCCGGGACCTGCGCGGGCGAGAGCGCCATCTCGGACGACACGGCTGCGGTGGCCCCGGCGACCCCGGCGGCCCCGGCGGCCCCGGCGACCTCGGCGACTCGATGCACCCGCGCGTCGGACGTGATCATCAGGAAACGCAACTCATCGCCGAGCACTGCCAGGCGGGCATGCTGCCCCGGCAGGCACCAGACATCGAGCTCGGCATCGAGCGGCGCCCCGATCGCCCCCGCCGTGCGCAGCCGCTCGAGCTCGCGCGCCACGTCCACGCGCAGCGCGATCAGTGCCTCCCAGTCGATGTCATCGGCGCTGGCCTCGGGCAGCGCGTGCCAGGTGCTCAGAAACACCGACTCGCGGCGCGCTCCCGGCAGATGCCGCCACATCTCCTCGGCCGTGAAGCTGAGGATCGGGGCGAGCCAGTGGACCACGCTCTGCGCAATGTGCCACATGGCGGTCTGCGCCGAGCGCCGCGCGTGGCTTTGAGCCGGCGTGGTGTACAGCCGGTCCTTGAGGATATCGAGATAGAAGCCGCCCAGATCCACGACGCAGAAGTTGTGCACCTTCTGATAGATCAGATGGAACGCGTAGTCGCGGTAGGCGGCGATGACCTGCTGCTGCAGCAGGCGGGTGCGCGCGAGCGCCCAGCGCTCCAGCGCCACCAGCCGATCGATCGGCAGCGCGTGCTCGGCTGGATCGAAGTCGTGCAGATTTCCGAGCAGGAAGCGCACCGTATTGCGCATGCGGCGATAGGCATCGCTCATGCGCTTGAGGATCTCCTGCGACAGGCTCATCTCGTTGGCGTAGTCGGTCGCGGCCACCCACAGCCGCAGTACGTCGGCGCCGAGGGTGTTCATTACCTCCTGCGGCTCGATACCGTTGCCGAGAGACTTCGACATCTTGCGACCGTGCTCGTCGACGGTGAAACCGTGGGTGAGCACACCGCGGTAAGGCGCGCGCTCGTACAGCGCCTCCGACATCAGCAGCGAGCTGTGGAACCAGCCGCGGTGCTGATCCGAGCCCTCCAGATAGAGGTCGACCGGAGCGTGAAAATCCGGCCGCAGCGCCGGCACGCACTCGAACGACAGACCCGAGTCGCCCCACACGTCCATCACATCGCCGACCTTGTCGTACTCGGCGGCCTGATCGCCGAGCAGCTCGCGCGCATCGAGTGCGAACCATGCATCGATGCCGCCGCTTTCGACGCGCTCGGCAACCTGCAGCAGCAGCTGCTCGGTGCGCGGATGCAGCGCCCCGGTGTGCTTGTGTATGAAGAACGCCAGCGGCAGGCCCCAGGTACGCTGGCGCGAGATGCACCAGTCCGGCCGCTCGGCGATCATGCCGGTGATGCGCTGCTCGCCCCACGCGGGCGTCCAACGCACCCTGCGGATGTCGCGCAGCGCATGCGCTCGCAGCCCCTCCTGATCCATGCTGATGAACCACTGCGGCGTAGCACGGAATATCAGCGGGGTATGGTGGCGCCAGCAATGCGGGTAGCTGTGGCGTAGCGGCTCGACCTTGAGCAACGCAGCGCTGTGCTCGAGCTCGCGGATGATGACGCCGTTGGCCTGCTCGATCGTCAGCCCGCCGACCAGCGGGGTGTCGGCGGCAAAGCGCCCATCGGATCCGACCGGGTTATTGACCGGCAGCTCGTAGCGCGTGGCGATCAGGTAGTCGTCCTGTCCGTGCGCCGGAGCCGTGTGCACGGCTCCGGTGCCGGCGTCGAGCGTCACGTGCTCGCCCAGTACCACCGGCACCTGTCGCGGCAACCACGGGTGCCTGAGCTCGAGCCCCTCCAGGTCGCGTCCCTTGAAACGGCCGAGCAGCGCCACCTCCGCTAGCCCATAGCGCCGCAGACTCGCATCCTTGAGCTTCTCCGCCAGCACCAGCACCTGGCGCGAGACCTGGGCCGGTGCATCCGCGCCGCGCGGCTCGACCTGCGCCGCCACGTACTCGACGTCGCCGTTCAGGGCAACCGCCTCATTCGCCGGCAGTGTCCAGGGCGTCGTGGTCCAGATGACCACCGCGACCTTTGCGCCCAGCCGCGCCGGCTCGATCGCGGTACGGCGGGCAAATTCGCGCAGGTCCGCCACCGCGAAAGCGACGTCGATCGCCTGAGAGACCCGCTCCTCGTACTCGATCTCCGCCTCGGCGAGCGCCGAGCGGCAGTCCAGACACCAGTGCACCGGCTTTGCGCCCCGATACAGGTGTCCGTTGTGGATGATCTTGCCGAGGGCGCGGATCTCCTGTGCCTCATAGCGCGGGTCCATGGTCAGATACGGCTGCTCCCAGTCGCCGAATACGCCCAGCCGCTGGAAGTCGGCGCGCTGCGCGTCGATCTGAGTGCCGGCGTATTTGCGGCACGCGGCACGAAATTCCACCGCACTGAGCTTCTGTCCCGGCTTGCCGTACTTCTTCTCGACCGCAATCTCGATCGGCAGGCCGTGACAATCCCAGCCCGGAATATAGGGCGCATCGTAGCCGTCCAACGTGCGTGATTTGACGATCACGTCTTTCAGGATCTTGTTCACGGCGTGGCCGAGATGAATGATCCCGTTGGCATACGGCGGCCCATCGTGCAGCACGAACGTCGGGCGCCCCTTGGAGACCGCGCGCACGCGCTGATAGATGCGCTGCTCGATCCAGCGACGCAGCTGCTCCGGCTCACGCCGCGCCAGATCCGCCTTCATCGGAAAATCGGTCTGCGGCAGATTGACGGTTTGCTTGTAATCGGTCACACGTCGCCTTTAATCAACCAGTAATGACACCCGCTCCGACGCCGCTCGCTCGCGGCCCATCATGCACTCAAAATCCGACGCGCCTCGGCCGCATCGCGTCGCATCTGCATCACCATCGCCTGCATCGAGTCGAACCGCAGCTCATCGCGCAGGCGCGCGACGAACTGCACCTCGAGCTCCCGACCATACAGGTCCGCGGCGCAATCGAACAAGTGCGCCTCCAGCAACATGTGCGCGCCTCCAACCATCGGCCGAGTGCCGAGATTGGCGACCCCGGCGGCGAGCGCTGACGCACCCGCCGCGGCCCCGGGCAGGCCTCCCACCGCCACCGCCGCGCCGGCAACCCGCACCGCAAATACGCCCTGCAGCGGGACACGCCGCCGCTTCACGGCGATGTTCGCGGTCGGAAAGCCGAGCGAGCGCCCGAGCTGACTGCCCATACGCACGCGACCCCGCATGCTGTAGGGGCGTCCGAGCAGCCGTTGCGCCGTGACAAAATCCCCTTCCCGCAGCGCCTCCCTGATGATGCCACTCGAGACGCGCACGGTTTCCACCTGCACGGGGTCCACGATATCCACCTCAAAGCCGAAGCGCCCGGCGTGGGCGGCGCAGAATTGCGCACTCGCCTCGCCGCCGCGCCCGAAACGGAAATCGTGTCCCACCACCACGACCCGCGCGCCCGCTGCCGACAGCAGCCCCATGAACTCGAGCCCACTCATCATGCGCAGCCGCTGATCAAAGCGCAGCAGGCACAGCCGCTCGATCGCGGTCGCAGCGAGCAACCGCCAGCGCTCACGGAAATTCGTCAGCCGGGCGGGCGGATCGGCCGCCTGCAGGAACTCGCGCGGCAGCGGCTCGAAGCTCACCATCATGGCGGGCAGCGCGAGCCTGCGTGCGTGCGCGAGCAGCCGCTCGATCAGCGCCTGGTGACCGAGATGAATGCCATCAAAGCTGCCAATCGTGACGACACAATCGCCAGTTGCGCCTGCCTCGAGCCGACGGATGAGCTCCATGTTCCTCGATAACGCGGATCGCTGATCTACTGGCGCCAGCGAGCGGCCAGACGTGCAACCGCCAACAAACAAAAAGTATAGCTGATCATCCCCCCATCCCACCCGCACCGGCGCCAGCCGGCGCAGGTGCCGCATTGACAAGGCCGGGGACCCTCCGCACACTACGCCGCCCTCGCGCTACCGCCCGGTCGG
>JASHTF010000228.1 GCA_030040715.1 Gammaproteobacteria bacterium | reverse complement strand
GCCGGGGGTGTGGTTCGCGACCTTGGATGAGGTCGCCACTTACGTCAGGGCGCAACGGCGCTCGGGCGGCTGAGCGAGCGGGTAAGTCGCCGCCCGCTGGCCCCACCCGACCACCCGATACGGAGTCGCACATGCGGACGAGCTTGCTGCTGCTGCTGCTGGCGTGCGTCGTGAGCCTCACGAGCGGGGTGATGCGTGTGACCGCGGGTACGGCCGGCGGCACGCCGGCCGATGTCGCGGCTCTCACGGCCGTCGCAGATGTCGCGGGCGTCGCAGCTGCACCAGAGGCGCTCACGGTTGAATGGACGCATCTGGGTGGCTCGGCCGACAGCCAACAATACAGCCCGCTGACGCAAATCAATGCCGCGAACGTCGGCTCACTGGGTCTGCTGCGCTATACCGATCTGCCCGTGAAGGAGGGCCTGGTCGGCAACCCGCTCATCAAGGACGGCGTTGCCTATGAAAGCGCGCCGCGCGGCGGGGCCGTCGCCGTGGATCTGGCGAGCGGCAAGCTGCGGTGGGAATTTGAGCCGGCGTTCGACTACAGCGACAGCTCGCCGGTGTCGATGTGGATGTCGCACGTCACCCGTGGACTCGGGATGGACGCGCAACATGTCTATACCGCCAACGGCTGTTATCTGTTCGCCATCGATCGCAGCAGCGGCCGCGAGGTATGGGAGACCCGCATCTGCGATCCGGCGCGCCAGCTCGGTACCAACTCCGCTCCGCGCACCGGGGGCGGCAAGGTATTCGTCGGCATAGAGAACATCGAGCGCGGCACAGGGCGCGGCTATGCGGCGGCCTTCGATGCCCGAACCGGCAAGGAATTGTGGCGTTTCTACTCAGTACCCGGAGATCCGGCCCAGCCGTACGAAAACCCACAGATGGCGCTGGCCGCCAAGACCTGGGGTCCTGATTACTGGAAGATCACTCAGCACGGGGGAGGGGCCGCTGGTGTTTGGGACGGGATGATCTATGACCCGAAGACGGATCTGCTGATTTTCGGGACCGGTAATCCGGGTCCGCACCGAACGCCGCAGGACTTTGCCTGGCTCGGCTCGCATCAGCTGCTGTATTCGGACAGCCTGATCGCCGTGAACGCGAGCACGGGCAAATACGTCTGGCATTACCAGCTGCTCGGTGGAGATGCGTGGGGCATCTCCGATGCCACCGCGCACATCATGCTGGCGGATCTGGCGCTGCCGGGCGGCACCCGACACGTGCTCATGTCGGCCGAGAAGCAGTACTTCTATCTACTGGATGCCAAGACGGGGCAGTTCATCTCGGCGGGAGCCTATGTTCCCAATGTCAACTTCTCCGCGATCGATCCCAAAACGGGCCAGCTCACGGTCCGGGAAGCGCTCAAGACCTGGAAGCATCCGGGTACCACGGTCGTAATCCAACCCGGTGCGTGGGGTGGACACACCTGGATCCTGTCGGCGTATAACCCCCAGACGCATCTGGTTTACATCCCGGCCTTCATCATTCCGCAGGAGTTCAGCTTCCATGGCGAGAGCGCCTATGACTACGGCCTCTCGCCCCACGCCCAGATTCGCGCACAGGGACGACTGGTCGCGTGGGATCCGGTGGCGCAGAAGGAGCGCTGGCACGTTGATCACCCGATCATCATGAACGGTGGTGTGTTGACCACTGCGGGGAGCCTGGTGCTGCAGGGCACCGCCGACGGCAAGTTCTTTGCGTACGACGCCTACAGCGGCAAGCAGCTGTGGAGCTTCGACACGCACAGCATCATCCAGGCGGGCGCCTCTACCGTGACGCTCAACGGCCAGCAGCTGATCGTAGTCCCTGCGGGCGACGCGTCGGCCAGCAACAGCGCCCGTTATTTCTCCGCTGCGGCGACGACGAGCGAGACCCTGATGGCGCCTTCCAGGCTACTGGTGTTTGCACTCGGCGGCCAGGAGCAACTTCCGCCCACGCCGCTCAAGGTGCTACCGAAGCCCGCGCGCGAGCGGCCGAGCGCCGCGCTGGCCGCGACGGGCGAGCGCGTGTTCCGCAGCAATTCCTGCTCCCTCTGCCACGGTGAAGACCTCAGGATCGCGGGTCAGGGACGGATTCCAGACCTGCGCACGGTCACGGAGGTACAGCTCGACGCCATGCCTACGGTGCTGCGCGCCGGTATGCTGGTGCCGCTCGGCATGCCGAAATTCCCCAATCTGACCGACGCGGACATCGCGGCGCTACAGGCCTTCATCGAGAGCCGTGCCTGGGAAGATTACGATCGGCAACAGGCGCGCCTGGAAGCGAATTGAGACGGCTCGTGAGGCGCTGCCGCTTTCGCACCGGGGTTCGGCGCTGATATTGTGGGCAACTGACCTTGGCCGAGTGTTCATCGCAGGCCGATCACATGCCAACCGGAGCCACTCATGACCGTGCCGTTGCCCTCGATTGCGATGCTGATACGTGTCGTGCGGAATGCGCCGGCGCTCGCCCGAGCGCTGCTCGCGGCCGCGGCCTGCGCCGCCGCGCTCACGGCCACCGCAGCTGATGCGCCGGTCATGACCGACCCGGCCGGCGGCGCGGTCTCCGCGGATGGGGCGGCGGCGAGCACTCATGGCCTGGATCTCGCGGCGATCGACCGTTCGGTCGCGCCCGGCAACGACTTCTTCCGCTACGCGAACGGGCTTTGGCTCGAGCACACGCCGATTCCCGCGGATCGCGCCACGTACGGCGTCTTCGCCGTGCTCACCGAGCTCACGGCGCAGCGGACCCGCGGGCTTATCGAGGAAACCGAGACGAGCCAGGCGCCGGCCGGCTCCGAAGCACGCAAGATCGGCGACTATTATGCGGCCTTCATGGACGAGGCCGGCATCGAACGGCGGGGCTTGCAGCCGCTCGAGCCGCAGCTCGCCCGCATCGCCGCGATCAGCGACCGCCACGGCCTCGCCCGCATTCTCGGCGGCACGCTGCGCACCGACGTGGACGTGTTGAACAACACCCACCTTCACACCGCTAATCTGTTCGGACTCTGGGTTGCGCGCGATCTCGACGACCCCGCGCGCTACGCCGCGTTTGTGCTCCAGGGCGGCATCGAGATGCCTGATCGTGATTACTACCTCGATCCGTCGGCGCGCATGGAGGAGGTGAGGGCGCACTATCGGGCCCACATAGCGCGCATGCTCGAGCTCGCGCAGGTGCCCGACGCGGCCGCGAAGGCCGCTCGCATCTTCGAACTGGAGCGGCGGATTGCCGCAGTTCACGTCAGCCGCGCCGACTCCGAGGACGTGCGCAAGGGCGATAACCACTGGAGCCGCGCGCAGCTCGCGGCACGCGCGCCGGGGCTCGATTGGCAGGCCTACCTGGAAGCTGCCGGGTTGTCTCGCCAGGGCGAGTTCATCGTCTGGCAGCCGAGCGCCGTGACCGGCATCTCGGCGTTGGTCGCGAGCCAGTCGCTCGAGACCTGGAAGGATTATCTGATCTTCCATGCGATCGAGCACGCCGCGCCGTTCCTGCCGCGCGCCTTCGTCGCCGAGAACTTTGCCTTGTTCGGCCAGACCCTCACGGGCACGCCGCAGCAGCGCGAGCGCTGGAAGCGGGCCGTCGACGCCACCAATGCGGCACTCGGCGACGCGGTCGGAAAGCTCTATGTGGAGCGCTACTTTCCGGCGAGCGCGAAGGCGCAAGCACAATCCATGGTGCACAATCTGATCGTCGCGTTCGGCCGCCGGATCGATCGGCTCGATTGGATGACGCCGGAGACCCGCTCCAAGGCGAAGGCGAAGCTCGGTACCATCGATGTCGAGGTAGGCTATCCCGAGCGCTGGCGAGACTACGCGAAGCTTGACGTGCTCCGGGACGATGCACTCGGAAACGCCGAGCGTGCCGAGCGCTTCGAGTACCGGCGCAATCTTGCCAAGCTCGATCACCCGGTCGAGCGCGGAGAGTGGGTCATGTACCCGCAGACCGTGAATGCGGTGAATCTGCCGGTCATGAATGCGCTCAATTTTCCGGCGGCGATTCTGCAACCGCCGTTCTTCGATCCGGACCGCCCGCAGGTGATGAATTACGGCGCGATCGGCGCGGTGCTGGCCCACGAGATCAGCCACAGTTTCGATGACCAGGGCTCGTTGTTCGACGCAACCGGGCGTCTGCGCAATTGGTGGGCACCGCAGGACTTCTCCCACTTCAGAGCGGCCGCGGCGCGGCTGGTGCAGGAATTCGATCAGTACCGGCCGTTCCCCGATCTGGCCGTCAACGGCCGGCAGACCCTCAGTGAGAACATCGCCGACCTCGGAGGTCTCGCCGATGCCTACGATGCCTACCGGATGTCGCTCGGCGGCGAGCCCGCCGCCCCCACCGTAGACGGTCTCACGGGCGACCAGCAATTCTTCCTGAGCTTCGCGCAGATGTGGCGCGAGAAGTCGCGCGAGCCGGCACTCAGGCAGCAGATCATCACGGACGGGCATGCACCCGGAGAGTATCGGGCCGACACCGTGCGCAACCTGGACGCGTGGTATGCGGCCTTCAACGTTAGCCCCGGTGAGCGCCTCTACCTCGCTCCGCAGGACCGAGTGCGCATCTGGTAGTGGCCCATGATCGAGCGTTCTGGATAGGGCAAGGTTGGGTGTCATCGATTGCATCGGTTCCGGGCGGCAGCGCGGTCTGGCGCATGGCGAGAGTGCGCGCGAGCAGGTCCGGCTGGCTCTGGCACGCTGGGAGGAGGCAACGCTGCGAGGGGTCAGGAGCGCTGCCGGCATCATGGATTACGCGCAGAGATTTCTCGCGACCACCGGATTGATCACGCGCACGGAGACGGTGGTTCCGGATCTGCTCGACGAGATCCGCGGTATTGCGGATGGCGCGGGGCTGCCTTACGAGCTGATTGCCGCATACAACCTGATGGACGAGCAATGGTGGTACGAGCTCGGGCGACGACCGGGACCGGAGGAGCGCGGTTGCAGTCTGGTCGCGATCAGCGTGAGCGGTACGACGCTGATGGCTCAAACCATGGACCTACCGTCGTTCATGGAAGGCTCACAGATAATCCTGAGGATCAAGCCGCCCGCAGACCCGGAAGCGCTGGTACTCAGCGCGGCCGGTCTGATCGGACTGTGCGGGGTCAATAGCGTCGGCGTGGCGATTGGCGTCAACACATTGTTGATGCTGCGACACGACGCCGCCGGATTGCCGGTCGCGGCCCTGGTGCGCGCCGCGCTCGGGCAACGCAGCCGCGCGGCGGCAGCGACGTCGCTCAGCGGCGCACCTCACGCGAGCGGCCAGCACTATGCGGTCGCGGATCGCAGCGGGGTCGTCAGTCTCGAGTGCTCGGCCCGGGGCTGCGACGTCGGTGGTACCGACGAGCGCTCGAGCCTCACCCATACCAACCATCCGTTGGCGAGTGACGACCTCGATGAGCGCGCGCTCGCGCGTCTCGAGCACACCGGGCGAGTGCCCGATTCACGCGCACGGCTGGCGTTCCTCGACGCCCGCCTGGGCGAGTCGACGGCCAGGGGTGATCTGATGCGGATGCTCGCCGATCGATCGACGCCGATCTGCATCGGCGGCGTGGGTGCGGCGCGCAGCTCCATGCGGACCTTCGCGGCGGTGCTGTTCGAGCTGTCGACGAGCACGCAGGCCAGGTTCTGTCTCGGACGGCCCGGAGAGGCGCCCTGGGAACAGATCACGTTCAGTAACCGCGCGTCCGCGTACTCAGCGTAGGCGCGCAACGGAGACACCGGCCTATGTCGCAGCGGTATTTCTCCCGCCAGGAGTACGAGCAGCGCTGGCACAAGGTGCACGAGCAGATGCGCTCTCGGGATCTGCAGGTGGCCGTCGTCTGGGGGCGCAGCGGCGGCACCTACGACCGTGCCGGCGATGTGCTCTACCTCACCAACTATTACGGCAACAACTCCGGGCAGGGGTACGACAATCCCCACACCCGCTGTCGGGCGTTTTCGGCCGTGCTGCTGCAGCTGGGCGAAGAGCCCGAGCTGTTGATCGACGACTCCTGGCCGCGCCGGGATTTGATCGCGACCGAGCGCATCAGCTGGAGTCGAAATCCGTCGCTCGCCGTGGCGCGGGAGCTCAGGGCGCGCAACGTCCGCGACCGAGTCGGTCTCTGCGGGACCGATCTCTTGCCGATGAAATACTGGCGGGAGCTCGAGCACGAGACGCCGCAGATCACCTGGGTGCCGGTCGACGACGTGGTTCTACAGGTGCGCAAGGTTAAGAGCGCCCGCGAGCTCAGCGCCGTGCGCGAGGCCGCACGGATCGCCTCGGACGGCTGTACGGCGATGATCGAGGGTCTGCTGTCGGGGAAATCGGAGGCCGCCGCCGCCGCCGACGCCGCCTCCGAAGTGGTGCGCAACGGCGGCGCGATCCACATGATCCCGTGCTCGCACGGCGCGCTGATCGAATATTTCGCCGCCAATCCGTTGCCGGGGTACAGCAGCAGTACGCCCCAGCCAGGCGATATCGCGCGCGCCTTCGTCTACGGTCCCATGTTCCAGGGCTACTATAGCGACCCCGGTCGCACCGTCGTGGTCGGGGCGCCCATGACAGCGGCGCAGCGGGAGCTGATCCATACCGGCGCAGCGATCTGCGAGACGCTGCTGGCGGCCATCCGGCCCGGAATGCCGGTGCTGGAGCTGGCGCGCATGGGCGATCAACGAATCGCCGAAGTCGGCGGCGAGAAGGACCAGGCGGCGGAGAAGTTCCCGCTCTACGGTCACGGATTGGGTCTGTTCTTCGAGAAGCCCTACATATCCACCCTCATGGGCGATCCCGAGGACGTGTTCCTGGAAGGCATGGTCGTCGGGGTCGAGGTGTTCGTGGGGCGTCACGGAGTGGGCAGTGCCGGCTTTGAGCAGAATGCCATCATTACTCATGCGGGAGCCGAGGTGATCACCACGACTCCCATGCTGTGGTAGCGGCGAGTGGTGTTCGAGCGCCACGGTATCGAGTGCATCCCCGACGCCGAGCGCAGCGCATCGATCTTCGACTTCGCGCGCATCTGCTGGGGCGGCGCCAATTCGCTGGCCACCGCGGTGCTCGGGGCCTTTCCGATCATGTTCGGCCTGTCGTTCTGGCAGGGGCTCGCCGCAACGCTGCTGGGCCTGACCCTCGGGGCGATCATCCTCGCGCCGATGTCGATCTTTGGTGCCATGAACGGCACCAACAACGCGGTGTCATCGAGTGCGCACTTCGGCGTCGTCGGCCGTATCGTCGGCTCGTTCCTGAGTCTGCTGACGGCGATCGCGTTCTTTGCCATCAGCGTGTGGTCGAGCGGTGACGCGGTCGTCGGCGCGGTACAGCGCGTGTTTCATTGGCCGCCATCGGCCTGGTTGGCGGCACTCGCTTACGGCGCGTTTGCGCTCAGC
>JASHTF010000029.1 GCA_030040715.1 Gammaproteobacteria bacterium | reverse complement strand
GTGTCGAGTGCGGCCAATTGGCACAACATCGCCGCGGTCGTGGGCGCGCGTCTGGCAGGCTCGGCGCGGGTGCTGGTGGTGCAGTCGGCGCTCAGCGGCATCACCGATCGTCTCGAGCAGCTGCTGGTCGCGGCGCCCGCCGGTGCGCACGAGCCGGTGCTGCAGGCGATCGAGCAACGCCACCGGCAGCTCGCTCGCGAGCTCGGCGTTGAGGCGAGCGCGGAGCTCGAGCGCCACTTCCTCGTGCTGCGACAGATCGCCAGCGGCGTTGCGCTGATGGGCGAGGTCAGCGACCGCACGCGTGCGCGCGTGATGGCGACCGGCGAGCTGATGGCGACCGAGCTCGGAGCGCAGTTCCTTACGGCCCAGGGCGTCGCGGCCACGCTCTGGGATGCGCGCAGCGGCCTGAAGGCGCAGTCGCGTGCCGATGGTTCGGCGCGTACCGACTATCTGTCGGCTACCTGTGCCTTCGAGCCGGATCCGGCGCTGCAGGCCGAGCTGGCGGCCCTGCCTGGCGTGATCCTCACCCAGGGATTCATCGCCAGCGATGCCGCCGGCGACACGGTGCTGCTCGGCCGCGGCGGCTCGGATACCTCTGCCGCCTACTTCGCCGCCAAGCTGGCGGCTCGCAGCCTCGAGATCTGGACCGACGTCCCCGGCATGTTCAGCGCCAATCCGCGCTCGACGCCGCAGGCGCGATTACTGCGCTCGTTGCACTACGACGAGGCGCAGGAGATCGCCAGCAGCGGCGGCAAGGTATTGCATCCGCGCAGCATCCTGCCGGCCAAGTCGCGGCAGATTCCGATCGCCGTGTTCGCCACCCAATGGCCGCAGCTGCCTGGAACCTGCGTCAGCGCCGACGGCGGCGACGGCGCAGCTCAGGTGAAGGCGGTCTGCATCAAGAAGGGCATCACCCTGGTGGCACTCGACAGCCCCGGCATGTGGCACCAGGTCGGGTTTCTGGCCGATGTCTTCCAGATCTTCAAGCGCCACGGCCTGTCGGTGGATCTGATCTCGACCTCGGAGACCAATGTCACCGTGTCGCTCGATCCCGCGGCCAACGCGCTTGATCAGCGCGTGCTCGAGCGGCTGATCGCCGATCTGTCCGGGCTGTGTGAGGCGCGGTTGATTGGTCCGTGCGCGTCGGTCAGTCTGGTGGGACGCAATATCCGCGCGATCTTGCACCAGCTCGGCGAGGCCTTTGAGCTGTTTGCCGATCAGCGCGTGTACCTGCTCAGCCAGGCCGCGAATGATCTGAATTTCACCTTCGTGGTCGATGAGAACCAGGGCGATCGGCTGGTGCAGCAGTTGCACGAGCGCTTGATTCAGCCGGTGCGCGCCGACTCGGTGCTGGGCCCGACCTGGCAGCAACTGTTCGCTGCGCCGCCGAGCACGCCGCTGCGCACGCCGTGGTGGCGGACGCGACGCGGTGCGCTGCTGACGCTCGCGGCCGAGCACGAGTGCGCTTACGTGTACGAGCCCGACGCGATCCGCGCCGCCGTCGCCGCGCTGCGGGGCTTGAAGTCAGCCGAACGGGTGCTGTACGCGATGAAAGCCAACCCGCATGCGCAGATTCTGCGGCTGCTCGCCGAGCAGGGCGTGGATTTCGAATGCGTCTCGCGCGGGGAGATCGAGCATCTGCTCGCGAGCGTGCCGGGGCTGGTGCGTGCTCGCATTCTGTTCACGCCGAATTTCGCGCCGCTGGCGGAATATCTGTGGGCGCTCGAGCAGGGCGTGCGCCTGACGCTCGACAATATCGAGCTGCTGGCCTCCTGGGGAGAGCGCTTCCGCGGCCGTACGGTCTTCATTCGCGTCGACACCGGCGCCGGACGCGGTCACCATCACCACGTACGCACCGCCGGCTCGCACGCCAAGTTCGGCGTGCCGCTCGAGCGCATCGACGAGCTCGCGCGCCGGTGCGAGCAATTGGACCTCACGGTCGTCGGCCTGCACGCGCACGTGGGCAGCGGCATCTTCGATGTCGACAACTGGGCCGAGGTCGCGACGCGCCTGCTCGCACTCGCAGCCCGCTTTCCGCGGCTGCAGGTCATCGATGTCGGCGGCGGACTCGGCGTGCCCGACAGTCTGCAGCAGCCGGCGCTCGATTTGGCCCGGCTCGACACCGTGTTGCTGGCGGCCAAACAGACTCATCCCGGCATTGAGTTGTGGCTCGAGCCCGGCCGCTACCTGGTCGCTGCTGCCGGCGTGCTGCTGGCTCGCGTCACGCAGACCAAATCCAAAGAGGGCATTCATTACGTCGGTATCGCAACCGGCATGAACTCGCTGATTCGTCCCGCCCTCTATGGTGCGTGGCACGAGATCGTCAATCTCACGCGCCTCGACGAGCCGCCGACGCTCACGGCCAACATCGTCGGGCCGATCTGCGAGAGCGCGGATTTCCTCGGTCATGATCGGCTGCTACCGGCGACGCGACCGGGCGATGTGCTGCTGATCGCCAACGTCGGTGCCTACGGGCATTCGATGAGCTCGCGCTACAACCTGCGCGAGCCGGCGCCGGAGTTCCTACTGCCCTGACGGGTCGTTGCGGCAGCCGCCGCGTCCCACGCGAGCGAGCGGCAAGGTAACACCATCCTCATCTGCTATAGGGATCGTCTGATCCCTTCGGCTGCAGCGCTGCCATCGTGGCCATCGCGGCAGCGATTGCCATGCGTCCGACGCCGGTGCGCACGGCGCATCGACTTCTGGGAACCCTGGCGGCTGGAGCTAAATCTATCGTTGTGGGAGCGAGTTCACTCGCTCGCAACGTTGGAGGACCTCATGAGTACGACATTTGCAGAGTCGAAACCGGCCGCAGCGGCGACCTACGGTGGAGTGATCGATGCAATCGGAGGCATCGCGACAGCCGTGATCGCGATCGTGGGCCTGACGGGGTTTCAGCCCGATGTCATGGCCGCGATCGCGACCGTCGTGTTTGGCGCGGCGCTGTTGATCGAAGGCGGCACGCTGCTGTCAGAGTACGCTGCCGTGCTGCCGTTGGTGGGAAGCGGGGAGCAGGTCGGTGACGGTGGCGTGTCGGTGATGTTTCTCGCCGGCGTCAGCGGTATCGTGCTGGGCGTACTGGCGCTGCTGAACATCGCGGCCGCGGCGCTGGTATCGATCTCGGTGATCGTGTTTGGCGCGACGCTGGTGTTGAGCAGCAGCTCGGTCCGGCATCTGTATCGGCTGCAGTGGCTGGCTCGGCGCGCGAGCACGCGCTCCGGCGCAGAACTGCTCGCCGGTGAGATGGCGTCAGGCTCGGCGGGTGTGCACGTGCTCACGGGGCTCGCGGCAAGCGTGCTGGGAATCCTGGCAGTGTGCGGCGCACGGACACCGGTGTTGATGCTGAGCGCGCTGTTGATCATGGGCGTGGCCTTCATTCTCACGGGCAGCTCGCTCAGCGGCCTGGTGATGAGCTTCATGCGACAGGAATCCACTACCAGCACGACGACGCGCACCGCGCTCTGACCGCGCAGTCAACGCCAGTGGAGGGCAGCTCCGGGGCGGCGGGAGAGCTTCCGCAGTGCGGGGCTGGGGCAAGGTATCTCTCTGTAGCGCTGCCGGTTGTCGGCAGCGCCGCAGATGCGCCGACACCATGCAGCTCAGTCGCTCTAATGTGTCAGTCCGCCGTCGGTGATGGCGGTGGGTCCGTTGCCGTCGCTGTGGATCGGACTCGATCGCGATGGCGGCGCTGCAGCCGCTCGACCACGGCCTCGAGACCGAGCGCGCGTCCCTGCAGCAGCACCAGCAGATGAAAGATGAGATCGGCGCATTCGTCCAGCACAGCCTCGTCTGATTCGACCACCGCTGCCAGCGCCACCTCGAGTCCCTCCTCACCCACCTTCTGCGCGATGCGCCGTGGTCCCTGCGCGAGCAAGGCGGCGGTATAGCTGCCGCTCGGCTTGTCGGCGCGGCGCCGCGCGATCAGCTGCTCGAGCTCGCTCAGGAAGCTGAGACGCTCGGCGACCGTGAGCGCCTCGTCGCCGAAGCAGGTGAGGGCGCCGGTGTGGCACACGGGACCGGCGGGACGCGCGATCAGCAGCAACGTGTCGGCGTCACAGTCGATGCGCCACTGCAGCAGCTCCAGGTGATGACCCGAGCTCTCGCCCTTCTGCCACAGGCGCTGCTTGCTGCGGCTGAAGAACACGATGCGGCCGCGCTCGAGTGTGGCCGTGAGCGCCGCCCGGTCCATATAGCCGAGCATCAGAACCTTGCCGCTGACGGCCTCCTGCACGATCGCGGGCACGAGGCCCGCGCCCTTGTTCCAGTCAATGCGCTCGAGCTCCAGTCGCTCGCGCTCTGAGCCGCTCACAGTCGCACCTCGATTCCGGCGTCGCGCAGCGCGCGCTTGAGTGCCGGGATTGGAATCGAGCCGGTATGAAACACGCTCGCCGCGAGCGCCGCGTCAGCGTCCGTGGCACGAAACGCGCGCTCGAAGTGGGCGATGTCGCCGGCGCCTCCGGAGGCGACCAGCGGCACCTGACAGACCGCGCGCACCGCGCGCAGCTGCTCGATATCGTAGCCGCTGCGGGTGCCGTCGGCGTCCATGCAGTTGAGCACGATCTCGCCCGCGCCGCGCTGCTGTGCCTCCTGCACCCAGGCGAGCGTATCGCGCCGGCTGTCGCGGGCGCGCGCCGGATCGCCGGTGAACTGGTACACGTGATAGCCGTCGGGACCAGTCTGGCTGTCGATGCCGACTACCACGCACTGGCAGCCGAAGCGCTCGCTGAGCCGATTGATCAGCGTCGGATCGAGCAGTGCCGGAGAATTCACCGAGATCTTCTCCGCTCCGGCGTTCAGTACCTCTTCGGCCGACTGCACCGAGCGGATGCCGCCGGCGACGCAGAAGGGGATATCGAGCACACGGGCGACGCGCGTAACCCAGCCGCGATCGACCGAGCGGCCCTCGGGGCTGGC
>JASHTF010000227.1 GCA_030040715.1 Gammaproteobacteria bacterium | reverse complement strand
CGCATCGCCGTGCTGGGCTATGGCAGCCAGGGGCGCGCGCATGCGCTCAACCTCAAGGACAGTGGTTTTGACGTCGTCGCCGGCGTCAGGAAGGGAGGCGCGAGCTGGAAGAAGGCGAAGCGCGACGGGCTCGCGGTCGCCGAGCCGCTAGAGGCCGTCGAGGATGCGGACGTGATCGCCATGTTGGTGCCTGATCTGGCGCAGCCTGCGCTCTACCGTCAGGTTGCGCCGGCACTGAAGGCGGGTGCGATGGTGCTGTTCGCCCACGGCTTCAACATCCATTTCAAGCAAATCAAGCCGGCGCGCACTCTGGACGTGGTGCTGATTGCTCCCAAAGGTCCGGGGGGTCTGGTGCGCCGGCAGTACCAGCAGGGACGCGGCGTTCCCTGTCTGCTGGCGGTCGCGCACGACGCGACCGGACGCGCACGCGCCAAGGCGCTCGCCTATGCCGACGGCATCGGTGGCACCCGCGGCGGGGTGCTCGAGACGACCTTCGCGGAGGAGACCGAGACCGATCTGTTCGGCGAGCAGGCGGTGTTGTGCGGCGGAGCCACCGAGCTGGTGGTACAGGGGTTCGAGACGCTGGTCGAGGCCGGCTATCAGCCGGAGGTGGCCTATTACGAGTGCCTGCACGAGCTCAAGCTGATCGTCGATCTGCTGCACGAAGGCGGCCTCGCCAATATGCACCGCTTCATCAGCGACACCGCCAAATACGGCGACCTCACGCGCGGCCCGCGCGTAGTCAACGAGCGTACCAAGCGCGAGATGCGCCGTATCCTCAGGGAGATTCGCAGCGGCAAGTTCGCGCGCGAATGGATCGGAGAGCATGAGCAGGGGTCAAAGAATTACCAGCGGCTGCTGCAGCAGGATCTGCGGCATCCGATCGAGCGCGTCGGCGAGAAGCTGCGCGCCCGTATGCCCTGGTTGAAGGAAGCGCGCTGAGGGGCGATGAGCACGGAGGCAAGTAGCGCAAGGACATTTGCGTCGCAGCACGGCGAGCGGGCCCGCGGCCCGGGTGCCGGCGCGCGCAGTGACGGAGAGCGGCCATGACAGCGATTACGGATCGAGTTCTGATCTTCGACACGACGTTACGCGACGGCGAGCAATCGCCCGGATGCAGCATGACGCAGCCCGAGAAGCTGCGGGTGGCACGCGCACTCGCGGAGCTGAACGTGGATGTCATCGAGGCCGGCTTTCCGGCCGCATCGCGCGGTGACTGGGAGGCGGTCAATGCGGTCGCGAGCGAGGTGCAGGGGCCGACCATTGCGGGCCTGGCGCGCTGCACGCGCGAGGACATCGAGCTGGCGGCACGCGCGCTGTCCCCCGCTCCGAGGCATCGTATACACGTGTTCCTCGCTACCAGCGCGATCCATCGCCAGTACAAGCTCAACATGGCACAGGAAGAGATTCTGCGCCGCGCGGTCGAGGGCGTGCGTATTGCGCGCGAGTATTGTGACGACGTGGAATTCTCGCCCGAGGATGCCTCGCGTACCGAGCTCGACTTCCTGGCGCAGGTCGTGCAGGCGGTGATCGAGGCCGGCGCGACCACGATCAACATTCCCGACACGGTCGGCTACACCGTGCCGGACGAGTTCGGCGAGCTGTTCCGCTATCTGCGCAAGCACGTGCGCGGGATCGATGGGGTAACGCTGTCGGTGCACTGCCATGACGACCTCGGCATGGCGGTCGCCAACAGCCTGACGGCGGTGGTCGCAGGGGCGCGGCAGATCGAGTGCACCATCAACGGCATCGGCGAGCGCGCCGGCAACTGCTCGCTCGAGGAAGTGGTGATGGCGCTCACGACCCGCGCGGCGTTCTTCAATCTCAAGACCGGGGTCAACACCTCGCGGCTGTACCCGACCAGCCGTCTGGTCTCCAACATCACCGGCATGCCCATCCCGCGCAACAAGGCCGTGGTCGGAGAGAACGCGTTCGCGCACGAATCGGGCATTCATCAGCACGGCATGCTCAAGCACCGCTCCACCTACGAGATCATGCTGCCGGCGGACGTGGGGCTGCCACGCAGCAATCTGGTGCTCGGCAAGCACAGCGGCCGCCACGCGTTCCGCGAGCGCGTCAAGCAGCTCGGTTTCGAGCTCGACGAGGCCGAGCTCAACCGCGTGTTCGAGGAGTTCAAGGCGCTCGCCGATCGCAAGAAGGAGCTGTTCGACGGCGATATCGAGGCCCTGGTACTGCGCGCGGGCGGCGCGGCTTCCGGTCCCTGGGCGCTCGAGAGCCTCCAGGTAGCGGCACACAGCGGCGCGCAGGCGCGTGCGCAGGCGCGACTCACGCACACCGACGGCCGTAAGCTCGAGCGCGACGGCATCGGCGACGGCCCGGTGGATGCGGCCTACAAGGCGATCGTGAGTGCAACCGGCACGCAGGTGACGGTGCGCAAGTTCGAGGTGCACGCGGTGACGATCGGCGAGGACGCGCAGGGCGAGGCAATCCTGTACGTGGAGCACAATGGGCGCAGCTATCGCGGCTCGAGCGTCAGCACCAACATCATCGAGGCGGCGAGCCGCGCGTTGCTCGAGGTGATCAACCGCATCGAGCTGTCGCGCCACTCGAGCGCGCGCTCACCCGAGGTACACGCAGAAGCGCGCACTGAGGACACCGCGGCGGCACGTGCCGTGCACAGCGCGGTGTAGAGGAGGACGCGATGCCAATACCGACCACCCCCTATATCTGGTTCAACGGCAAGCTGGTCCCGTGGGAGAAGGCGACCGTGCACGTGCTCGCGCACGCGCTGCACTACGGCTCCTCGGTGTTCGAGGGTATACGTGCCTACGCAACCCCGGGCGGCGTGGCGATCTTTCGCCTGCAGGATCACATCCGCCGGTTGTTCGACTCGGCCAAGATCTACCGCATGCAGCTGCCCTTCTCGCCCGATCAGCTGAGCACTGCCTGCTGCCAGGTGATCGCCGCCAATGAGCTGGTGCGCGGTGCCTACATCCGCCCGATCGCGCTGCGTGGTTACGGTGAGATCGGAGTTGCCCCGAAGGTCGACCCCCCGGTCGAAGTCGCCATCGCCGCCTGGGAATGGGGCAAGTATCTGGGGCACGAGAGCGAAGCCAACGGCGTCGACGTGTGCGTATCCTCCTGGCAGCGCGTGGCGCCGAACACGATCCCGGCGCTCGCCAAGGCGGGCGGCAACTACCTGTCCGGACAACTGATCAGTCAGGAAGCCAAGCGCCTCGGGTTCGACGAGGGTATCGGGCTCGCGCCGGACGGGACCGTCAGCGAGGGCGCGGGCGAGAACCTGTTTGTCATCAAGGACGGCATCCTGCTGACACCGGGCCTCGCGCATTCGATACTTGGCGGCATCACGCGTGCAACCGTGATCCAACTGGCGCGCGAACAGGGCTTCACGGTGCGCGAGGCGGCGATACCGCGCGAGCTGCTGTATATCGCCGATGAGCTGTTCTTCACGGGCACCGCGGTAGAGGTTACGCCTATCCGCTCGGTCGACCGCATTCCGGTTGCCGCCGGCAAGCGCGGACCGATCACCGAGCGGCTACAACAGGCTTTCTTCGGACTGTTCTCGGGCGCCACCGCCGACCGCTGGGGATGGCTCGAGTATGTCGACATGCAGCTCAAGACGCGCACCGCCGTGGCGCGATGAAGCGTCGGCACCTCGATGGGTTGATCGGAGTCGACGGCTCGACATGAAGACGATGTTTCAGAAGATCTGGGAACAGCATGAGGTCGTGCCCGAGACCGCCGACACGCCCGCCGTGCTCTATATCGATCGGCATCTGGTCCACGAGGTCACCTCACCCCAGGCCTTCCGGCTACTGCGCCAGCACGGGCTCACGGTCCGGCGTCCTGATCGCACTCTTGCGACCGTGGATCATTCGAGCCCCACGCGCACCGAACAGGTGTTCGGCGGCGCGCCGATCGCAATCGAGTCGGCGGCGCGCCAGATCGCAGAGCTCGAGAACAACTGCCGCGACTTCGGCATCGAGCTGTTCGGTCTGAGGCACGAGCAGCGCGGTATCGTGCACATCATCGGCCCGGAGCTCGGCCTGACGCTGCCGGGAACCACTGTCGTCTGCGGCGACAGCCACACCAGCACCCACGG
>JASHTF010000226.1 GCA_030040715.1 Gammaproteobacteria bacterium | reverse complement strand
CGTGCCGCTGTTGCATTCGAAGATGCCGGCGCCGGTGAGCTGCCAGGTCACGCCCAGGTTGTTGGTATCGTTGGCAACCGTCGCGGTTACCGCGATGTTGTCGCCCTGATAGAGCTGGGTGACGTTGCTCGCGGTCGTGATCGCGACATCGTAGCCCACGCCGACCGACCCGGTGGCGCCGAGGTTATAGTCGGAATTGCAGCCCGCGAGCAGCCACAGCCCGCTTGCGCACAGCATGAGTAGTCGTGCCGAGGCCCACCGCCGCGGCAATGCACCAGGAATCGAGCTCAACCGCTTCTCCTTCGAGACTGTAATGTTCCAGGTACCGTAGCGGGTACCCGGGGCGACCCATCCGGGGGGTCTCCTTGGAAAGCTGCGTAGAATAAACGACAGTCGGCGCAGGAATCAGTTCAAAGCGCCCTGCGCCTACCGGGTGCCGAGCGGCGCCGATAGAGCCGCCAGCCGGCACAGCCCGCCAGCAGCGCGAGCAACACCGGGTCGAGTGCGCCCGCACCGCTGGCGGCCCCGAGCGCCGAGTCGATCTTGGCGGTCGCAGATGCGGTTTGGCCGGCACTGTCCGTAATCGTGAGCACGACCTCGATCGAGCGGAAGGTTGGCACGACGAGGGTGGCGACCGGCTGATTGGCGTCGATCAGCTGATCGCTCGTGGCGGGGATGGTGCTCCACTGCCAGCCGGTGATCGTCGTGCCGCTGGCCGCGGTGCTGCCGCTGCCATCGAGCTTGATGTGCTGCCCGGCCACCGCCGTGCTGCTCGAGGTGGTGATCTGCGGGAACAGCTCTTGTGTGGTAGCGAGCGCGGCGGCGGCATTGAGCATCCCCGCGCCGCAGGTCGCAGTGCTGCAGACACACTCCGCGGGACTGGTGGGTTCGACGTAGTTGCCATCCGAGTCGGTGCTGGTCGAGGCGAGCACGCAGGCGGTCGAGGTGGTGGTGGACGAGGTCGGAAACGCCAGCGCGGTCGACTGCAGGCGCTCGGTGAGCTGTGCCGGGGACAATCCGGGCTGGGCCGCCAGCATCAGCGCTGCCACACCCGACACCATGGGCGCTGCAAAGCTGGTGCCGACTACGGCCGCATTATCCGCGTTGCCGCCGCTGTTCAAGTAGCTTTGATCGAGTAGCTCGTAGGTATAGAAGCCAGGAGTGCTCGCCGGGGTCGTCGTGCCGGCATCGGTGGTGGTCTCGATCGCATATAGGCACGGCTGATCGGCGCTGACGTTGACGCAGTTGCCGCCGGGGGCGGCGATGGTGGCGGCGGCGGCGCTGCTGCTGAGGTTGCTGTAGGGGACCTTCGTGCCCGCGTGCCGCAGGCCGACGACCGAGACGACCCCGCTGCAATTGGCGGGTGCATCGAGCGCGCCGCCTTCGTTGCCCGCCGCGGCTACCACCAGCACGCCGGCGCCGATCGCCTGATTGATCGCGTCCTGCTCGGTCTGAGAGCAGGGCGCATTGGCCGCGAGGCTCAGGTTGATGATGTTGGCCGCCGGGCTCGAGGCGATGGTCCCGGCGTCCGTCGTCACGCCGATGCCGGCGGCCCAGAGGATCGCGGCGGCGATGTCGGATACGCGCCCGACGCACTTGCCGAGCGCGCGCACCGGCAGGAGCGTCGTCATCGGGGCGATGCCCGCCACGCCGATGCCGTTGTTGGTGACCGCGCCGATCACGCCGGCGACCTTGGTCCCATGCCACGAGCTCGGCGTCACGGTGGTACAGCCGGCGTTCTGGAATAGCGTCATGGCGGTGTCGGTGGCATCGATCCAGTCGCCCGGGTCGGAGGCGTCGGCCTGCCAGCCGTGACCGTCGTTGGCGAAGTAGTAGGTCGCGCTGCTACCGCTGGCACTGCAGTCCGCGGTGGTGCTGGGGCCGCTGCTCGTGCTGTTGTTCCCCTGATCGCAGCTGACGAAGTCATAACCGCACAGGCTGGCGCCATCGGCTGCGGTACCGGTATTGCACTGAAGCTTCGGTGTTGCGCTGGTGCCAGCCGGATAGAGGAAATCGGGCTGATCTTCGATGATGCCGGTGTCGATCACCGCCACCACGACGCTCGGCGATCCGAGGGTCGTCTGCCAGGCGGTCGTGGCCGAGATCGCCGCCGGTGTGCTCGCCGAGCTCGGCAGCAGATACCACTGGCCGTTCCAACTGCCGGTGCTGTCCGAGCCCTGGCTGAAGAACGGGTCGTTTGGAGTGGTGGTGGTGGTCGGAAAATCGGCGATGTAGCGATAGCCGTCGGGCTCGGCATACTCGACGAAGGGATCGGCGGATAGCCGCGCCAGCAGGTCGCGCATCTCCGAGCGCGATGGCTGGTAGTTGAGACGCATCAGGTCGGTGGTGCCGAACAGGTTGCGCACCGGGCTCAGATCGACGCCGGCCACGGCGCGCAGGTGCTGGGCCCGATCCGCGATCGAGTCCAGCTGCACCGCGGTTACCCCGATCGCGCGCCACTTGACGATGATCTGATTGGTCAGCTGCGCGTCGCGTAGCGGCGGCGCGACGGACGGGCTGTCGGCGGCGAGCGATGGCGCCGGCCATGCCCACCCCAGCAGCAGCGCCGCGGCCAGCAGCAGCGTGCAGCTCGAGCAAATGGTAGGGAACGCAGCCTTCCAGCTCCTGCGCATGTAACTGGATGCCTCCGGGTCCCGCCGCGACCGGCGCCCCGTGCCTTTAGCAATGCAGCCATTACACCATACACTGGCGCCGGTGCTGTACTCGACCGACCGCGAGCACTCCGATGCGCTACACTGAAAGCCTCACGCCATTCATGTACTTGACGCTGTGCCTGGCGAGCGTCGCGTACGCTTCTCCGGCCGGTGCGTGGGGAGATGAGGGTCACCGCATCGTCGCGCTCGTTGCCGAGGCGTACCTGACACCGGCGGTGCGTGCGCGGGTGCAGCAGCTGCTGGCCACCGATGATACGGGACTGGTCGCAGATACCTCGATTGCGAGCGAGTCGATTTGGGCCGATCGCTACCGCGACTCAGATCGCGGCGGCGGCGGCGGCGGCGGCGCGCACGAGCGCGCGCCGCATGATTCTCATCCTCGTTCCGACCTTTATCCCGACGAGCCCGGTACCACCCGCTATGAGCACACCTTTCGCTGGCACTTCGTCGATCTGGAGCTCGGTCGCCCCGACCTCGATCGCGCCTGCGATGACCATCCGCCGCTTGCGCCGGGGCAGCCCGCATCGCAGGGCCCGGCCGAGGACTGTGTGGTCGACAAGATCGATCAGTTCGAGGCCGAGCTCGCATCGCCCGTGACTAATCGG
>JASHTF010000225.1 GCA_030040715.1 Gammaproteobacteria bacterium | reverse complement strand
AGACGGCCCTGTGGCGACGCGATTCTTGTGCGTGTGGAACAGCGCAGCATTCCTTTCCCATGCGCATGTCCCACCGAATACAACAATCGCGTGATGTCCACCGGCAGCGTGTGGAAGTCGAAGAAGCTCCAAGCAAGCGCACGGGCGGTGGCGGGATCGCGCGCTGAATCGCGTGGAACCACCGCAATCCATTCCATGTTGGAACGCTCGGCCACCCGAATGAATTCGCTCGGGGAACAGGTCAACGCGCCGTCGAACACTGCTAGCCCGACGTGACAATGGTCCTCACCGGCCGGAGGTATTACTTCATTGGGGTGAGTCACTCGTCGTGAAAGCCACTGGTTCGAGTCAAGGGCAGACATCACGTCAAGCGTGGAAGTCGGACCCTGCAATACCATGACGTGGCGGGACATCCTATCCCTGTCGCCGAAGCGACCGCACTTATCGGATGCTGCTGATTGACAACCGTCGCTCCGCAACCGTGCAAGCGCCCGGTGCGCCACAATCAGAGTCGTCGCATCTCGTCGTTCTGTGCGGTGATTACCTTTTAGCTCGGCGCGAAATATTTTACCTAGTCGTAGGGGAGTCGTGCAGGAAAATAGCCACGGAAAGTACGGATTCTCATACGAGAGATTGGACTCATCGACAGGCGGCGCGCCGCCTTATCTGCTCACATTAACGCTTTGCGGTAAGAGAAGCGCGCAACTCAATGAGATGTCGGAACGCAATATACGATAGTCTAGAACGGCGCTCACAGCCACCTGGATCTACCTGGCGGCTCGTACCCCATCAGCCGTAGCTATCCCGCGCGGTTGCGTCAGATGTGCGGCGGTGTCGGCCGCTGCCGTGTCCGGGCGTCGCTGCCGGGCCGGAGTCGCTAGCCGAGAATATCGCGCGTGGACGCCGTGAGCAGGCAGGTACAGCCGGTTTCACTCCAGACGCGGCGGTCGGCGGTTCCCGCTTCTCCGCGGTTGTAATCTCCCGGATATAGAACCCCCGCGCGCATCCCGGCGCCCAGGACCTCGACGAATCGCGCGCGGCGCGCGCCGCTACGCCTCAGTCGATCCGGTCGCTGTTCTTGTTATCGAGGTGACGGGTGGCGCCGAAGCCTTCGCGTGTCCACTCGAGAATCTCCTTGCCGAGGTAGTCGTCCTGCGTATTGAAGTGATAAAACTCGGACATGTGATTGTGGTATTTGAGCTGCACGAAGCGCGGACACCGACCACCGTCACGGCGGCACAGTGCGACGAACAGCTCGCCCGAGGTGACCGCGAGATTGAGCTGATCGAACTCCGACATCACCAGCATGATCGGCACCTGGCTCTCGTTGACATGCGAGGCCGAGGAGCGTGACTCGTAGCGGCTCGGATCCTTGCCGAAGTAATCCATCACGCCCCCGGTGAGGCTGGGATCATCCGGGTCATAGTGCAGCACGTAGCGCCCGCTCATCAGGATGGCCCCGGAAACCCCAGGCCCCGAGCTCGGCTGGACGCGTCGGTCGAGCACGTACTGCGCCACGTGACTTGCGCCTGCCGAGTGGCCGAACAGAAAGATGCGCCCGGGATTGCCGCCGTAGGTGCTGGCGTTCTTCTTGACCCACGCGACCACACGCGCCACATCCTCGCCGCCCGACGGCCACGGGAACGCTGGCGCGAGCCGATAGTCGGCGTTGATGCCGAGAAAGCCGTTACGCGCGAAGTAGGTCAGCACGTTCGCGTGCACCAGCGGACTGTAGTCGCGCTCGCCGCGCGTGTAGCCGCCCCCATGGAAGAACACCATGATCGGCAGATTGCTCTTGCCCGGAATTTGATAGATGTCGAGCTTCTGCCGTGGATCACTCCCGTAGGCGATGTCTTTGGTCACCTTGACGCCGCCCTTGGGGGCCGCAGTCAGGGCCGCATCGTACATATCCCTATTTTCCGACAGCGGCCCCCACGCCTGCTCGACGAGCTTGCGTTTGATGTCCGGCGGCGGATTCTGTGCGACGCTGGCCGAGCTCCAGACGATGACAGCAAAGCCACAGAGCGCCGCGCACCCGAGGCCACCGAGGCGCGACCTGAGCTGTGAAATCGGATTCATGTTCTGTCCTCCGCTTCTATTCTCCGGCTCTATTCTCCGGGTCTGTTCTCCGGGTCTGTTCTCCGGCTCGCCTACTGCAATGTCAGGGCGACCAGCTCGGACGGCATATCGTGCCATCCGACCGTCACCACGATGTACTGCCTGCCGTGATCCATGTAGGTGATCGGCCCACCGCTGGTGCCGCCCGGCAACTCCATCTGCCAGATCACCTTGCCGGTTTTCTTGTCGAGCGCGCGGAACATCTTGCCCCCGCCCCAGGTCGGAATGCGCGATCCACCGCCGGGTCCATCCTGACCCTCACCGATGAATAACAGCGTCTTGGTCGCCAGCGGCGCGGCACGGCTCGGCGTGCCAAGCGGCGGCAGGTCGAGTGCCTTCAGCAGCGGGTGATAGCGCGGCCCATCGCCGTTGGCGATCTTCCAGGCAATATCACCCTTGTCGAGGTCGACCGCCACGACGCTCCCGTAGGGCGGCTTGGTGATCGGCAGCCGTCCGGGCTCGCCCGCCGCCAGCGGTTTGTTGGGATTGAGCCCGTTATAAGGCAGCTCCACGTTGGTGTTGAGCAGCGACCCCTCGCCCTTGCGATCGTAGGCAAAGCGCGAGTGCTTGGGCTGAATCATCATGGTGCGCACCGCATTGCGCAGCACCGGCACGTACAGCATGCCGGTATCGGGATCGAAGGCGCCGCCGGGCCAGTTGGCCGAGCCCGTGGTCCCCGGCAGCATGACGATCTCGTGATCGAGCGACGCCGGCGTGTAGATCGGGGCGAGGTCATAGGGCTTCAACACATCCATGGCCTGCTGATGCAGGGCCGGCGTAAAGTCGATCACCTCGTCGGGCGTGAGCTGCTGCAGGTCGAGCGGCGGGGGCTTGGTCGGGAACGGCTGCGTCGGCGAATACCACTCGCCGGGAACGTCGCCCTTCGGCACCGGGCGCTCCACGATCGGCCATACCGGCTTGCCGGTCACCCGGTCGAGCACGAACGCGAAACCCTGTTTTGTCAGCTGAACGACCGCCCTGATGCGCCGGCCATCGACGGTGATATCGGTCAAGATCGGCGCGGTTGGATTGTCGATGTCCCAAATAGCGTGATGGACGGTCTGAAACGACCAGACGCGCTGACCGGTCTTGGCATCCAGGCACAGCACCGAGTTGGTCGGCTCGTCATTGCCCGGCCGATGCCCACCGTAGAAGTCATTGGAAGGCTCTTCCGTCGGGACGTAGACGTAACCCAGCTTCTCATCGGCGGTGAGCCATGACCAGGCACCGCCGAGTCCATTGACGTCGGCGGAATGGTTCAGCCACGTGTCATAGCCCCACTCCCCCGAGCGCGGGATCACGTGATAGGTCCACACGATCTTGCCGCTGCGCACGTCATAGCCGCGAATGTCCGAGGGCGCATCGAGCGCGGGCTTTACGCCCGCAGGCAGCTTGCTGGCGGCGTCCTCGTCCAGCTCGGCGACGCCGGCGATCACGACGATATCGCCCACCACCAGCGGAAAGGAGGACCAGGTGAAGCCCCCGACGGGGGAATTGGGGCGCGGATCGGCGTAGACCTTCAGGTCCACCCGGCCGTTGTCGCCGAAGTCCGGATAGCGTTCGCCGGTCTTGGCGTTGAGCGCGACCAGATCCGAGCCATCGAGCGCAAAGATGCGGGCATCCTTGCCATCGGTCCAGTACGACACACCGCGGCTGCGACCGTGCCCCATCGCCTTGGCGTCCACCCAGACTACCTTGCCGGTGGCGGCATCCATCGCGACCACCGGACCGGCATCGCTGCGCATGTACAGCAAGCCGTTGACCATCAGCGGCGTGAACTCGAAATTGGTCCCCATGGGCGGCGCTTTGCCGTGCAACACCTCGGACGGCGCGGCCGGCGCCACCCACGCGATGTGCAGCCGCTTGACGTTACGGGCGTTGATCTGACCGAGCGGTGAGTATTTATCTCCGCCCAGAGTGCCTGCGTACCAGCGCCACTCGCCCTGCGTTTGTGCCGCGAGTGCCACCGAGTCGACGCCGAACAGGCCAACGCCCTCGAGCACTATCAGCGCCGCAGTCCCGAATGCCATAACCGCAACGAATTTCTTCATAGGACAAAGCCCCTCATCCAGATGCTGCAGCCTGCCGGCCGGCGGTCTTGCCTCTGTCGTTCTGATTCGACCCACGCCGCGCGCAGGCGGTCTACTTGCTCAACATCTGCAGCCACGCCACGACGGCACTCACCTCCGCATCCGATATCTTGCTGTCGGGTACCGGATCCATCTGACCGGTCCCGTTACGCACGATGTCGAGCACCTGCGCCGTGGTGCGGTACATCGGCACCAGCGCAGGTCCGTCATCGCCCTCGGTCGGATCATCGCCATGACATTTCGCGCATACCCGCTGGTACGCGACCTTGCCGGGCGGGTCATCCGCCCAGGCGGCGACGGCAGGCAGCGCCGCGCACAGCACGATCAGCGCTCGCAGCGGGGATCGCATCGGGCTCGCGCCCCGGTTGATGGGGGTCGCGCTGGTCCTAGGGTAGCTGTTGCGCACGCACGTTCGCTCGCCTTCGCGATCTGACGATCTTTCCGTTCCGACGAATTGGAGAAGAGAATCCACCGGCATTATCGTCAAAATTTTGCCGGCGCCGCAATTCCGCGCGGCTGAGCCGGTCCGGCGGCAGTCGCGAGGCACCGGCCGCCCGTCCACCCCTCGCCGCCCGCTTCACGGCCCGATGCGATCGACTCCCATCAGCGAACGCAGCACATCGGGCACCGTGACGCTGCCATCGGCGTTTTGATAGTTCTCCAACACCGCGATCAGCGCGCGGCCGACCGCAACGCCCGAGCCATTGAGCGTGTGCAGCGGCTCTGGCTTGCCGTCCGGGGCGCGCCACCGCGCCTGCATGCGCCGCGCCTGGAACGCCTCGCAGTTGCTGCACGAAGAGATCTCGCGATAGCGCTGCTGCGCAGGTAGCCAGACCTCGAGATCGTAGGTCTTGGCGCTCGCGAAGCCGATATCGCCGCCGCACAGCGCGACCACCCGGTAGGGCAGCTCGAGCCGTCGCAATACCTCTTCGGCGTGCGCGCGCAGCGACTCGAGCGCCTCGTAGGAGTCCTGGGGCCGCACAATCTGAACCAGCTCGACCTTCTCGAATTGGTGCTGGCGCATGATGCCGCGCGTGTCGCGACCCGCCGCGCCGGCTTCAGAGCGAAAGCACGGCGTCTGCGCGACCAGCTTCAGCGGCAGCTGCTCGGCGGATACGATCTGCTCGCGCACCAGATTCGTCAGCGAGACCTCGGCGGTCGGAATCAGATACAACGGGGGCTCGGCGCGCACGGCGAACAGGTCTTGCTCGAATTTCGGCAGCTGTCCGGTGCCGACCAGGGTCGCGGCCGACACCAGCACCGGCACGTAGACCTCGCTATAGCCGTGCTCGCGCGTGTGTAGAGCGAGCATGAACTGCGCCAACGCCCGCTGCATGAGCGCGAGCGCGCCGCGCAGCACGGCGAAGCGCGCGCCGGCGATGCGGCTCGCGGCGGCCAGATCGAGCGCGCCGAGACCTTCGCCGAGCTCCACGTGATCGCGCGGCTGAAATTCGAACCGGCGCGGCTCACCGTGACGTGCGACCTCGACGTTGGCACTCTCGTCGGCTCCGGGCGGAACCGAATCGTGCAGCAGATTCGGCAACTCCAGCTGCAAGGTCTCGAGGCGCCCCTGCACCGCGGTGAGCTTCAGCTCCGCGCTCGTCAGCTCCGCGGTGAGCGCCTCGCCCTCGCGCACCAGGGGAGCGATGTCCTCGCCGCGCGCGCGCGCCTGCCCAGCCTTCTTGGCGTTCGCATTGCGCGCGGCGCGCAGCCGATCGGTCTCGATCTGCCAGTGGCGGCGCTGTTGCTCGAGCTCCTGAAACGAGGCAACGTCGAAGTGGTAGCCACGGCGCGCCAGATTGCGCGCGACTGCCTCGGGGTCCGCTCGCAGCAGCTTCGGATCAATCATCCTGAGTCCTTCGCGCCCTTGCCCTTCGCTACCGCAGGTCCTCGGCTCGCGCCCGGCGGCCGCTCCTGCTGCTGCCGCTGCTCCTGTCCCTGTTTCTGATCCGGCTCCGGCCCCTGCTGCTGCAAGCCGCGTAGCCGATCGAGCGTCTCGCCGAGGCGCTGCTCGAGGCCGCGCGGCGTCGGTCGATAGTAGTGTCGATCCGGCATCTCGTCGGGTAGATAGCGCTCACCGGCGGCGTAGGCCTCGGGCTCGTCATGCGCATAGCGGTAGCCGCTGCCGTAGCCGAGCTGCTGCATGAGGGGCGTCGGGGCGTTGCGGAACCGCAGCGGCACCTCGAGCGAGCCGTAGCGCTCGACGTCCGCGCGCGCCTCACCGAAGGCAACATAGGCGGCGTTGCTCTTGGGCGCAACCGCCAGGTACAGCACGGCTTCGGCAAGCGCGAGCTCGCCCTCCGGAGTGCCGAGCCGCTCGTAGCTCTGCCAGGCATCGAGCGCGAGCTGCTGGGCACGCGGATCGGCGAGCCCGATATCCTCGATCGCCATGCGGGTAATGCGCCGCGCGAGGTAGTGCGGATCACAGCCGCCGTCGAGCATGCGCGCGAGCCAATAGAGCGCGGCATCCGGGTCCGAGCCGCGCACCGCCTTATGCAGCGCCGAGATCTGGTCGTAGAACTGCTCGCCGCCCTTGTCGAATCGCCGCCGCCCACCGCCGGCTGCCTCCTGCGCCTGGGCCGCGGTGATCTGGCGCGAGCCGGCGGCGGCCGCCAATGCCGCGGCACGCTCGAGCATGCCGAGCGCGCGCCGCGCATCCCCATCGCCCGCCCGCGCCAGCAGCTCGAGTGCCTGCTCATCGAGCGTGAGCTCGGCGGCACCGAGCCCGCGCTCGCGATCGGCCAGCGCCACCTCGAGCAGCCGGCGCAGCTCCTGGGCGCTGAGCGCCTTGAGCACGTAGACGGTCGCGCGCGACAGCAACGCACCGATGATCTCGAACGACGGGTTCTCCGTGGTCGCGCCGATGAAGGTCAAGGTGCCATCCTCGACGTGCGGTAGAAAGGCGTCCTGCTGCGCCTTGTTGAAGCGATGGACCTCGTCGAGAAACAGCACCGTCGCGCGGCCCTCGGCGGCAAACTGGCGCGCCTGATCGACGGCCTCGCGGATGTCCTTGATGCTCGCCTGCACCGCCGACAGCGCGATGAAGTGCGCGCTCGAGCGCGCCGCGATCAGCCGCGCGAGCGTGGTCTTGCCGCTTCCGGGCGGCCCCCACAGGATCATGGAATGCAGCTGCCCCGAAACCATCGCCTCGTGCAGCGGTTTGCCCGCCGCCAGCAGATGCTCCTGACCGACAAACTCCTCGATGGTGCGCGGACGCATGCGGTCCGCCAGCGGCCGCCAGTCGCGGTTGGCGCCGGTGAATGCCAGCGATTGCTGCATGGAGCTGCGGCGAGCCATGGCGTGTCTACCTTAGTGCGCAGTGCCGATGACGTCGACGCCGGACGGAGGCTTGAATCGAAACAGCGTCGCTGCGAGCGGCACGTCGCGCCCGCTGTGCGAGAAGTCCAGGCGCACCGTCTGACCGAGATTATCGTGCACGATCATGCGCGCGAGCCGCGCGCCCTCGAAGCCGAGCTCGGCGCTGCTGAAATCGGCCTGCGCGCTGCGCGGCTTCACGTCCACCCATTGCAGACCGTCGTGCGCCCCGCTCGGCATGATCTGGAAGCTCTGCTGCAGCTGCTCGGGCGTGCTCGACAGCAGCATGATCGGAGTGCTCGAGAGTGCACCGCCGAGCGGCTTGACCGTCACCTGCGCGAGCTCTCGATCGTAGAACCACAGATTCTTGCCGTCGGCAACCATCAGCTGCCCGGTCGCATCGTCGCTGCCGCTGCTCACGGTCCCGCCGCTCACGGTCCCGCCGCTCACGGTCCCGCTGCTCACGGTGCCGCTGCTCACGGTGCCGCCACCCGCTGCTGCGCCGCTTACCGCTGCGCCACTCGCTGCTCCACCACCGCTGACCGCCGCAGTGTCCTGCGCACGCGGCCGATAATCCCAGCGGAACTTGTCCGGCCGCTGCACCATGAGACTGCCGCCGCCTGCTTCGGTCTCGTTGCCATGCGCGTCGGTCACCGTCTGCGTGAACTCGGTGCTGAGGGTGTTGAGCCCGGACAGATAACGCTCGAGCACCGTGGCAGGGGCCGCGGTACCGTTGGGAGCGCCGCCGTCCGCGGCAGCCGCCGCGCCCAGCGCGCGCGTGGCGAGGGCGGCGAGTGCGATCAGCGCCGCGGCGGCGAGTGCGCGCGGCGCCATCAGCTCCCGACCTGTGGTGGGGCGAGCACCTCGCGCGCGCCGTTCGATTGCAGCGGCCCGACGATGCCGGCGAGCTCCATGGCCTCGAGCATGCGCGCCGCGCGGTTATAGCCGATCTTCAGCCGCCGCTGCACATAGGAGATCGAGGGCTTGCGCTCGCGCGTGACGATCTCGACCGCCTGATCGTAGAGTGGGTCCTGCTCGGCATCGCCGCCACCGATCGCGCCAAACTCCTCGTCCTCGTCCGACAGCCCCGGCACCGGCGTGGCAGGACCGCTCAATACCTCATCGAGGTAGCTCGGCGGCGTCGCGCGCTTGAGCCCGCCGACCACCCGATGCACCTCCTGGTCGGACACGAACGCTCCATGGATGCGCGTCGGCATGGAGGTGCCGGGCGGCAGATACAGCATGTCGCCGTGCCCGAGCAGCGATTCCGCGCCCATCTGGTCGAGAATGGTGCGCGAGTCGACCTTGGCCGAAACCTGAAAAGCGATGCGGGTCGGAATGTTCGCCTTGATCAACCCCGTGATCACGTCGACCGAAGGCCGTTGGGTGGCGAGCACCAGATGAATGCCCGAGGCGCGCGCCTTCTGCGCCAGCCGCGCGATCAACTCCTCCACCTTCTTGCCCACGACCATCATGAGATCGGCCAGCTCATCGACGATCACCACGATGAACGGCAATGGCTCGAGCGCAGGAATCGCCTGCTGATCGATGCTCGGATCATTGGCCGCGCGCGCTAGCAGCACCGGATCGATGATCGGCTTGCCCTCCTCGATCGCCTCCTTCACCCGGCGGTTGTAGCCGGCGATGTTGCGCACCCCGAGCGCCGCCATGAGCTGGTAACGGCGCTCCATCTCTCCGATGCACCAGCGCAGCGCGTTCGCGGCCTGCTTCATGTCGGTCACGACCGGCGCGAGCAAATGAGGAATGCCCTCATAGACCGACAGCTCCAGCATCTTCGGGTCGATCATGATCAATCGCACGTGCTCGGCGGTCGACTTGTACAGCAGGCTGAGGGTCATCGCATTGATGGCCACCGACTTGCCCGAGCCCGTCGTGCCCGCGATCAGCAGATGCGGCATGCGCGCCAGATCCGCGACCATCGGCGCACCGCTGATGTCCTTGCCGAGCGCCAGCGTCAACGGCGAGGCGACGTCTTCATAAGCCTTCGATTTGATGATCTCGCCCAGCGTCACCAGCTCGCGCTGCTCATTGGGGATCTCCAGTCCCATCACCGATTTGCCCGGAATCACCTCGACCACGCGCACGCTTAGGGTCGAGAGCGAGCGCGCCAGGTCCTTCGACAGCGCGGTAATCTGACTCGCCTTCACACCGGGCGCCGGCCGCATCTCGAAGCGCGTGACGACCGGGCCCGGATGCACCGCGACCACCTCAACCTCGACGCCGAAGTCGCGCAGCTTCAGCTCAACCAGCCGCGACATGGCTTCCAGAGCCTCGGCCGAGTTGGTGTTCGCGCGCGCGGGCGGATCATCCAGCAGCTCGAGTGGCGGCAACTCCTGCGCCGCCGGCGGATCAAACAGC
>JASHTF010000224.1 GCA_030040715.1 Gammaproteobacteria bacterium | reverse complement strand
CGTGGCCTGACCTCGCCCGACCATCGGCGGTTGCGCGAGATCGTCGGGCCGATGCTCGCGGCACGCAAGGACGCCCTGCCGGCGGTGCGCTGGCGAGGCGGGGAGCTGCGCCGCCACGGCGACCGGCTGTTCGCGCTGCGCGCCGGGCCAGCCGCGCTCGCGTCGCGGGAATGGCGCTGGCGCGAGCACCCGCACCTGGCGTTCGAAGACGGCAGCGCGCTCTCGCTGCTGCGCGGGCGCTATGGGGATGTGGCGCTCGGCGCGCTGCCCGCACGTCTGCAGGTGCGCTTTCGGGGCGGTGGCGAGCGGTTGCAGGGCGAGGGCGGTCGCCTGCCGTTGAAGCAGTTGCTGCAGCAGCATGCAGTCGCGCCCTGGGCGCGGGATACCGTGCCGCTGATCGCCGCCGGCGAGCGCATCATCGCCGTGGCCGATCTGTGGGTGCATCCCGCGTACCGCGCCGGCGAGCGCCAGGGCGAGCGCCAGGGCGAGCGTGCACGGTTCCGCTGGCATCGCGGTACGGATTGAGGCGGCAGAGGCAATTTGCTAGGCTGGTGGCCCGTCGCCAATACGGCGTAATTCTTCCGAGCGGCGGGAACCCTGATGACTCGGTTTGTGTTTGTCACGGGCGGTGTCGTGTCCTCATTGGGCAAGGGCATCGCTTCCGCCTCGTTGGGCGCCATTCTCGAGGCGCGTGGTCTGCGCGTCTCCATGGTCAAGCTCGACCCCTATATCAACGTCGATCCGGGCACGATGAGCCCGTTCCAGCACGGCGAGGTGTTCGTCACCGCGGACGGCACCGAGACCGACCTCGACCTCGGGCACTACGAGCGCTTCGTGCGCACGACTACCGGACGCAACAGCAACTTCACCACGGGTCGTATCTACGAGCGTGTGATCGCCAAGGAGCGGCGCGGCGACTACCTCGGCGCGACCGTGCAGGTGATCCCGCACATCACCGACGAGATCAAGCGCAGCATCATGCTCGGTGCCGGCGACGCCGACATCTGCATGGTCGAGATCGGCGGTACGGTAGGCGATATCGAGTCGCTGCCGTTTCTCGAGGCGATCCGACAGCTCGGGGTCGAGCTCGGTCGCAGCAGAACGCTCTACATGCACCTGACGCTGGTGCCGATCGTCGGCGGCTCGGGCGAGATCAAGACCAAGCCGACGCAGCATTCGGTCAAGGAGCTGCGCGGCATCGGTATTCAGCCGGACGCGCTGCTGTGCCGCTGCCGCGAGGTGTTGCCCGAGGAGCAGCGGCGCAAGATCGCCCTGTTCACGAACGTCGAGGAGCGCGCGGTCATCTCGGCGGTCGATGCCGACGATATTTATCGCATTCCATTGCTGCTGCACGAGCAGGGCTTGGACGATATCGTGATCGACAAGCTGCGTCTGGAAGCCCCGGATGCCGATCTATCGGCGTGGCGGCAGGTCGTCAACGCCAAGGCGAACCCCGACGGCCAGGTCGACATCGCCATGGTGGGCAAGTACGTGCAGATCCGCGACTCCTATATCTCGCTCAACGAGGCACTGATGCACGGCGGCCTCAAGACGCGGACCCGCGTGAAGGTGCATTACTTCGAGTCGACCGACATCGAGAAGGATGGCGTCGGCTGTCTGGAGGGAATGGACGCGATCCTGGTGCCGGGGGGCTTCGGCGAGCGTGGCATCGAGGGCAAGATCGAGGCCATACGCTACGCGCGCGAGCAGCGCGTGCCCTATCTCGGTATCTGTCTCGGGATGCAGCTGGCGATCGTGGAGTATGGGCGCAACGTGCTGCATCTGGCGGGCGCGCATAGCACCGAGCTCAATCGCGCGACCCCGCATCCGGTGATCGCTCTGATCACCGAGTGGCAGGATCAGGCCCGCGGCCAGCAGCTGCGCAACGAGAGCTCTCAGCTCGGCGGCAGCATGCGACTCGGCGCGCAGGATGTGCTGCTGCAGGCCGGTACGCTCGCGCGCGAGCTGTACGGTCGTGAGGTGATCGCCGAGCGCCACCGCCATCGCTATGAGTTCAACAACAATTATCTCGAGCAGTACGCGCGCGCCGGCGTACGGTTTTCCGGCTTCTCGCGCGACGGACTGGTCGAGATCATCGAGTTGCCGAGTCACCCCTGGTTCATGGCCACGCAGTTTCACCCCGAGTTCACGTCCACGCCGCGTGACGGGCACCCGCTGTTCACCGGTTTCGTGCGCGCCGCGCGCGGCTATCGCAGCTCGCAGCTACCGGCGGCTGCCGGCGCCTGATTGCAGCCGCGGGGCGGAGCGAGCGCATGCAGCTGGCGAATTTTCACGTGGGGCTGGACCAGCCGCTGTTCCTGATCGCAGGTCCGTGCGTGATCGAGTCGGAAGCGCTGGTGCAGCAGGTCGCGGGCACGCTCAAGGAGATCACCCAGTCGCTCGGGATGCCGCTGATCTTCAAGGCCTCGTTCGACAAGGCCAATCGCTCCTCGCGGGCGAGCTTTCGCGGCCCGGGACTGGCGGCGGGTCTGAAGGCGCTGCAGTCGGTACAGCGGCTGTTCCAGCTGCCGGTACTCACCGATGTCCACGAGGACACGCCGATCGATGAGGTCGCGGACGTGGTCGACGTGCTGCAAACCCCGGCGTTTCTGTGCCGCCAGACCAATTTCATCCTCAGGGTGGCCGCCGCGGGACGGCCGGTCAACATCAAGAAAGGCCAGTTCCTATCGCCGTGGGAAATGCACAACGTGGTCGACAAGGCCCGCTCCACCGGCAATCAGCAGATCCTGGTCTGCGAGCGCGGCTTCAGCTTCGGCTACAACAATCTGGTCGCCGATATGCGCAG
>JASHTF010000028.1 GCA_030040715.1 Gammaproteobacteria bacterium | reverse complement strand
CCCAGCCGAGCGCCGCAGGGAGCACGCAGCATGGCCACATCGCAGTTCGCGCTGGATGCAGCGCAGATCGCGTTGGAGCGCTTCCAATGCGGCCGGATCGATCGTCGCTCGCTGCTGCTCGCCCTCGGCAGCCTGGGCTTGACGGCCGCGGCGCTCGAACCCGACGAGGCACGGGCGGCGGCCGCCGAGATCGTCGTGTGCAACTGGGGCGGGGAGGCGGTCGACGCCTTTGCGAAGGCATATGGCGCGCCGTTCACGCGCAAGACCGGCGTCAAGGTCGCGATCGTCGGCAGCGGACCTGCGGTCGGCGTCATTCGAGCGATGGTCGAGTCGGGCCGGGTGATCTGGGATGCGACCGACGGCGGTATCGTCGATTCCCTCACGCTCGGAAGGTTGGGATTGGTCGAACCGATCGACTACACGATCGTCGACAGGTCGCAGCTGCCGCCGGCGCTCGCGGGCAAATTCGGGGTCTCGAACTATGTATTCTCCAACGTGCTCGCCTACGACGCGCAGGCGACTCGTGGCGTCGAGCCCTTCGGCTGGACGGATTTCTTCGATCTGAGGAAATTCCCCGGCAAGCGCACGATGTGCAAGTACATTCAGGGTCAGCTCGAGACGGTATTGCTGGCCGACGGGGTGGCTCCGGCCGATCTCTACCCGCTCGACGTCGAGCGCGCCTTCAAGAAGCTCAAGCCGTTGCTGCCCGAGATCATCTTCTGGGACGGCGGTGCCCAGAGCCAGCAGCTGTTCCGCGATGGCGAGGTCGCGATGGGCAACATCTGGCACACGCGCGCCAATCTGTTGCGCAAGGAGAACCCCGAGCGCTTCAATTGGACCTGGTCGCAGAACATCTTCTTCGCGAGCGCCTGGTCGGTGCCGAAGGGTAACCCGGCGGGGAAACGGGTATTCGAGTTCATCAACTCGACGCTCGATCCGGCCGGCCAGCTGCTGCTGTTCCGCATTATGGGCAACGGTCCCTCCAACCCCAAGACGCTCGCGCTCATGACTCCGCAGGAGGCGGCCATCAATCCGACCAGTCCGGCCAACAGACGCAGTCAGTTTGCCCTGGACCCTGCGTACTACGCGCAGCACGAGTCCGATCTGCAGAACCGTTATCTCGATTTCATTTCGCGGTAGCCGCCCGCGACGTAGCGGCGACAGCAGCGCAGCAGCAGTGTGAGCAGTTTCAAGCGCACCGCTCTACTGCTGACGGCGCCCGCGAGCCTGGTGGCGATCGCGCTCTACGCGCTGCCGATCGTGCAGGTACTGGCGCTGAGCGTGACCGAGCCGACGCTGGGCTGGGCCAACTACCGGGACCTGTTCAGCAACGGCGCGGTCGGCCGCGTCGTCATGACCACGCTCAAGGTGTCGGTGCTGACGACGCTGCTGACGGTCGCCGCCAGCTACACCGTGGCGCTGGCGATGCTGCACATGGCGCGCGGCTGGCGTCGCATCGCCTTCTTCCTGCTGCTGGTGCCGTTCTGGATCTCGGTGCTGGTGCGGGCCTTCTCCTGGATCACGATCCTGCGGCGCGAGGGCGTGCTCAATCGATTGCTGCTCGACGTCGGAGCGCTATCGACGCCGCTCGAGCTCGTATACAACACGCTCGGTGTCACCATCGGCATGGTTCACTACATGATCCCGTTTGCGACGTTGCTGCTCTATGCCAACCTGTCGGACATCGATCGGCGCCTGATGCAGGCCGCGCGCTCGCTCGGAGCGCGGCCCGCGACGGTGTTCTGGCGCGTGTGGCTGCCGCTCAGCGTCCCCGGGCTCGCCCTGGCCACGCTGTTCGTATTCGTGTTCGCGCTCGGCTTTTTCGTCACTCCCGCACTCCTCGGAGGCGGCAAGACGCTGATGATCGCCGAGTACATCTCGGTGCAGGTTTCGACCACCGCGCGCTGGGATCTGGCGACGTCTCTGTCGACGATGCTGCTGGTCGTCGTCGGAGCGCTGTTCTTCATCGCAACACGCAGCCCCGCGCTGCGCGCGGCATTTACCGCCCGGCCGCCGCCGTGAGCCTGCGCCGCCAGCTCGAGGTGGCTCTGCCGCGCCTGCTCGCCTGGGGCCTGCTCGGCTTCCTGTTCCTGCCGCTACTGGTGGTCATCCCCGTGGCACTCACCGATCGCGACTATCTGTCGCTCCCGCAGCACGGGATCTCACTGGCGCATTTCGCGGCGCTGCTCGACTGGGACAATGGCTGGCTGCCGAGCATCGCGACCAGCGCCGCCATCGGCGTGCTCGCAAGTGCGCTCGCCACGACGCTCGGCGTCAGCTTCGCCGTCGGAGCGTGGGCAGCGGCGGGCTGGTGGCCATCGTGCCTGCGGGTGCTGCTGCTCTCGCCGCTGATCGTTCCGCCGATGATCTACACCGTAGCGATGGTCAAGCTGTGGGCGCGTCTGGCGCTGCTCGATACTTACCCGGGCGTGGTCCTGGTGCATACCGTACTGGCACTGCCGCTCGCGCTGCTGGCAGTGAGCGCCTCGCTCGCTAACCTCGACCCGCGCCTGGTGCAGGCGGCTCGCAGCCTCGGCGCCCGGCCGCTGACGGTGTTCAGCCGCGTGATCCTGCCGAATATCATCCCGGGCGTCGCTGCCGCGGCGCTGCTCGCGTTTGTGATCTCGTGGGATGAGATCACGGTGACGCTGTTCATCACGGAGCGCGCGGTCGTCACGCTGCCGCGGCGGATCTGGACCAGTATCACCGAAGCGGTCGACCCGGCGCTGGCGGCAATCGCGACGGTGCTGCTGATCGTCACCATCATCGCGCTCGCCGCGCGCTCGATGTACCAGACCCGCAGCGAGCGCCGACTGCTTGGGCGATGACGCGCCCGTGCCGCCGCGCGAGTATGCAGATTTGTGTTGATCCGTGCAGATCCCTCCAGCACTTTCATCACCAAAGGAACTGAACCGATGAGCACCAACGCCGCGATGAGCGAGCACGAATACCGGGAGAACAAGTTTTTCAGCATCTTCGGTTCGGTGCCGGAGCCGCCGTTCGACGACGCGCACGAGCAGACCGCCGTCTGGGGACGGCGCTGGGGTTGCAGCAGCGACGTCGGGCGATTGCGCGTCGTGCTGATGCATCGGCCAGGGGAGGAGCTCGCCATCGTGAAGAACCAGCCGATGCCCGAGATCGGCGGTTTCGGTGATCCCAAGCAGGGCTGGTATTGGATGGGCCGCACGCTGCCGGATCTGCCGGCGATGCAGCGCGCGCACGACGACTACACGCGGCTGCTGCGCTCCGAGGGAGTCGAGGTCGTGCTGGTGGAGCAGGCCGCGCCCGGCGCGATGAAGCAGATCTACACGCGTGACAGCGTGATTGGCGTGCCCGGCGGCGCCATCGTTACGCGCTTGGCGCGGCGCGTGCGCCGCGGCGAGGAGCTGCCGGTGACCCGGGCGCTCGCCCGGGCCGGATGCCCGATTCTCGGCACGTTGCACGGCTCGGCGGTATTCGAGGGCGGTGGCTTTGCGTTCATCGACGCGAAGACCGCGGTGTGCACGCAGAGTGTCGCCTGCAATGCGGAGGGCGTACGGCAGATCGAAACGCTGCTCGCGGGGCTTGGGGTAACGCTGCTTAAGGTTGCGATGCCGGGCTATCGCATCCATATCGACGGCAGTTTCCTGATGGTCGACGTCGAGACTGCCATCGTCAACGTCAACGAGCTGCCCTATCCGTTCCTCGCATATCTGCAGCAGCGCGGCATCCGCCTCATCGAACTGCCGCCGGAAGACAGCCCGATGTCACTCAACTGTCTGGCGATTGCGCCGGGACGGGTGATCATGCATGCCAATCGCTCACCGCGACTCGCCGACCGCCTGGATGCGGCCGGAATCACGGTGCTGAGCTGCGATTACGAGCCGGTAGAGCTCGGCGGCGGCGGGCTGCATTGCTCGACGGCACCGCTGGTGCGTGATCCGATCTGAGGCGCTGCCGGCCGACGAGGATGTAATCCGCGCTGCCATGACGCTACTGCTCGTCGACGGTCTCAGCAAGAGCTATGGGGCGGTCACCGCGCTCAGCGCGGTCAATCTCGCGGTCGAGTCCGGTCAGTTCGTGACGCTGCTCGGACCCTCGGGCTCGGGCAAGACCACGCTGCTGATGGCGATTGCGGGCTTTACCGCGCCCACCAGCGGGCGAGTCTACCTCGATGGACGCGATATCACGCGCCTCGATCCGGAGGAGCGCGACTTCGGCCTGGTGTTCCAGGGTTACGCGCTGTTTCCGCATTTGAGCGTGAGCGACAACATCGCTTTTTCATTGCGGGTCCGGAAGTGGCCGAAGCAGCGGACTGCGCGACGCGTCGAAGAGATGCTGGCGCTGGTGAGCCTCGAGACCGTGGCGCACAGTAAGCCGCGCGAGCTGTCGGGAGGTCAGCAGCAGCGGGTCGCCATCGCGCGGGCGCTCGCCTTTGGTCCGCGCGTGCTGCTGCTGGACGAACCGCTCTCGGCCCTCGACCGGATGCTGCGCCAGGCGATGCAGCGGGAGCTGGCGCGCCTGCACCGCAAGACCGGCGTGACCTTCGTGTACGTGACGCACGATCAGGAAGAGGCCATCGCGATGTCCGACCACATCGTGGTGTTGAACCATGGACGCATCGTCGAGTCGGGCTCGCCGCGGCAGCTGTATCGCAGCCCCGGCACGCGCTTTGTGGCGCGCTTCCTGGGTGAAAACAACCTGTTGTCAGGCCGTGTTCGCGCCGCCGACGGCAGCGTCGTGGAAGCGCTCGGGACGCGCTTTCGCGTCGCGGCGGCGGGCAAGCCGCGGTGGATAGCGGGCGAGGCGGTGACTGTGTGGGTGCGTCCGGAGGATGTGCGCATGGGCTCGCCCGCAGCGGACGAGATCGGCTTTCAGGCCACGGTCGTTGAGAGTTCTTTCGTCGGCGCATCCGAGCGCATAATTCTGCAGACGGTGACCGGAGAGCAGCTGACGGCGGTACGGCGCCCCGATGACGCGCTGCCGGCAGCCGCAGGACAGGTCCTGCAGTGCCGTATCAGTGCTTCGGCCATCGGCATTGTTCCGGGTGCAGGGTCCGATGCAGAGAGCTGATCCGGCGCGCCATCGGCGCCGACCGGTCAGAGCACAGAGGCGTGAGCTACAGAGGCATAGGCTACAGAGGCGTGAGCTACAGAGGCATAGGCTACAGAGGCATGGACAGTATGCAGACAGCACAGGCGGCGGATGCAGTTCCGATGGTCAATGGTGAGCGGCTGTGGTCGCGGCTCATGCAAATGGGCGCGATCGGCGCGACCGCGCACGGCGGATGCAATCGACAAGCGTTGACGGAGCTGGACTTCGAGGGTCGCAGGCTGCTCATGCAATGGGCGCGGCCGCTCGGCTGCGAGGCGCGCGTCGATGGCATCGGGAACCTGTTCCTGCATCGCGCCGGGGCCGATGAGCGCCTCCCCGCGGTGCTCACCGGGAGCCACCTGGACACCCAGCCGACCGGCGGCAAGTTCGACGGCGTGTATGGCGTGCTGGCGGGACTCGAGGTGCTCGAGTCGCTGCACGAGCAGGAAATTCGCACGGCGCATCCGATCGAGCTTGCGGTTTGGTGCAACGAGGAGGGTTCGCGCTTTCCGGCGGCGATGATGGGATCGGCGGTCTGGGCCGGTCGCATGTCGATCGATGCGGCTTACGCACTGAAGGATGCTCGCGGCATCAGCGTGCGCGAGGCGCTCGAGCAGGCAGGCGTGCCCTTCGAGCGCACCCTCGCGCAGCAACCCCTGCGGGCGGCGTTCGAGGTGCACATCGAGCAGGGCCCGATCCTCGAGCAGCAGCACAAGACCATCGGCGTGGTGACCGGTGTACAGCACATGTGCCGCAACGAGGTCCTGGTGTACGGTCAGGAAACGCACGCCGGGACCACGCCGATGGCGGTGCGTCATGATCCCATCCGCGTGCTGGCGCAGGTGCTGCCCGAGCTCTACCGGGCGGCCGAGCGCGTCGGCACCGATGCGCGCATGACGGTCGGTATCATCGAGACCTATCCCGGCTCGCCCAACACCGTACCGGGACGACTGCGTTTCACCGTGGACCTGCGCCATCCGCAGCAGCAGCACTACCGCGCGCTGCGCGAGGCACTGGAGCGGATCGTGGCAGAGGCGCTGGCCCGCAGTCAGCTGCAGGGCTCGGTCCGCTGTTATTGGGAAGCCCCGGGCGTGAGCTTCGATGAGCGCTGCGTGGAGGCGGTGCGCAGCGCCGCCGATGCGCTCGGCTACAGCTATATGAAGATGATCAGCGGCGCCGGCCACGACTCCTGCAACGTCGCGGCGATCGCACCGACTTCGATGATCTTCGTGCCCTGCGCCGGCGGGCTGAGCCACAACGAAGCCGAGCAGGCCGCTGCAACCGATCTCGCCGCCGGCGCCAACGTGCTGTTGCACGCGATGTTATCGCTGGCGCACACGCCGGCGTGAGAGCGGCCCGTCTGCCAGCAGCTCTACGGCCTGCGCCACATCGCGGATCTGGAGGCGCGGCTGCGGCTCGTGCCTCCTGAGGCCGGCCGCCGGTGCACGGACCCAAGGCTAGACCCATCGACGGCGCGAGGATCTCGACATGGAATTTCGACAACTGGGAGCGAGTGGTCTACAGGTGCCGGTGCTCTGCCTCGGCACGGCGACCTTCGGAGGCGAGGGATCGATGCGTGCCTGGGGGACGACCGACGTGAGCGAGGCCACTCGCCTCGTCGATCTCTGCCTCGACGCCGGCGTCAACTTCTTCGACACCGCAGATATCTATTCGCATGGAGTGTCGGAGCGCATCCTCGGCGAGGCGATCCGGCACGTACCCCGCGAGAGCGTGCTGATCTCCACCAAGGCGACGCTGACGTTTGCTGCCGGGCCGAACGCCGCGGGCTCGTCACGCCATCACCTCATCCGCCAGATCGATGGCAGCCTCAAACGGCTGCAGACGGACTACATCGACGTCTATCACATGCACAGCTTCGATGCGCTGACACCACTCGAGGAGACGCTGTCGACACTCGATCAGGCGGTGCGCCAGGGAAAGCTGCGCTACATTGCGGCCTCGAATTTCGCCGGCTGGCAGCTGCAGAAATCGCTGGCGATCAGCCGCGAGTACGGCTGGGCGCGCTACGTCGCCCATCAGGTCTACTACTCCCTGGTGGGGCGCGACTTCGAGTGGGAGCTGATGCCGCAGGCGGCCTCGGAGAACCTCGGCGCGCTGGTATGGAGCCCGCTCGGCTGGGGGCGGCTCACCGGCAGGATTCGCCGCGGCGCGCCGCTGCCCCCCGACAGCCGCCTGAGTCAGGGGGGTGCGGAGTACGGGCCGGAGCTGTCGGATGAGTATCTCTACCGCGTCGTCGATGCACTTGAGACGGTAGGGGCGGAGACCGGACGCAGCGTGCCGCAGCTCGCGCTCAACTGGGTGCTGCGCAAGCCGACGATCGCGAGCGTCATCATCGGCGCGCGTAACGAGCAGCAGCTGCGGGCTAATCTCGCCGCGGCGAGCTTCGTATTGACGGCCGAGCAGGTGGCACGGCTCGATGCGGCGAGCCAGGCGCCGGTGTCGTATCCTGCCTGGCATCTGCGGCAGTTTCAGAAGCGCAATCCACTGCCCCCGTCCTATCGGAGCTGAACCAGACAACGCGCACGGCGCGCGTAGTCGGAGCAATTGCAGCCGTGTTTCTCGGCATCGATATCGGAACCTCGAGCGTCAAGGCGGTGCTCGTCGATGAGCGCGCGGCGATCGTGGCACAGGGATCCGCACCGCTGAGCGTCGCGCGACCGCAGGCCCGGTACGCCGAGCAGGATCCGGAGGATTGGTGGCAGGCGACCCTGAGCGCGGTAGGCGGTCTGCCGCGCGCACAGCGTGCGGCCGTGGGCGCTGTCGGTCTCAGCGGGCAGATGCACGGGGCGACGCTGCTCGACCGACACGATCGGGTTGTGCGGCCGGCGATGCTCTGGTGCGACGGCCGCGCGGCGTTCGAGTGCCTCGAGCTCGAGCGTCGGGAGCCGCGCGCGCGCGCCATCACCGGTAACCTCATGATGCCGGGATTCACGGCGCCGAAGCTGCTGTGGATCGCGCGCCACGAGCCGCAGCACTTCGCCCGCGTCGCGCGCGTGCTGTTGCCCAAGGACTATGTGCGCCTGCGGCTCACCGGCGAGGCGGTGAGCGATCTGTCCGACGCCTCCGGCACGGGCTGGCTCGACGTGGCCGGTCGTCGCTGGTCGGAGGCGATGCTGGCAGCGAGCGGCCTCGAGCGCGCCCAGATGCCGCAGCTGGTGGAGGGGAGCGCGCCGTCGGGTCGACTCACGGCGCACGCAGCCGCGCAGCTGCAGCTCCCGCGGATCCAGGTAGCGGGCGGAGCGGGTGATAATGCGGCGAGCGCGGTCGGCATGGGGATCATCGCCCCGGGACAGACGCTGCTGTCGCTGGGCACCTCGGGTGTGCTGTTCGCGGTGACCGGACAATTTCGCCCCAATCCAGACAAGGCGGCACACGCCTTCTGTCATTGTCTCCCGGACCGCTGGCATCAAATGTCGGTGCTGTTGACGGCCGCGAGCGCGCTCGACTGGGTGGGACAGATCATGGGCGAGGCCGATCCGCAGCGTCTCGTGGCCGCGGCCGAAGTCGAGTCCCTTGGAGCGTCGTCGCCCTTTTTTCTGCCGTATCTGTCCGGCGAGCGCACCCCGCATAACGATCCGCATGCGCGCGGCGTATTCTTTGGCTTGACTGCGCAGTGCACCCGCGGCGCGCTGGTGCTGGCGGTGCTCGAAGGGGTTGCGCTCGCCTTTGCCGATGGTCTCGATGTGTTGCTCGAGAGCGGCGAGACCATCGGCGAGATCAGCGTCACGGGGGGCGGTGCGCGCTTGCGTTACTGGGGACAGCTGCTGGCAGCGGCCCTCAATCGACCGCTGAGCTATCGGGCGGGGAGCGAGCTCGGCGGGGCGCTCGGTGCGGCCCGGCTCGCGCGTCTCGCGCTCACGGGGACGGCACCCGAGGCGGTCTGCACGCCGCCGCCGCAGACGGCGCTGATCGAGCCGCGAGCGGATCTGGTCGCCAGGCTGGCCGAACGCCGCCCGCTGTTCATGCGGCTGTACCGGGACCTCAAGGATAGGTTCCAGGAGTTGGAACGATGAGTCTTTTTTCCGACGTAGCGCCGATCCGCTTCGAAGGGCCCGAGTCGCCGAACGAGCTCGTCTACCGCGTCTACGAGCCAGATCGCGTGGTGCTCGGCAAGCGTATGGAGGACTGGCTGCGGGTCGCCGTCTGTTACTGGCACTCGTTCAATTGGCCCGGCTCTGATGTGTTCGGCACCGGCACCTTGCCGCGGCCCTGGCTGGGTCAGCCGGTTACGGATGCGATGGCACGGCAGAAGCTCGATGCGGCGTTCGAGTTCTTCTCGCGGCTCGGGGTGCGATATTTCACCTTTCACGACCTCGACGTGATGGCGAGCGCCGATACGGTGCGCGGGCACGAGCAGCAATTACGGCAGATCGAGGAGGCGATGGCGGAGAAATGCGCCGCCACCGGTGTGCGGCCGCTGTGGGGCACGGCGAATCTATTCAGCCACCCTCGCTACGCGGCCGGCGCGGCCACGAGTCCCGATCCGGAGGTGTTCGCCTGGGCTGCGGCGCAGGTACGCTGCTGCCTCGAGACAACGCATCGGCTCGGCGGCGCGAACTACGTGCTCTGGGGCGGGCGTGAGGGTTACGACTCGCTGCTCAACACCGATCTCGGCAGCGAGCTCGATCGCTACGGACGCTTTCTCGCCCTGGTGGTCGAGCACAAACATCGTATCGGCTTCAAGGGGACGATCCTCATCGAGCCCAAGCCGTTTGAGCCCACCAAGCACCAATACGATCGCGACACCGCGGCGGTATACGCGTTTCTGCAGCGCTACGGCCTGACCGGAGAAGTCAGGATCAACGTCGAGGTCAATCATGCGACGCTCGCGGGCCTGGATTTCGAGCACGAGATCGCCGCTGCGCGCGCTTACGGCCTGTTCGGCTCGATCGACATGAACCGCGGTGATCCGCGCAACGGCTGGGATACCGATCAGTTTCCAAACAATGCCCAGGAGCTGGTGCCCGCGCTGATGCAACTGGTCGAGGACGGCGGCTTTGCGACCGGAGGGTTCAACTTCGACGCCAAGCTACGCCGCCAGTCGGTCGCTCCCGCGGACCTGTATCTGGCGCATATCGGCGGTATCGATACGCTCGCGCGCGCATTGCTCGCGGCCGGCGAGATCGTGCGCGAGGGCCAGTTGCAGCGCTTGCGCGTGGAGCGTTATCAGGGCTGGAACAGTGAGCTCGGGCGCGCCATCGATCAGGGTCGGTTCAGTCTGGCCGCGCTCGCCGATTATGCCGCCGACCACGAGCTCACTCCTACGCCGCGCTCCGGGCGGCAGGAGCTGGCCGAAAGTATCATCGCGCGACACTGCAGGTTCTGAGCATGATGGAGCGCAGTCAAGTATGAGCACCGTGGCCAAAACAGCCCGACTGGTCGAAGTGCCCTGGCCGGAGTTCGGATCGGCCGAGCGCCCGCCGCCGCCAGCGCTCGCCGAGCTGCGGCAGCGCCTGCGGGCGTTGGGCGCGGCGCTGGCGGGCGCGGGGCTGTCGCACGCGGTCGTGTATGGCGATCGCGAGCACTTTGCCAACATGACCTATCTGACCCACTTCGATCCGCGCTACGAGGAGGCGCTGCTGATCGTGGGGTTGCGCGGCGCTACGCCGTTGCTGGTCGTCGGCAATGAGTGCGCGGGCTACCTCGGCGTGAGTCCACTCTACGTCGCGGGCGAGCTGCGCAGCGAACGCTTCCAGCCGTTGTCGTTGCTCAATCAGCCGCGCGAAGCCAGTCGCGCGCTGCGCGACATCTTCGCGAGCGAGGGCATCGGCCCGGGCGCACGCGTCGGATGCATCGGTTGGAAGTACTTTGCCGACTCCGAGCACCCCGACGGCGCGCATGCGATCGATCTGCCGTGCTACATGGTCGACACGCTGCGCGCGCTGGCGGGTCACGAGGCCGTGGTCAACGCGACCGCGCTCATGATGCACCCGGGGTACGGGCTGCGTACCGCGTGCTCTGCGGCCGAGATCGCCTACTTCGAATACGCAAACGTCAGCGCCTCGGAAGGGATGAAGCGAATGCTGTTCGGTCTGCGGCCGGGAATGGTCGATCACGAGCTCGCGCGTCTGGCCGGCTACAACGGCGAGCCGCTCTCCTGCCACATGACACTGGTGAGCGCGGCCAACCGCGATCTCGGTCTCTCGGGTCCCGTCGGCGCGCGTATCGAGCGCGGATCGCCGCTGGCCTCCAATTTCGCCTACTGGGGCAGCAACATCTGTCGCGCCGGGTGGGTCGCCGAGTCGGAGCGCGACCTGCTGCCCGCGGCTCGCGACTATGTAGCTGCATTTGCCGGTCCTTACTTCGACGCCATGGCCGGGTGGTTCGAGCTGCTTCGGATCGGCACGCCGGGCGGCGTGCTCGCCGCGCTCATCGCCGAGAAGCTGCCATTCGAGCGCTTTGGCATCTTCCTGAACGCGGGACACCTCACGCACCTCGACGAATGGGTCAGCTCGCCGATCTATCCTGGCTCGCAGATCCCGCTGCGCTCGGGCATGGTGCTGCAAGTCGACGTGATACCGAGCTCGCCGGTGTACTTCTCCACTCGCATGGAGGACGGTGTCGCGCTTGCCGACGCACCGCTGCGCCGGCGTCTCGAGGCGCTCTATCCCGCCTGCTACGCGCGCTGCCAGCAGCGTCGCACGTTCATGACCGAGGTGCTCGGCATCGAGCTCGCCGATGAGGTGTTGCCGCTGGCGAACACCGCGACGATCGTGCCGCCGTTCCTGCTACAACCAAATCGCATCCTCGCCATGAGGTGAGTGCGAGGATCCGCGACCGAGCAGCCTATGGAACCCGTGCGAATACTCGAGTCGCCGATGGGCGCGGAGATCGTCGTCGACGGCAGCCGCTACCTCAATTTCGCCGGCTCCTGCTACCTCGGGCTGGGCGGCGTGCACGAGATCCTCGAAGCTGGCGCGCGCACGCTGCGCGCGACCGGAGCGGGCTATCAGCTGTCGCGGCACTTCGGACTGGTGAGCGCGGCGCTGCAGGATGTCGAGAGCGAGGGGGCACGCTTCTTCGCGACGGAATCGGCGCTGTTCCTCACCACCGGTTATCACTTCGGCTTCGCCGCCGTCGCGGCCCTGCGCGATCGATTTTCCGTGATCTTCTTCGACGAGCTGGCGCATTACTCGCTGCGCGAGGCGATCGCGGCCTCCGGGCTGCCGCGCCATACCTTCCACCATCTGGACGCCGGGCACCTGGCCGAGCTGCTGTCGCGTCACTGCACTCCACGCGCGTTGCCGCTCATCGTGACCGACGGGATGTATTCGACCTGCGGCGAGATCGCGCCCCTGGACCAGCTCGCCAGCGTACTCGAGCCTTACGGCGGGCGGCTGCTGGTCGACGAATCACACTCGTTTGGTGTGCTGGGCGAGCACGGCCGCGGCGCGAGCGAGCATCATTCGATTGCCGCTGCCACTGCGCTCATCGGCGGCTCGCTCAGCAAGGCATTCGGCGCCGTGGGTGCCCTCGTCCCCGCGAACGCGAGCGAGGTCGCGGCGCTGCAGGCGACGCCGGTCTACCGCGGCGCCGCGGTCGGCCTGCCTGCGGCTGCGGCGATGTGCGCGCAGAGCCTGCGCTACGTGCGGGCACATCCGGAGCTGCTGCAGCGTCTGCGCGACAACACCGCCTACTTGAAGGCCGGCTTGCGTCGACTCGGATTGGAAGTCGGTGCCACCGTGGCGCCGGTCGCAGCGTTCGCGCTCGGCTCGAGGCAGTCGATGAGAAGTCTGCAGCAGCGGTTGCTCGCGGAGGGCATCTGGGTGCTGCACTCCGATTACATCGGCGCCGGACCCGACGGAGTCATGCGCTGCGGTATTTTCGCCGATCACACCCGATTGCACCTCGATCGTCTACTCGACAGCCTGCGTCGATGCCTGTGACTGCTAGCGGCCGCCCGGGAGCTGCCGCTCGAGCCTGGTTCGCTCTAAGCTGACAACGGGATTGCGCATCCCGAGACCACCGACGCGGCTGAAATCCCGATCAGTGCTCAGCGATTCGCGCACTCCGTGATGGAGACACAGGGCGGCGATTCGTCCATCGCATAGCGGCGTGCCGCTGATCGTTGAGCGCCCGATGATTCCTGCGAGGACGTCCCAATGACCCTCGGTCTCCGAAGCGGCGGAGCCGTGTTCGATGTGCGACGAGTCGCGCTGAATGGGGTCGATGAGAGAGACCCGTCGGGCGTATAACTTGCAGCGGGGTTGCGGGGAGCACCGCTGCTGCCTGACTCCGGTAGCAGGCCACAGACCGACCGTCAGGCCTTTCTTACATTGATGCTTCGCGCAGGCTCGCTGATCTTCTGCTGCCGGGCCATGCCCCGCCGGTCACCGACTCAATTTGCTTGCCCCATACCGGTCAGCCGCGGGTAGGTAGCGGAATTTGTCGGTACCGGCCACTTTGGAACATTAGCGACGCAATTCCGAACCCCCGGTTCCGTCATTCGGCCAATTAGCAATGGACCGCACGAGGTCCAAGCGGGGGAGCACAACAATTGATGTCGTCCCGATCGCCACGACGGCCCTGATGTGCTGGAGCCGGCGAGCGAGCGTGGCCGCTAGGCGCCTCGTCGCGGTCCATTTCTGCATTTTCGCCTCCTAATAGTGGCCGTTATTGGTCAGATCGCATTTCGGCGCCAAATGCTGTGTCCGCTGGGCCCTCGACTATCGACGAACGACCCTACCAGAATTAGACAAGGCGTTTAGAGACTTTTTGATCTAGTGAGCGCTTCGAGCAGTTCCTGGGTGGGGCTGGTCTCAGAGGTCGAATGCCCGCAGCCGGCTCAACTGCGGTCCTGGCTTGGTTCAATTTGGTTGCCGGTAAGCGGCCATTCCATACCCGCTCTGGCCGAACTGGCGGCGGCGCGCACGGCCGATTGACGCGGGCTCGCAGACCCCAGGAATCGGCCGCTAAGCAGCGCTACCCGCTGTGAGATGAGGGGCACCGCGCGTGGAGAGTCTGAGGTTATCACCAGCGTTGGCTCTCAGGGGGTGCCGCCTCTAGTGCGACCCAATATTTCTCTACCAGATTCGAACGCGATCTTCGGGCGCAAGGTAGAGCAGGTCGCCAGGTCCGACCGAGAAGGCCGAATACCACGCATCCATGTTTCGGACGACCCCATTGACCCGAAATTTGTCGGGACTATGCGGGTCGGTTACGACCTGCTTCCTAAGGAAGTCCTCCGTCGCCTTACCGCGATTTGCCTGCGCCCAACCGAGAAAGACTCGCTGTTCGCCAGTGAATCCATCCATTACGGGTGCTGGTTTCCCCTTCAGTGATGCGTGGTAGGCGTCGATTGCCAACGAGAGCCCGCCCAAGTCTGCAATATTCTCCCCCAGAGTGAGCTCCCCTTTGACGTGCACCTGTGCATCAGTGGGGATCGGACGATAGGCGCTGAACTGTGCAACAAGTCGCTGCGCGCGCCTCCTGAATTCAGCGTCATCGTCTTTGCTCCACCAGTCCCGCAGCACGTGGGATGCGTCGAGCTTGCGACCGTGGTCGTCGAATCCGTGGGTGAGCTCATGGCCAATGATCGCGCCTAAGGCGCCATAATTGACGGCTTCGTCAGCGTTGGGATCGTAAAGCGGGGCCTGCAAGGAGGCTGCCGGGAACACGATATCGTTGAAATTCCCGTTGTACATCTCATCGGACTGGGGCGTAACCAACCACTCGGTGCGATCCACCGCGCTGGCAAGACGTCGCAATTGAAATGACCAATCAAAGGCTCCGGCCCGTCGGACGTTGCCGGCAAGATCATCGTCCGCAATGACGAGCGAGGCATAGTCGCGCGAATGTTCGGGATAGCCAATCTTGATGACGTAAGTGTCGAGCTTTCGGATCGCCTCGCGCTTGGTCTCGGATCCCATCCAGTCGAGCCGCTGCAGCCGATTGCGAAAAGCACTCACAATGGTTCGCGCGATGGATTCGCTTTTGTCCTTTACTGCCGGCGGAAAGTATTTGGCGGTGTAGAACTCACCGACGCCCCACCCCATCGTACCGAAAGTCCCAAATCGCTCGCCTTCGAGAAAGGCACCACCAGCCACCGCCGTGACTGCGCGCTGCCAGCGAGCGCGTTGCCGCTTCTGACCGGAGAGAGCCCTCTCGTGAAACGCAAACCACGCACTGGAAAATGGCTTCGATAAATAGGGTGCCGCATGGTCGGCAACATGGAACGCCTGCCAGGCTTGTAGAACCTGGACCGGCGTCCGCACATAGACCGCCGTGATCCTCCGGAAAGCGCTCGGTTCGCGCACAACGACATGGTCAACGGTCGACAGCCCCGCACTCGCAAGAAACGTTGACCAGGGAAAATCTGCCGCCAGAGCGCGCAGCTGCACGACCGTCATGGGATTGTAGGTTGCGACCGGGTTCCGATCTTGAGCCTCTGTCCACATGGCTTGGGCAAGGTTCGTTTCGAATTCGACAATCTCTCTGGACCGTAAGGCCGGGGCTGGCCAGTTGAGCATTCTCAGTAGCTGCTCCACATAGGTCTGATAGGCGGCCTTCTGTTCCTTGAAATGCGACACAAGATAGTAGTCGCGATCGGGTAGTCCGAGGCCGCTCGGCCAGGGGGAGAGATATCCGACACCCTGCGACAAATACACCACGTACCGCTTTGGATTGCGCAGATCCACATCAATGACGATACTAAGGAAGGAATCCTCGTAGTCGCTGTTGCTCCCGCCCATTAGCGCAGCAATCGTTTCCCGCGTGTGCGCTTGCCGGATAGCCGTGAGCTCAGGCTCTATAGGTCTGCTTCCAAGCTGCTGGACTCTCTGCTCATCCATGAAAGACCTGTAGAACGCACCGATTTTGCCGTTGAGATCTTGCGGTCGATGGGCCGCCGTTCGCGCACTGGTCTCCAGCAAGTCATGCAGTCGCATCTCCGTTCTCGCAATCAACTCACGCCACAGACTCGCTTCAGGCTTGTCAGCCGGTATACTGGCGTAGGCGAGCCATGCTCCGCCGGCATATTGGTAGAAATCATCACCAGGCTTTGTCGACCTATCGATTCCGGCCGTGTCCAACCCCCACCTGCCGTAGGTGGGGGAGCCGCTGTCATCTGCCAGCACCAGCGACACAACGCCACAACTTGCGCAGACGGCAACGAGAGAGAGCTTTCGCAGCAGCTTTCTCCAGAATACGGTCTTCATTGTCGTCGGGCGTGCAGACGAGCTAGATTCCGCATACGGAACTTTCCTCGTGCGCGCGCACGATCTCCGACCAGTTGAAGGCTTTATCCGGCATCTTGGCGCGTGAAGCGTTACGTAGCCGAACCGACATACGCGAGTGACCACTCGATGAGCTTGTGACGCGCAGCATGCCTCTGCTGGGGCACCGGCAGCAACTGTGCATTCTGACTTCCCCAATAT